>JBAUMZ010000177.1:0-6672 GCA_049578985.1 Nitrososphaeraceae archaeon
TATCTTTTCTGCACGCTGTATGGCTTTCTGACTAATATCATATCCGTATACATCAAATCCTTTCTCCTTCACATATTTTGCTACTGGAAGGCCAAGCTGGCCCAAACCTATTATAAGAACCTTGTCGGCTAGAGTATTAGAATTCGCTTTCAGGTCATCTTCTTCGACCAACATATCAGACTACTCAACTGCCTATGATTATTAAAGAATTAAGAAACATTAGAAGTAAATTTAATCAGTGTCAAAACTTACCTTTTATTGATATATTTGAACGAAGCCAAAGATGAGAATCAACGCTAATTTAGGTGAGAGGATGCAATTTCAAGAAAATTTATACAGTCGACAACTCTAAGAACTACCTGCACTTTGCTCAACCGATTGAGGGGTCAGATCCAACCTCTTTTGCTCAGTATTGGAAAGGAGTTCTCGAAAATAAATCCCTCTCCTAACTTTTGGACTGGATTGAGTTTGATTACTTCTGTCATTGCGGCAGCAATTTATGGGAGTGCATCCATACTAGACCACCAACATTCCTATTACTTTTCTCTAGGCGGCGGGATATTCCTCATCATTTCCGGATTCTTTGACCTAGTGGATGGAAGCGTTGCTCGCTTCACCAAAAAGACCTCCAAAAGGGGATCTTTTCTTGATTCACTGTATGATAAAGTATCAGAATCGATTGTTTACATAGGAATTGCAGTGGGAACCCTTGCAAATCCAATAACGTGCATGATCGCAATATCAATCTCGCTTTTAGTGAGTTATGTTCGAGCGCGTTCAGAATCGCTCGGAGTTCCACTGCAAGGAATAGGTATCGGTGAGAGAGCAGAAAGGCTTTTGTTACTGGCCATTATTGGAATGCTACCGCTCTACGGGTCTTCGCAGTGGGCAGTCATAATCGTATCGATAGTAGCCGGCTTTACATTAGTTCAGAGAGTGTTGGAGGTAACCAAACAACTATCATCGACGGGCTGAAGTAATTATCTTAATCTACCAGTACTCCTTCTTTCACTTTCAGATCTGACTTTTACTACTCCCCTGTGGACTGCGCAGGAGACACAATAGAATTTAACATCTGACGAAGGGGCGATATAAGCACCCTGGGCTTTTAACTCCTTTGCGAGAGTAGGTTCTACGAGGGTTACCCGACCAGTTACCTTCTTTGCCTTATCCCTAGGAACCATCGCCCCGCACTGACTGCAATGCACAGTACCTGAACTTCCTTTTCCTCCCTTTGTTCTGCCCCTACTTGCCCTTTTCTTTGGCATCCAATAGTTGCTACAAATGAGCTATCCTTTAAATCTTATCCTATCCTGATCCTAAAGACTAAAGATTGAATTGATAATTCTGGCGAAACCATTTAGGTGGATTGTGGGTTCACTGGAAAAGTAAACACTTTGAAAATGCGGTGTTATATCAGGCCAATACCAGAGGTTTGAGGAAGTATTCAATTTACCTTTCACCACAATGTTAAGCGCATTCATGCAATTCACTGGTAATTCAATGTTTGGATACATAAAGAATCTGTATAGGTACTTTACAACAAATGAGATGAATTATGTGTCTATAATGTAAATGCCTATTATGCAAAAATTTCAATCGTGTTGATACTTGTAGAATAAGATAAACATTCCTATTTGTTCGCCTCACAAATAGGAATTTGAATTCACGTACGATTCTTCATATTTAAATTGGACTTGCTTATGTGAGTTATTAGTCGTCATGAAGGTCGCTATTTCTGTGAATCAAGCTAGAGATTCGACACTACTTCATCAGATCAAGAAAGTCCTAGATTTTGGTGGTTTCAACGTTCAACTAATGAGAAATGGCGACTATCGTGCCGCTAGGGATGTTGATCTCATAATCTCTGCGGGAGGTGATCGAGGGATTCTAGATTACTTTCATAAGGTGGTTACAGATTCTGCCCCCGTCTTGGGAATATACGAATCTGATTCGACAGGATTCCTTGCACAACTCGATGTTCGCGATCTAGAAGCATCTCTAAATCGAATTGACAAAGGAAATTTCGAGATCGACCAGGTGTTTAGAATTGCAGTAAAGGTGGATGGCAGGGAAGTAGAACCAGTACTCAACGATGTGGCGATATTCCCAAGCAAAAGTGCAACTTTAATGGAGCATGTATTGAGAATAGATGAGAAAACAGTCTGGCGTGACAACAGTGATGGCCTAATTTTGTCTACCCCAACTGGTTCCACCGCTTATTCAATGTCCGCCGGGGGTCCCATGGTTTTACAGAAATCTCAGGTCTTCGTTGTGGTATCTGTTAATTCGTTGGACAACACAAGACGGCCTTTGATAATCCCAAATGATACCACAGTAGAGGTAGCAGATATAGTTAGCAGATATCATTGTGAAATTGTTCTTGATGGAGGCACTAGGATGGGAATTAAGAAATCACTTCAATGCTCAAAACATCAGGTTCCAGCTAAGCTAGTTAGGCTCTCAGGAAATTCATCTATACTCTCGCTAATTGCCAAAAAAGTAAGACTTGCTGAGGATTTGTTGAGTATGCCACCAAGTGCAAAGTTGCTTCTCAAGACTTTAGAGTATGAGGGTGCTCTAAGTCAGAGGGATCTATCAACTCGGACGATGCTTCCAGAACGAACAGTGAGGTTAGCATTAAGGCATCTTCTCACTCGCGGCTATGTGAAAAAAAAGACTTCCCTTCGTGACGCCAGGCAGCGAATTTATGAGCTCAAGCTCTAGCTGAGGCGGATTCTACAAAAGCCAAAAAACTCTTTTCTGGCTTTCCCAGCCTACTACTAAATTCTGAATGGTATTGTGTTGCGAAGTAAAATTTGTGTTTTGGTATCTCTAATATTTCAGTGCGCTTGCCCCCGTCTGAAAATCCAGATAAAACCAATCCCCATTTTTCCAAGATTTCTAGATATCTTTGGTTGAGTTCATATCGGTGCCGGTGTCTTCCATTAATAGCGTTTGTATGATATATTTTCTCAGCCATAGTTTTCGTTCTGATAATGACTTCATGACTTCCTAATCTCATAGAACCTCCCAGTCTAGGAGTATCCCGCTGCTCAGGCATAAATTCCACGATCGGATCTCTGACTTTTGGGTCCACCTCTGCTGAGCTAGCCTCCCTAATTCCGCAGGCATACCTAGCAAATGCAACCAAAGCAAGCTGAAATCCAAAACAAATTCCCAAGTAAGGTATGTTACTAATCCTTGCGTAATCTGCGGTCTTAATAATTCCCTCACTTCCTCTCCTGCCGAAACCTCCGGGGACGACGATTCCATCAAACTTGTTTAAATATTCGATGCTGTGAGGCTTGTCACTCTGCTCAAATCTTTCAGATTCGATCCATTCTACCTGCAGTTTCTTTCTAATCTGTGCTGCTGAGTGTGATAGTGCATGATATACGCTAACATAGCTGTCTGGTAGAGAAACATACTTGCCTACGACAGCAATTGAAACTGAACCCTTGTGATTGTAAAAACCTCTTGTAACTGATTTCCAGTCACCCAAAAGAGGCTTTCTCCGCCTAAGCAATATCTTGTTGCCTATGGCATTAACTATGTGCTGTTCTTGGAGCATCTCAGGAACGTTGTAGATTGAAGGAGCATCATGACATGAAATCACATTTTGTTCTGGTACGCTTGCAAAGAGTGAAATCTTGTGTCTAACTTCGGAGGTTAAAGGTGTGCTACACCTGACTGCTAGTATGTCCGGTTGTATCCCAATTCTCCTTAACTCTTGTACACTGTGCTGTGTAGGCTTGGTTTTTTGTTCTCCGACTACATCCAAAACGGGTGCAAGTGTAACATGAATTACTAGCGTATTAGAATCTCCCACTTCCAATTCTAATTGCCGTAATGCCTCTAGAAATGGCAGGCTTTCAATGTCTCCGACCGTGCCACCACACTCAACAACTAGAATGTCTAGGTTATCTTCCCTTGATACCTCTCTTAGTCTTTCCTTTATAGTATCCGTTATGTGAGGAATTATCTGGACACATTGGCCAAGATATTTTCCACCTCTCTCTGCTTGAATTACGTCCGAATATATCCTTCCAGTTGTTATATTATGGTCTTTCGAAATTGAGATATCCAGAAAACGTTCATAGGTTCCTAGATCCATGTCGCATTCCCCGCCGTCTTCGGTGACAAATACTTCACCATGAGCAGTTGGATTCATAGTTCCAGCGTCATAGTTAATGTATGGATCTATTTTTACGCAGGAAACGTTATAGCAACATAGCTGCAAGAGCTTGGCTACTGAGGCTGTAATTACTCCCTTACCTAAACCAGACATAACTCCGCCGGTAATGAAAATAAATTTACAAACTGTATTATCCTTTTTAGACTGCACATTCAGGTTTTACAAATCTTATTAATAAACCAATATTGGTATAACAAACTTCTACTGATGAATAACATGCATTACACTCTAACGACCGGGTAATACTAACTACCGAGAAATACTTCTGGGTCGAAACGCATTAAGCGTTAAAACCAAACCAAACAGAAACAGATTATGGGAACAGGAGACGATTATGAAGAATGTGGACATCAAGGGTGCTCGACTACCGCAAAATATGAGGGGGTGTTAACCTCTACTGGAGAACGAATTGCTCTATGTATGAATCATTGGGAGCAATACAAGAAAATGGGATTGTTAGTCATTACTGTGCTCATAACAATGCCCGATTACGAGAAATATCGTAAGCGATTGGAGGATAAAATAGGTGAGGAAATGGCTGCTGACGATAAGGGCGTTTATCCTATCGATTACAGACCAACAGAATCCGCTAAGACCATAGATAGTGTCATTGTGACTATGTACATCGTAATGTTCAACGTTGTTCCTTCTCGCAAGCGTGGTAGGTATTACTATATCAGTCTTTATGATATTCGGTCTTTAGAGGTTACACACGCATAATGGTAATGGATAGCAGGATCTGATGATGTCAAATCTTGCATAGGTAATATCTAGGACGACCGACGCGAGAACCTTTACTTACATTATAATCTGATGTATTGACTCACGGAGGTAAGTGCATAGTCTTGAACTCGCTAAGTCTAAAAGGCTAGATCATTTCGTTACATTTTGCTTGTGCTTGGACCAATAGGATTGATAGTGATATGACACTAGAACTGTTTGGCATCGAGACAGGCGACTTTAAAGCTGTTGTAGGACTGATCGTTACCGCGCTGCTATTTTACTTCGGGCGTCGTCATAAACGAAAATCAGAGCAGTTCAATGTAGCAAATAATTTTCTCGATAAGATATTCGAAGAGTGATGAGGAAAATCGGTTTGAGATTGATAATCCATATTCGGATGCATGGGAGCCACAAGTCAAGAAGAAATGGTTTCAGAAGAGATTGTCTATTGTAGCTCCCTTAGTAAGGCATACTTGACATCTTAATTATTGGGTGCACAAAGGAGAAATAAATGAAGGAGAGATAAATGATAAGAACATAATTGAGTTTTATCATTATCCTATAATATCAATCTTGAAGGATATAGCTTCGATTTACGATCATGCAAAAAAATACCCTGAAGGTCGCGAAGTGCTCACACGATATACCAAAATACAATATCCCGAAAAGGTAAAGGATTCACAAAAGATCTGGGAAGATGCAGCGAAACGAGCAAAGTGGTACCTCCTAATTGTCACTTCTGAAAACTAGCACAGAACTTTTGGTAAGTCCGGCAACAAACGCCAAGTAGTATAACTTAAACCATAAAAGAGGGCTTCTGTCTTCCCAGCAAGGAATGACAAGACACTATCCTAGTTCTCACTATCTCAAGCAACACCAAGAGGACCAGAAGCAAGAACAGCAACAGCATAAGGAAAAAGGTTGGTACTGCAAAGAACATAACACAAAATATCTATGCGATATCTGTGGTCATGATATTAATAGCAAATAAGGAGAAGTAAAGTATTACTTTGTTAGTGGCTAACCAGTTCAATCCGTTAGCATTAGTAGACGCCAGCCGTAATCCTCTGCTTCAGGATTGTCACGCTCTTCCTCCTCACCAATGAGTAAAGCTTGACCCATCAATTTCTTTGATTCCTTACCAATTTTTATAACAGTCAAATACACTACAACCATATGAGCAGCTCTAATTCAATAAATGATAATGATGATGATAGCATAGTCTCGCATATTATCTATAGAGTCCCCAAGAACAACCATGACGCAATGTTACAACTATGCAAAGAAGCATACGGTATGATGAAGCAGTATGGTATCTTACACTATGACATTTTCAAGTTAAGCAATAACAACAGTAATGTGCCAATGGATGGACTTGACAATATTGCCAAAACAGTATCAGCAAATCAAGATGAGGAAGTATGGATCGAGTCTATCTACTATAGGGATCGTCAGCATATGAATGAAGTAATATCAAAGATGGGAAAGGACGAAAGAATCGGTGAATCGATGAAACAGTCTATAGCCATGCTACCTGCTGGAGCCAAGTTCATTATGGGTGAGTTTGAACGCCTCAGGTTCACCTAGAACAAGCTGGTAAGATTTGTTCTGAGGTGGCAAAAGGAAAACTGCCGGCCGAACCCAAATGCTGCATAATTGTTGGTAATGATGGTGATGGTATTGGTGATGGTATTGGTGATGGTATTGGTGATGGTATTGGTGATGGTATTGGTGATGGTATTGGTGAGGGT
>JBAUMZ010000178.1:0-4820 GCA_049578985.1 Nitrososphaeraceae archaeon
GAGAAATCAACTCCTGTAACCTCTGATATCAATACATCTCAGAAGAAAGTGCAGTACAGCTTAGCTTTTTCGGCTAAACACAGTTTGCTTATAACTCAACTACGAGAAATCCTCCTTCGGAACAAAGCGAGAAGCCTCATTCCTCTAGGGATTCGATACAACGAACAAGAGAGAGCAATCAAAATCCCAAAGTTAAACTAGCCCAAGTCGACTTACGTTCGTTTTTTGATGACGCTGTAACAAAGCCGGAGGTATGGAAATGCAGTCAACTGAATGAAAAGAGGATCGCAGACACACAGGAAGTCAAATCTAGACAGCAACCTGCACCAGCAGCGGGAAAAGAGGAAACAAGAACTGACCCTCAAAAAGAAAAAAGCCCGTTGGTAGACGCTTATAGATTTTGGCGAACTTATAAGGAATATCTATGTCAGATATCTTACCTAGGTGCTGCAATTACCCATTACCACTTAGTACAATACCTAAGTATTGGCTAGCCGGTGTTGAGGTGAGGTTCCTAAGGGAAGAAAAGGAGGTAGGCAAAATGAGCATCAGGGCTTTTCAAATAGCCAAGAAAAGATTTACAAAGACCTTTCTTGGAGTCCTTGGCTGAAAATAATATAAGGTCATATACATAAATTGGCAGCCAATACTACAAAATCGAGCTACACCGACTTGGAATCAAAGAAACGCGGTGTACAAAATGAGCTCTCCGAAATTCAGCTCCATTCAGATGCAGCAACTGGGTGGTAATTTAATGCCGACAAAACTTCTAGCGATAGGCGCACTTGTTGTGTGGGGTCCCTTCTCCGATACTCATCAAAATCCCGAACAGCTGCAAGGTATCAAGCGAGGAAATGCGATATCCAATGTTCTTGAACCGGGATTTGACGATCATATCGAATTTGTTACTCCGTTTTAGCTGACTCGATTATCACAGTCTAACTATACCTATTACCGACACAAATCGGTCGAGGCACTACCTATCCGAGAATGCTCTCGGTAATTTTGCTGAATTTAGAAGCCGTATACAAGGCATTGGATGTTATCCATTTCTCATGATCCGAGCTTAGAGGGAGCTCGTCAATCAATAAATTCAGATCATCCCGATGATTGGGATCGAGGGTTGAATGCTTCGAGAGGGTCCGAAAGGCAGTTTCAGGATATCCAGTTACATCCATCAACTTCTCAACCTGATCCTGCTCTGGGGGAGCCCCTTCCAAAAATGAAATGTATCCAAGTAAACAAACTGGATGCCAATGGTAGATCCAGTAATACTGACTTCCTACTAACTCAGCAACAGATTGTGACGGCTTCTGGGAGAATGATTGCTGATGAGTGAATCCAATTGATTCAAGATCATCCAAGGCCCACTCATCGTGATGCATCTCTTCGATCATGTGTTTCTGGTAATATTTCCCCAGCATGGATAGGAGCTTGTCGCCTTCCGTTTCTCTGCATCTATGAAGAGCAGCATTCATTAGCGGTACACTGGCGCGTATGATAGAATGCATGACAATAAGGTAGTTCCTAAACCACGAGCGAGATTCTTCTCTTGACATTTTAGTAACAGGGTATTCTTTGATACCCAAAGTCATATACTGCAGTTTGATGGTTAATCTTGTACTGAACCTGTTACCCTGACCTGTCATTATACCACGAATTGGATTTACGACATCTTATAGATAAAGTATGAGTTTGATAGGCCATGACCAAAATAGGATACTTGCACCCCGTCTTACACTACTAAAAATAAGCTGAAAACAATAAGTTTACCTGCAAAGTATCTAATTATACTTAAATATCTAATGTGAGTCTATCTACTATTTAATGGTCGCTAAAAAAGGAGACAACCACATAATAGTCTCGAAACCACGCCAAGATTTAATCTTTTCTTTAGCCGTCCTCATCTTCATTATTACCCTTCTCTCAGACAGTTTACTTAGTGACGTTTCTCAGGTAATCAAAGAAATTATTATTGATGAATACAGAGTATTGCTATTCGCAACCATTGCTATTGTTGCTGCTATCACTGGAATCATCATAACATTTCGAGATTCTGGCAGGATAAAGATGGATATCGTCTCTAGAAATAATGCGCTAAACAAATTCTCCAGGGCCGTACCTACTATCCAGTATATAAGCATAGGAGCGTTTTTGATAGTGTTAGCTCAAGTAATCGTATCTTCGCAATATTCGACCCCATTTCCAGTCGCGGCTCTTGCTGTGAGTTGGTCAGCGGGCACTGTAATATTGTCCGTAATGTCCTACAAGCTGCTCCAGTGGTACATACTAGACAAGAAAAATTCACTGGTGGTTATGTATCTCGCAGCAACTTTGATAATCTGCTTCATATTTTTGTCTGCAGCGTTGCCAGCCCTAGTTTTCATATTGGAGGCTTCTCCCCAAACCGTTAATCCTCAGACGATACAGCAGGAATCATTTCAGGCTAATCCACAGGATTTTGCAACGCTAATAGTCTTTATTGCCAATATGCTTGTAATTCCATTATCTTACTTTGTATGGATAGCAACTGCGATCATGTTGAATCGATATTCAAGAAAAGTCGGTCTGCTAAAGTATTGGGTGTTGCTCCTAGCTCCATTGGCCAGTGCGGTCATAGGACATATTGCAATAGTATTCTACCTGCCATCAGTCGGGACCATATTTGATAGGGAAATTATAACGTATACCATGATGGCTTTTGGTGGCATGATTACCGAGGGTTTTCTCTTGGGCTTAGCGTTTATCATCATTTCAAGAAGTTTGGGCGAGGCCGCAAGCAGCAGAATAAGAGAATACCTCTCAGTTTCTGCAAGAGGTATTGCGATACTCTTTGTTTCATTTTTTGCAAATCCTTCAGCCGGAGCCTATCCCCCATTCGGATTAGTGTCGAGTTCTTTTCTGGTCTTGGGGGCGTACCTCTTTTTTTCTGGGATATACTCTTCTGCAATATCCATATCTTTGGACTCGAGGTTGCGCCAGCAGCTCCGGAGCACGTTAGACCAGTCGAACTTAGCAAGCATTGGAATGGCTAATCTGACCCATGAACTTGAAAAAAAGACCACGGATTTAATAAAGCGTCATGAACACATTATTATGAGTGCGCCGGGCCCTGATTCTTCGACTGTGGAGTCAGAGATGAAAAAGTATGTTCAAGAAGTAGTGCACGAATTAGAAATACAGAGGGATAAAAAGAACTCTGCAGAATCCGAGGGTAAAGAAGATCTTGATTAGGCGAATCGGTCAGACCAAAGAGGTTGGTTAATGATTCGACCTAGAACCATCGATGTGGCCTGATCCCAATATCCAATGTTTTCTTGTTGATCGTCGCCAAAACAGAAAGTTCTTCCTCCGTTAGTGAAGCAACTACGTCAATCACCTCCGGCGAAACATTCCCAGAAGTAAACCCCAATCTGTTGCTAGTTCTATCGATAGCAGAAGAGGGATCTACTGACAATAATTTCCTGAACCCTGGACTCCCTGTTGCAAGCTCAAATATCTTTTCTAGCTGATTAGCCTCCTGCTCGGAAAGCTCCCTTGCATCTTTACTCATAACCCGTTTTTGCTTAATCGTGGAATATTAATCTTTAATATCATAGTTTTGTAAATTGGCTTGGCCTGTTAATTGGCTTGAATTGACAGAATACCTGCCCGGCAACCGATACAGTAAAGTCTGAGGGTCTTGCACCTCCACCTCCTTCATTGATCACTCTCTTGGTTACAACTATCTCACTAGTTGGTGGAGGTGTCGTAGGAAAGAGGAATAAACTGAACATGTAGCTTTGGGAAGAACCAATTCATTCCCCAAGCCGCAGTCCAGTGACTGCAAATAAGGTATCTGATCAACTTGAATCCCCGAGGGGCATTTGCCAGCCTTAAGTTAGAGACCACCGAGCTATGTTAGTACGGTTTCGAGACACTGAAGATGGGATTATTTTACCTATTTGACCTGGCATTTGACCTGTTTTACCTCATCCTTGACCTGTTTAACCTGTTTGACTCGCATGTTTAATCGAGGTTGAGGTAGTAGGGTGGGAATAGCAGGAGCATTAGGTAATAGGGTGTGAATCTCAGAACGAATCTGTCCAGAATCGCAGCGATTGCATCGAGTACTCGCCTTAATTCGGTATTATTGGCATATAAGCTATCCTCGTAACATCCAATATCCTTTGTTATCTCAAAGTTTACCACATAGTTATCTCAAAGTACACCACATAAACTTAGTATGGGTTGAATCGGCGTGCGTAATTTGTGTGCGGCTATATTAATGAACTCATGCTTCAAGCGATCTTTTTTTCATGGAATGAAGGCAATATCTACCGCCATACAGAGAATATCATTATAGTTAGTATCATCGTACTATATGCATTGATAATGGTGCAAAGCAGAAACTACAAGTGTTAACTAACCATAGCAGCTACCATTCAGCCCGTAAAATCATAAAGTAGATAAATGAGATTTAAGTGGTAGTTACAATTCACTCAACCCAAATAAACTAAACAAAAGCTAGATAAAGCAATGAAAGCTGAAAAAATACGGAACTACGCGATTGTAACAGCAGCAGCGATATTCCTTGCAACGACTTCATTACAGTTTGCATCAGCAGAAAGTGTATTTTCCTATGACAAGAATCAGGCAACATCAGAGACCAACGCTTGTGGGAATGACTTTTTCCCAATAAACATTGGATGCCAGAGCACAGGCTCCCAAACTCAAGGTGACGAGAATGGGGTGGCATTAACGGCGCAGCAGACATTTCCAGAATTCCTGAGGGAAATCCCAAGCAAAATAGTGGATGGATTTCTGACCATAAAAGAAGC
>JBAUMZ010000179.1:0-3643 GCA_049578985.1 Nitrososphaeraceae archaeon
CAAAAAATATCATACGAAATCGAGAAAGGCAAATCAATAGATACTGGGATAGACCGCTTTGGAGCACTTGTTGGAAACAACTGTACTATTAGCACATCTGTCATAATCATGCCAGGAAGGCATATTCGTGCTGATACGATGATTCAAGCCTTATGGAAAACTTATGAAGTAAGCAGTAAGAGCTAGCTTCAAACGACAGATGAACTAAAATACGTGCTATAGACTTCGAAGGTATATGGTATGTATCATTCACAATATCCTGACAGCACCTTCATATGACTATTGAAAGTTTGAAGGTCGGAACAGACGTAATAGAGGTCAAACGATTTCGAAGCAAGCCGCTAAACGACAGAAATACAGGATTCTATCATTCAGTTTTCACAAAATCTGAATTAATATATTGTACTAAATTTTCTGACCCGTATCCTCATCTTGCTGGAATATTCGCTGCGAAAGAATCAATAATAAAATGTTTGAACAAACCCGCAAAAATGATAGATATAGAAATCAGCCATGGACAATACGGAAAACCCACTGCTGTGATTCATCGGAGAAGGAAGACCACCATTTCGACACGGATATCGATTTCACACACCAAATCAGTTGCTATAGCTGTTGCAATAACTGACTAGCGCATATGTACATCTGCCAGCATCCGCAAAGTCATAAATATGAGGATCAGTGTTTAATTCGGAACGAAGATTTTGATAAAGTGCTAACATTTCGCAACACAATCTACAACCGACAGGTTTAGGCAGCCATCTTCATGTGGAAATTCTGTTTGTCCATCAGGTGGTGGACAAATAATCACCACACTTTAATTCAAAAGAAAGATGTGAATTTCAAGTGACTATCTTCCTGCCCCAGGTAATCCTAACACCTTTGTTGGAGACCTGTAATTGCCTTGAATATGTAATCCTTCTTTTGTAGTAACGCTAATCATAGCAGGACTAGTATCAGGCTTGGGATAAAAAAAATATGATTGACCAGGCTGAAGTGATGATAAATTCTGAATGTCATCTTCTCCCAAATTCACTAGTATTCCAGTCACTTCATTTTGACCGATATTTGTAAGCCTGATTCTGTATTGCGTTCCTGAGATATCAGTAGTATCTTTGGTTGGATCTAATTCTAGCGCGAACATAGGTCTGTTTATATAACTATGGTAAAAGTACAAAACTGTACCCCCTATTAGTATTGCAGCTATAATATAGTAATATCGTTGTTTGAATGTTCTGACCACAGCATAATTACACCAATCGATTATATAATAAGATCTTTAGTCATGCTGCATTTAGATCGTCCTTGCGACTATGATAAGCAAATGCACCAACCATTATTGTTATCCTCACGTCAGAGTGTTATGCAATTTCGATGATCAAATGTAGATATTCATTTGACCTTAAACAATGCTGCATCTCTATTTAAATTATAAAAATTACTGCTACAACAGAGAGTAGTAGTAGGGATTGGCCAGCTGAAACCTCGAGAGGAAGAAATACCAAGTATTATGTCATTAGGACGCCTGTACTTAAGGTGGCCTGTTACAGTTCTAGTATGGTCCTATAAACTGCCAGTGGTATAGGATTGACTTAAACTAAGTATGCGTTGTTATTCAAATGGTGTACTTACAATGAATCTTTTTTGAATTCATGTCAAGATCCATTTCTTTTGAGAAAAACACAGACGAGATTTCGCTGTTCGGGGGTGACAACAACTTCAATTACCCTGACGTATTTACTTTAATGGGTTGTTTTCTAACATGAGTCGAATTAGCACCACAGATCATAGGGATATGGAATAGCAACCAAAACGGGATCTTTAGTATCGAAGCTAAGGCAGCCACATATGAAGCTCGTAAAATGAATACATTTTCTATACATAATATTTCACTGAAGTAATAATAAGTGTCTTCTATCCTAACTCACTTAAATCCATTTGGCAATTATTGTGAAGACAATTGGTATGAATGAATCGAAAATGTTTTTTGTGACCAAAGTGACAGGTATTTTCGCTGCCCTAATGGTAATTGGTGCATTCTCACTATTGCATACCACAACAATAGGCATTGCTTTTGGTAAGGCAGTACCACTTATTCCAATCAACACGGGTAATTCTGATTTGAATAAAGAGCTTCCATTATTTTATGACTGCATCGACGACGCTGTAGACAATAGTTTGTCAAGCACCGAGCCCAATTACTTTAAGAAAGAACCTACAAGAGCAGAAGTTAGAGGATGTTATGAAGATACTATTGGAAATTATGAAGCTATTATAGGAAATAGTGGAAAGTGATGGGAGTCTTGGCTTACCTTTTTGTGTTTATTAAATTTTCGGAACACAGAATCAATTCAACCAATCTATAACGGGAAAGTATACGTGAACTAAGGAAAGTTATGCGTCTCTTAACACAGTGACGAAGGTTCTCATACTGTTCCTAAAGACTAGAGTAATTGGAATAAAGAATGTGGAACTCTGATCAAGGCCGCAGCCACAACCGCCACGTCGATGGTCTCGTTGCTCATCAGAATATAATGGACGCAGGGTACCTTCGTTCTGAGCCATAAATGACGTTCAGCGCGAAGAGCATTTCGCTTTTTGAATTTTTTCCATTTCTATTACTCATTCGCGAAATATAATAATTAGAGGCTTCCGCATATGCAGTGAAATATAGAAAACTGAGAAATATCATCTTTTCTATCGTTACTATTATATGGAATACCACTATTTTAGTTGGCCATTAAATTAACACAACAGAATAGAAAAATGTTGAGAAAGTTGTTGTTTGGAACGAAGTTAATCCCTTACGTACCGATTTGGTTACCCAGATTGAACCAATGAAAATATGCCATCTGACAAGTTATCAGATAACAATCGATCCTATCAGAATAGTGTACCGCATTCCTTGCACTCTAGCCTATTCTTATTCTCAGGGCTTGGTGCAACATAGAGACTATTGCATTGTGGACATCTTATCTCTGTTGCTGCTGACATTTTAATATCGTAACAGGCTCCCGCCTTTTTAATGTTTTCAAGCCAATTGAATCGACTGGTGTGAATTCTAATGTCAGTTCCATATTGAATCAGTCGGTCTATAATACGATATTTTGGTATCCTGAGGCGATATGCGCGATATAATCTGTTTGTGTCGAAATACGGTCTCTGAATGTCTCTTTATTACTCTCATGCGATGTAATGGATAACATAATCTATTAGATGGTAAAAATAGTTACCTACCAGTATCCTCAAACACCACGCATTTTGGTGGTCGTCATTACCACCAGTTAGAGACATATCCATTAATCCTGAAGATTGAGTTAGCACATCTTGATTAAATTTTTTAAGCTATAGACACACTTGACTATGACGTTCCATAATATTGTGAGTGCAAAGAGGCTTTAGAGAGGCCAGAAACTATTCCACAGTTTTTTAATTTAAAGCAGGATTCATTAATAAGACGGCTTTATGGCAATTTCAGCCACTGACTTCAATCCGTATCTGCCAAGCTGCTATATCCACTTGTCACACTTCTAATTGAATTAAAGATAATTTCTTCATACAAAACATGTGTAAGGCAACCCATGATTAAGTAAACACAAATTGATTTAAACTAGTCCACTTGTATATATCTACATTCCAATAT
>JBAUMZ010000180.1:0-8835 GCA_049578985.1 Nitrososphaeraceae archaeon
CCGCAGATAAATGTCCAACGTGTTCGGAGCAAAGTTATAGTCATCACGAACATGGTGGTATGGGTGGTTGTGGCTGCGGCCACTGAGATTTTTTCTATCTCAAATAGTATGTCTTATAGAGTGAGACACATCAACATGAAAAAAAATGAAACTTTCAATGCTTACGTTCATTACCAATTTTTGCAGCTACATCTAACCATTTCTTAATAGAATGAAGGTCTTGGTCCTAGAATTTCTAATCATTAATTCAGTGATTAGATGCACTTTAGTATGAAGCTGCAGTTGTCACAGCAATACATTAATTTATCAAAGTCCGACTGCAGTTCCATAATTTCATGGCAGCGTGGACACTCCGTTTCTATGTCTAGTTCTGTTAACACTAGGTCTTCATTTTGCTCCATTGGATTAGGCTCTTCTGATGTATCAGGGACTTGGTTTCTGAGGTCTGGTTTTGGAGCGACACACAAGTTTCATGCGGTTGCGCTTGGAGATGTCGAGTATTTATCAAAAATGATTTTTATATGAGCTAGGACTTGCGGGTCTAGCCCAAAGGTCAAAACATTTACAAAAATACAATTATACATCTTATTTCATAGGATTTTTCTTTTGAGCCCAATCTATCATTGAACCATCGTAGCATCGTACGTGTTTGAAACCTGCTTGTTTAAACTGTAAAAATTTGTGACTAGCTCTAGTACCGCAGTGACAATAGCATATAATATCTTTATTTTCAGATATGTCAGAAACCTTAAACTCATTTAGTAGCTGTTTGGCGTTCTTAAACATTAAACCACCTTCTCCTATCCCATTCATCCAACCATGCAATTTAGACCCAGGAATTCGTGCTCTAATATGCTCAATTTCTGTCCTAGAGTCCACAATCAATGCATCGTTTTCCTTTAGCCCTTGCTTCACATGCTTTTCATTTGCTCTCAAGCCGATATTGGGATTAGATACGCCAAGCGGCTCCCTTTGACATAAGTATCAAAAAGTTGCTGGTGAAATGAAGCGATCTCCTGTCGTCCTTTGAGGTGGGTGCCATCGAAACCAACTAGGTCCCCGTCTTCAGCAAATGGAGCAGCGAAAGCTTCGCCACTACCCTTATTCCAGCCATCCATCAACTATTGGTATAGAGAACGGATTGCGACATCATCTGTCGGTTCAGACATACTTTGTTTTGTAACCCAGAGACTGTTAAAAAGACTTCTTGGGGTTAAAGTTGTCCATTAGGTTGTGAGTAGCCAGAGTATCGATGAAGGCCGATCGTAACTCCGATCTTTCGAACAGATAGAAAGTTCCAAACACGAAAAATAGAAATATAGAAGTTTCAGGCTACACCTGCTGGTGGTGAATGGCTCAATTCGTTATGTTCCATTTTTTTGTGGGTATTCAATGTTTCTTCCGATTCAAAATCTTTCCCACAAATACTACAAACAGTCGTTTTAGGTTTACGTCGGGATTCAGGGGTTCTGGCTGTGGAATACACTTCTTGCTCATGCTCTATACGGGAGCATCCTAGTATAGTATAAATCATATTCTTAAATATTGATTAACACAACGTTTACGAACATGATCCGGATCCCAAGACCTAACTCTTATTTTTTCTTACAATCCTTATTGGTCTGCTCCTCTACATCTGTGGTCGTGTATCCAGCTTCCATTCAATGTGGCTCGAACCATCAGCTGCATTTTTGACAACTGTTTGTGTTCAGTTCTTTGGGTGCACTAGGTTCCTCCAAATTTGGCTGCCACTTTTCTATTTACTTCATTTTACTTATCTTGTTTCTTATCTCGGTATTTATGATTATATACTAGAACGTATATTAGAATTTAGTGTTAAATCCAGGGAGCGAGATACGACTCTATCGGATTCAAAGAAGACGATATAAATTTGTTAATTACTCCATTGAATACTGGACAATTCCTTGCCAAGAACCCTTGGTTGCGGCGGTCTCGGTTTTTCATACATATGACTAACTATGGTACTGCCTAAAAAATTCAGTTTTAAGGTCACTGGACATACAAGAATAATCATTGCTATTTCGGTTGTTTTGATTATTGGTATATCTTATGGATTATTCTTTTATCTACAAAATAGTATTGAAGGTAAATTGAGGAAGGACCTATTCGACAAGCAGAAAGGCTTACAAATAGAATCAACCTCAGCTCTCTCACGTCATATTGGTTCAGATTTGGACTCAATCATGGCAAGACTTCAGATGCTAGCCAATTCTGATCTCTTGCAAAAAGGAGACTTGTCTAGCAATAAAACAATTGGACTGCTGGAAGACACATACTCTCAGATAAGTAATATTGCGCCTGTCAGCAAACTCATTCTCTTGGACAAAGACAACACAGCAACAGTCAGCATATTCTCTCCAGAAGGACGTATAGAAACGAATGTCGGAACTGATTTCTCTTCATTCAGTTGGGCCAATGAAACAAAGGCTACAAGAGCACCTGTATTTTCTAATGCGTATAAGGGATTAGGTTCTGAAGAATATAGGATAGCTGTAACCTACCCAATCATAAACCGAAATTCAGGAGAATATTTAGGATTGATTGCAACACCAATTCCAACTGTACCCTTTTTCAGGCATTATGGAAACATATATGACATTAATTCACAATATATAGCAGCACTAGATAGGGATTCAGTACAGCTAGTTCACCCACGGGAGTCATTTATAGGAGAGCCTTTTTTCGGTAATTATACACAGAATGCAACAGGACATAATAAGGTTCTAAACAATCTGATCAGCACTGTTATGTCGGGGAGTTCCGACTCTGCTGTTTATGAATTTGGTGGTGGCGAACGGCTAAATACTGGAGCGCCAATTTTTGTTGGAGCTAATCCTGAGTATTTTAACTTTGTAATAACACCCACAACTAGTATTTATTCCGAGATCAATGACGTAGTGTACATGCAAAGGATAGAGATCTTTACGCTACTTGCAGGTACAACTGCTGCGATCATAGTTTTAATCTTCTTTCTTGTTAAATGGAATAATAACCTTAACCGAGAAGTGCAAAGGAGGACCACAGAACTCAATGAATCAAATAAGCAGCTGAGGCAGGCAAATGAACAATTGAAAGATCATGAAAAAATGCAGAGAGATTTTATTAACGTGGCAGCGCATGAACTCAGGACCCCAGTGCAGCCTATACTGGGATTAAGCGGGATCCTTCTTTCCAAGACAGATAAAGATAGTCAACAACATGTTTTGGTAAATGTCATCTTTAGGAATGCTAAAAGGCTGAGACAGCTCACTGAAAATATCCTAGATGTCACTAGAATTGAGAGTCAACTTCTTAAGCTAAACAGAGAACAGTTCAATCTTAATGATGTCATAGTAGACTGTGTGAATGATATAACCATAGATAACGGTCAAGGTACAGACGAACAAAATGCAAGGATTGTATTAAATTTGCAAAAAAATGGTTTGACAGTTAATGCCGACAAAGTGAAGATAGCACAAGTCATACTCAATCTTCTAAGTAATGCAATCAAGTTTTCTCCTAAAAATGGTGGGTTAATAACAGTAATTGCAGAAGTAAAAAGTGGTGATGGTCAAGCTATAGTTAGTATTATAGATAATGGACCCGGCATAGATTCAGATTTCTTTCCCAAGCTCTTTTCAAGGTTTTCTTCAAAGTCATTTTCAGGAACAGGTCTTGGTCTATACGTTTCAAAGAATATCATTGAGGCCCATAGTGGCAAGGTTTGGGCCCAAAACAACAAGGGTGAAAAAGGCGCTACCTTTTCGTTTAGCCTACCATTAAAGGAATAAAAATCATTTTAGTCAAGGATAGACCTTGCAATTACACTGATAGACAGAAGTAACTATTTGCCGCTACGGTTTCCTTTGATAACAGGGAAACAATTATCGAGTTAGATGGAGTACGTATCGAAGCTTGTCTTTCGCATCAAGCATCAAGTACTACATATAGTTGTACAGAAAAAGTAAAAGCACCAAATCACTCATACGGGTAGCACAGCCTTCTGTTTTTAGTTGAGGTTCTTTGTTAAATGAATGACTTTCATGCAAACTACGTTAACTGGACATTAGTAAGTAGTATTTGTAAAGTGTCTAAATACACTTCATGACTAACAACAGAACTAATTTACAGGAGAACATAATACTACTTGTTGTTGTGTTGCTACCTTAGATAATTTGTTAAAAGGAATAAAAAGAGCTTTAGAGTGCTTAGAATGTGGATTGCCATGTCGATGTTTCCTGCATCACTTTTACATATTCTCTAAATACACGGTCTGCATACTTGAGCTGGATATCAGGTAGTGTTAACTGAGCTTTCTCATCAATTTCAATTTCCCTGTTCACATCACATTGAATAAGTATCCACTCTATTCTTGGAAGAATAATTGATTCCTTTACATCTCCAAAGATATATAACAAACGATCCTTAACCTGTCCGAAAAAGGAAAATATGATATTCACGTCTAATTCGGTTTCTAACTTGAAGGGCGTGTCATTGCTTTTAATGGCTATCTGAACAGTACCATTTGAAGAGAGGATATATTTTATATGCCTCCTACCAATGATCTCTTCATGAGATCCTATTTTCTTAGCTTCACTAATTTGCTGTTTATTAATCGATAATTTCAATTGCAATTTGTGAATATAAAGAGGGTAATATGGAACTAGTACGAGTACATCTAAGACTGTCTGTGCTTTCTTGTCCTGCAACACATTTGAGTTTGCAAAGGAAAAGCTTGTACTTAGAGGCCGAAATTCTTGATTGTTATGTAGAGTCTTTCGCTTCTTCAGGTTTTCTATAATATCAGCCTTTATACAGGAAGGGAAATACTGTTGCGGGTTCTTATTTTTCAGTAAGTAAATCCCTTGATTCGTCAAGTCGGAAGAGAGAGTAAGCGAAGCTAAGAAGACAGTTCGTGGAATAAAAGGCTTAGAGGTTCATGACATGACTGCAAAAGTAGATCCTAACACAGGTGTTATAACCCAATATCGAGTCTGTGTGAAACTAGCATTTGCTATAGAACACTGATTGTAAATAGTACCTAATACTGAAAAATCCTTTTTTCTGCTCTAGGTATAGAAGATTAATTCAAATATGCCATTGCTTGTTGCCTAGACTCTTTCAAGGTATAGCAATATCAGCCCACAACAAGAATGTTCTCTGTATTCTACTCCTATGGCGATATACAGTTGTACGCTCACTCTTGCTGGTGATGATCGTGATGGTCTATTTGATGGTGATGCAAATCTCTTAATCTCTCATGGACCTGGTTCCTGAACAAAGTCAAACCAATTCTCTTTGTGTATGGCTGTCCCTTCGCGAATGATTCGGCCATTTTTTTAACAAATACCATTTCTACTTTTGGCGGCATAGGCGGATCAAATGGATCTACATATGCTTCAATTATCGTTGGTCCTTTCTCTGACATGGCTTCATGCATTATTGAATTTACGTCATTAGGCTCCTTAATAGAATAACCTTTCCCTCCGCAAGCTTCGGCAAATCTTGCATAATCAATTGGCGTAAATTCTACACCAAATTCAGGGTTTCCGAGGAAAGCCATCTGCTCCCATCGAATCATTCCCAATATGTCGTTTTTTATTATGACGACCTTGATAGGCAAATTATATTGGACTGCTGTTGCAAATTCGCCCATAAGCATAGTAAACCCGCCATCACCAACAAAAGCTACTGACTGCCTTTCAGGAAATGCAATCTGTGCTGCTATTGCATAAGGTAATCCACATGCCATACTTGCAAGGGTACCAGAAAGCGAGAATTTCATACCCTTTCTGATATTAATATAACGAGCTGCCCAACTTGTAATCGTTCCGCTATCTACAGATATTCTGGCATCATCTTTCAATTCAGCAGATACAGCAGCAGCAATAACCTGTGGTTTAATTGGTTTGTCAGTTCTGGTACTTCGCTCATTTAGTAAACCATTCCAGGTTTTCATTGCTTGCTGTTTTGATTTTAAAAAGTCCAGGTTTTCTTTCTGTCGTACAAGAGGAAGTAGAGCAGCTAATGTAAGTCTAGAATCACCTACTAATCCAACCTCCACGGGATATCGTAAACCAATCCTATCTGGTTTTATGTCTATTTGAATTCCTTTTGCCTGACCAGGCTTTGGCAGATAATCTATGTAAGGAAACGATGTTCCAATCATGAGTAATGTATCAGCTTCGCCCATGGCATCACTAGCCGGATCGGTTCCCAAAAGTCCTAGTCCACCAATACTTATCGGATGAATATCTGGGATTACCGCCTTACCTAGCAAAGCTTTAACTACAGGGGCGCCTAACTTTTCTGCAATAGATATTACCTCATCCCCAGCACTTAGTGCCCCTTGTCCTACCAATATTACTACTCTTTCTCCTGAATTCAAAATATTTGCAGCTTTCTCTATCAATTTAATGTCTGATGTAATTGCAGGAACACTAACATCTGAAGTATGCCCACCAACTTTATGTCTAGAATATTTTCCTTTCAATTTCATTTCTTGAACATCTATTGGAATCGTTAAATGGCTTACTCCTCTCTGCGCCATCGCACTTCTACATGCAATATCGACAGCCATCTCTGTCTGTTCAGAATTGTTTATGATGGTATTGTAAACCGCAACGTCTGAAAATAGCTGTAGCAAGTTTACATCCTGCTGATAGCTAGAATTCATCAAATCAGAGTAAGTGGTTCCAGTTATAGCAATAACAGGAGTATTATCAGCTTTGGCATCATATAATCCATTTAAGAGATGTATTGCACCAGGACCTGAGGTGGCAACGCATGCACCAAGTTTTCCAGTATACTTTGCATATGCACAGGCCATGAATGCCGCTGATTCTTCGTGTCTGACTAGAATGAATTTGATTTTATTTTGCCTTTGCCTTAACGCTTCAATAAAACCATTTATGCCGTCACCGGGTAATCCAAAAATAACATCTACATTCCAATCAATTAGTGCATCAGCTATAATATCTGCAGTTTTTAAATTTTCATTTTCGCTCATATAATGTGTCATGGATCGTATTGCAGGATATATATGTAAATATGTAAATGTAAATACTTTAAACTAAGAATTTAGGACATGTCGGTGGTCAAAAAAATATACAAATCGTTTTGAAGCAGACGAATATGACTTTTCTCCTTTATTTCTTTTTGTATTAATATACCTTGGAAATGAGATGCTTTATAAATCCGTTCTACATCTAACATTTTTTAGGGTTATGTAAAACCATATTGTCATTACGCTTATTAGTGTGACTTTTAATCGCATCTTTCAATGTTTGTGTAACAATTGGAAGAATTCTAGGATCATTTACCTTGGGAATTATATACTCTTCTTTCAAATGAGATCGCTCAAAGAAAAGGAAAGAGACGCAATAGCATATGAAGCAGCTACCAACATCTCTTCATCCAAACCTTTTGCTCTCATGTTAAGCAATACTCTGAGAACTGAGAGGAACACAACGGCATTGTTAACCTGGTTGGGAAAATCTGACCGACCAGTGGCAACAATTCTTGCGCCAGCTTTCAATGCATTCCGAGGAAGTATTTCAGGATCTGGATTGCTTAATGCAAATATTATGGCATCTTGATTCATCAATTTCACCATATCACTATCACTATATCACTATCTAAAAGTCCAGCTTTTCCAGATACCCCTACGAAAACATCTGCACCTCTAATTATCTCTGCCAAATTACCCCTCAATTTCCTTGGATTACTTTTTCTGGATATCTCTTTTTTGAATGCATTGTTATTGCTGTCGTCCCTGTGTCCTGTGGCCTGAACTCCTAGATATAGGGATTATCCAAGCGCACACAAAAACAAAGACAGTTGATTTAAAAGGCTGGCCTACTTTGGATTTCACCAAAGTAGATTTTAAGGCAAATTTGGCCAATGGACTTTATGACCATGGAATTGCTCTGCGAACTGGTAAGACTATTTCAGGCAATAATTATTTGGTGGTTCTTGATTTTGATGGATGGGAAGCGGTAATTGCATGGTTCGGCAGTTGGGATAATGTTCTAGCGTTATCAAGGAAAACGCTAGTAGAATGGCATCAAGACCAGGGTAAAATCCATGTTTTTCTTTTCTCACCTGAGCCGTTACTAAGCAGGAAGATACATATCAAAAATGCCTATCTTGAGATTAGATGCCAGAATGAAGAAGGAATGGGACAGTTAGTATTTGCCTCGCCCAGTATTCATAAAGAAGGCTTGCCCTACTGTGCCCTGGGAATAGGCTCGATAGAAGAGATGCAAACAATAGACCTGTTGCGAATCAAGTCCAAAATGAACCAACTCTGCGAAAATTGCATGTCTGATTTGGACAAAGATGAATACGATGCAATGCTTGATGACCCTGGCCTAATACTTGGAGTCGATTGCGGAAGGCACGACGCAACACTGTTCAAGGCAATACGTTACTATTTCAAGTATTCAGGAGACTGGCTCGACCTTAGTGATGAACAGCGCTTTGAGAGGGCATGGCAATGGCATCTAGCGCACTGCAAACCACCAAGGTCTAGAAAAGAGTTTGAAGAAATATGTAAGTGGATTGTAGCAACTCTGCGGCAAAAGCGTGACCAACTACATGATGCAGAACGATTGAAGAGAAACAATTCAAGGAGTCAAAGGCAACAAGGGCAACAACAACGGCCAGAGGCTAGCGCAGAGGAAGCAGATAAGAAAAAGCCTCCCGAACCCAAACAGAACTATAAGTCTGTTCAATTCTATCAGGAAGGCAATATATTCGCTGAGGCAGTAACAATCGGCAATAGCAGGACTCAGCGCTTTGCAGCGGTGAACACGTAGACCAAACAAATATCCC
>JBAUMZ010000181.1:0-1693 GCA_049578985.1 Nitrososphaeraceae archaeon
GGCTAATGCTTCTTATAAGGGGATAATAATTTCGAACTGCAGAACATTGGGTCAATTTCAATGCAAATATTCCCAATTCACTATCCACTTCACTCATGATCTCGTCCTCCCCCCTCTATTAGAACAATTCTCACATCTTTGCTATCGATATCCTTGTAAAATGTCGCTGTTGTCTCTTGCAAAATAATATAATGTTCCCACTATTTCAATTCCACTGAATCCCCCACCTACTACGACAAGTTAGTTGCTATGACAATTACGAGATTTTTCGTGTCAATGTTTTGCCAGCATGAATAAATGATTGGTTTATATGCATTAAATAGGATTAGACCTCTACTTATATCTTATATCTCTTCTATCAGAAATGCCAAAACAAATAGTAATTCATGTGCAGTACAGTAAAATGAATTGGAAGATAAATCTTTTCACTAATAATACAGTAATATTAATCAGATTGAATTGGCACAACCTAATTAAATGAAAATACATGAGCTTATTGCGAATTATGAAGAACAAAACATTACCAATGGTAGCGATGGTAACGGTAGCAATGGCAGCTTTGCTTGCCAGCGCAGCTATAGCACCATACACCAACGATGTATCTGCAACAAAGAGAGGTGATAGCAATGCCCAAACGTCAGCAGCAAATAACGACTGTCCTTCGGAGTTGCTTTCAATCATTATTGGAATACAGCTCCAAACAAGTGCGAATTGTCTAAATGATATCAACTCTGTGCAAGATAGCGACGGAGCGGCGATAAGCTCAGCACCAGCCAATGCAGCTCCAAATCAAGCATTAGACTTAGAACTTGAATTCGAAGACGACGAGTAGTGGCGGTCCATAGACAGTACTTCACCAGAACAACCAAGCTCATTTAATTCATCCACCACTATTTTTTACGTCATAGTATAGGGATACGCGCACTACTTGATTTGTGAGAAAACCAATTCTAAAGACACGCAAATTGATAACACAAAATTAACAGATATCACTTATGACTGCACTATCCACTCTGACCGTGCTATATTCACTCCAAGAATGTTGGAGTTTTGCAATTATGATGAAACACAAAAACTGATGAATCTTTGGTAGCGTATGTTCATTCGCTAAACCCGTATGCGCAGCATGATATATCTATAATCTATAGATGGGGAATAATATTATAGTTAAGAGTATGGACTAACATTGTTATCTTTTCTAACTCTCTTTAGCAGTTCAGGTTATTGTTAACTTTTTGCTAAGCTCCAATTCTAGCCTTAATAATTCCCTGGTTGTTGTCTGATTTTCCGCCCTGCGCATGACAGGCGATTTTATCGATCACTGAAACAGACTATCCAAATTCACCCAGTAGATTGATAGATCTTCTGTTATATTATATGTCCGAGCCTCCAGAATCTGCAGAAATGCATACAGAAATTATCTGGTACAATATGCATCTTCAGGCTTTACAAAACCATCTACATCACAAATGTCTCCAATGGTCTTACAAAATGACGGATCATCATTGTTGAGGCAGTATCTTTCAGGATCTACGATTTGAGGGCAACCAGGATGATAAGGCTGTTGGCCCGGGGCGCAAAGTCCGTAGGGAGAAGGTGTTTTTTTATTGCTAGGATCATGTAAGAATTCCGTGCAAGCTGGATCATCTGGACGATCACGGCAGTAAACGTCATGCCCTTCGATTGTTAATTC
>JBAUMZ010000182.1:0-1868 GCA_049578985.1 Nitrososphaeraceae archaeon
CGAATAGTATTTTTGAAGTTCTTCAGATGGTTGCACAATCCTGATGAACCGGATCATCGTAAACGGATTACACCACCCTGTATGAATGGAATTAAAGAATTACGTAGAAAGGAAAAATCTCCATATCGCCCAGAGGATATGTGGAAATCTGAAGACCATGAAATATTCTTGAAATATTGTAATGTTCCTCGCGATAGATGTTGGCACGCAATGGCAAACGATACCTCTGCCCGACCGCATGAGCTGCTGAATTTAAAAATAAGTGATGTCATATTCAAGAAATCAAACAACGGAATTCAATACGCAGAGATACATGTTTCTGGAAAAACAACATCACGTACTTTGCCTCTGTTCACAAGAGTCAGTCTCCTTTCCCGAAATTATTAACGTAAAGCAGTTGTTCTGTGGTCAAACTCACAGGCAGAAACTTCATCATATCTCTGCTTGGAGAGCCAGCACACCTTCTTCATATTGAAAAGAACCATTGACAACTTTATAGTAGCCTATTTCAGGAATATTAAATGACCCGCCTACGAGATCTATTAGCTTTCCTCCCTGTTCTTTTATCGATTCATCAACCTCTAAATCACCAACAACTTCGTACAGTTTCGATCTATTTGAATTCCCTTCAGAAATTATAGACTTAAGGTTTCCTTCGAGAGTGTAACCTCCAGATATTGGATTCTCCCTTAGCTCCCCATCTTCAAATTCATATGGTCAGTTACTTGTTGGACAGATCTAACTTTGATTTGCAAAAAGCACAGAAATAGATTCGTTGTTCTGGTTCTTCATCTAACTCTTCTTCTGTAAACATTTGAATAGTTGGGTCAGCTGCTGCATTATCGTACTTTTTGAGATAGTTTTGGTCCTTTAATGAGAATCCCTGATTTACTTGAATGTTATTATCCTTATTCTTTCTAGTTTTCATGTTATTCTTGATTGAGAATAAATCTAATCCCACCTCTACGTTAGCTTTAACCATTATACTGTCGAGTTATCCTATCTATACTTTAGAACCAATTCTTTATGTAGTTCATAAGCTGATTGATCGATCTGCATCCCCCAATATACATCCTTAGTGATAGTAACAGACTTCAAGAGGACTGCTTATTTCTGATCTCTCCTAATCTGGGACTGTATCCATGATGTCTCAAATATTGAATTATGTGACATAATTGTAGGCTCGCTGTTTGAATATGTCGCTAATCCTAATGAGTCTGCCATCTTCATCTCAGAGTCATCATGTATCTCTATGGTCAGTAACTTATCACTATCTCCAATAATTGTTAACATACTGGTATCTAGTTTATCAGCGAACTGGAATTCTATATTATGTTGGTATTTTTTAAGAGATTCAAATCCTGCGTATGGTTTATTTTCATTATAGTTATAGAGATCTCGTCTGACTAATAATTTGACATAAATATTGAATTTATCTATTTGGTGTTTCACAAACTCAAACATACCTTCTGATTCAAATCTTTTGAAAGTCTTGATGGTGGGAAATAATATTGATAACTCTTCATACGTGGATGACAGGACTTGAGGAAGTATCTCTACTATTTCTAGGGGATCTCTTATTGTCTCAATGAATTCTCTTTTGCTTCCTTCTTCTATTTCCTTAAATCGTTGTTTTGCTGGAATCGCTTTCCTCCAAAGACTTTCGAAAAGGTATTGTTGTGCTTTTACAAACCATTCTATGTTGCAAAATACTCCCTCAAGTAGATGCGGATTTTCGGCAAGCATTTTTGCACTGCCATAATGTCTCTCTGATACTTCAAACATATGTGTAATAGTATCCATATGACATAACCCCTCGATATACTTCATATTTTCTTTGCAGAATAATAGATTCTCCCTTGTAATTT
>JBAUMZ010000183.1:0-1584 GCA_049578985.1 Nitrososphaeraceae archaeon
ACTAATCGACTCTTCAACTCTACACACCGTATCTTTACCCTTTGATTTGATGTAGATACGAAACAAGTGGAAGGCATGTCTCACTTGTATCTTGATCCCAGTAAACTGAAGCCAATCACCCACCTTGACATCCCTGTTTATATCACACTGGATAAGATACCATTGCATAATATCCGGAACAATCCTTTCATGTCTGTCAGCGAGGAAGAGTACAAGTCTGTCTCTTAGCTGACCGAGAAACGCCATGAGAATGCTACAGTCAGATTCAGTCGCCAACCGGAATGGGTTATTACTGCTCTCTGTTGATACAACAACAGTACCATTAGCATAGAAACGGTACCTGGCTCTTGTACGCCCGATAATCTCTTCATGCTCCTTGCCTCTATTCCACGGATTTGCTGGCAAGATTATAGCCGGGTAGTACTCTGATGTAATCCTCGTCTTGAAATGCAGCTTGTGGATGTTCAAAGGGACTTCAGGCAAAAGAGGTAGTACATATCCTTCTAACGTCTTTGCAATTTGAGAGTCTAACTCGTAATCGGAGTCAATAGATTGATTATTGGTTTGGTTATCTTGTGAAAGAGGTGATCTAGACCACCCCACCCCTGTGACCCTTATTGGTGCAATCTTTCTTAAAATCTCAGACTTGAAGCAGGTTGGATAATACTGCTGGGGTTTATGATTATATGGTGTGAAAAGAATTTCACTCCTAAGGCAATATTTTAGCTTAGCTTGTGCCTGTTCTTTATGCTTTGCAAAGCCGTTTGATAGTAAATCAGTAAAGCTAATACCATTGCCATTATGTTTGTACTTGCTGATTGCTAGATCTTCTATAAGCTTTGCCTTGATATAGCCTCTAGAGGGAATGCAATCACTCTTGTAATTATATCTACACTGTCCCAATAAGTCTAATGGTATATTCTGGCCATCTTCTACTGGTGTATTTTCAGTGACTTTGCAAGCTTCATTCCTACGCTTGTCTTTAAGACAGACTTCGCCGATCATCATTATGTTTGTTCCTTCTTTGAATATCATACTTTTAGAATCACTAATTATTGTACGTAGATCGCCTCGGCCCTAAGTTGAATGATTGTTCCTTTGAAATGTAGATCTGTTCGCCACAGCACTTGCAGAACTGGGTACGTTTACTTCCCGCCGGCCGAGGATTAACTTTTCCACTCTGAAGCAACTCATGTATACCAAACATAAACCATTCTGGATCTGTACGCTTGATGCAATTTTCGTTCAGCGATTGTAAATGTGAAAAAAGGTTTGTGTGTTCCACCTCGATCATGTGATCAATGTCTGCTTTGTCATAGTTGTACTCTAATATCTCATCAATAACTTCGTCTTCACCCTTACCGCTAAATGTGATTTTGTGTACCGCTTCGTCATAGACCCTAATACAGTCTTGCCGAATTTTTCTGACCATCTTCAGGTGAGACAATTCGATACCAATATTATCTTCATGAGAAGCTGTATGCAGCTTTGGAGCGTATTTATCCATCAATATATTGCATTCGTTCTTTAGCTCTAGGAGAACCTGTTCATATTTGCTCTGCGTTTTACTGTTCATGCTACTAC
>JBAUMZ010000184.1:0-4242 GCA_049578985.1 Nitrososphaeraceae archaeon
CTCTTTTTATGCTATTCATCTTATCTGTATATTCTCTGTTATTATTACCGATATTGTCCAAGTATTCCTGTATCACAGAACCATTTATTCTGTGCCATATTACTATTCCATCGACAATACGAGATGCGATTGATAAGGTTGAGATTACAAGCCCATCACTTGGGGGACTGTAGTGCTGCCTGCTATAGTTATGAGTTATAGTCGGATATACAATATATTTCATAGGCTTATTATCAAAGAGCTCTCTAAAGAGATGTAATTGTGGTTCTAATGCAGAGACATTATAATAGCAGCCACTTACTGCAATAATTCCATCTACATAGTTTAGAAATTTATTTATAACTACATCTGTCTTGACACCTTCAAAATACACGGTGGGAAAGAATTTTACATCCTCTCTCTTGTGTTTGAGCGCATCCACTAGCTTTGAATATTCCATAAAATCGATGTTATGCTCAAATTTTGTATCATTTCGAGTGCTAATCCAGTTGAAATCATCAATTGTAAATCCTTCAAAGGAGTTTGGATATCTCTGCTTTAAGGAATTGAAATATTCAATCCACCCTTTCCAGTCATAATTTCCAATTGGGCCTCCTTCAGAAGGTGGGAGTATGATAATTATTATTTTTAGGCTCTGATCATGATTTTCTATGGATTGTAATAATGTTTCTGTTGAGTGGACCAACTTTGGATTTTCAAAGTCGCTCATAACGAAGTAGTATTCATCAAATCCCTGTGCAAGAATATTAGATATTGCTTTACTCTGGTTGATACCTTCTAGCTCTTCTAGATTCTGATGAATATCCGAGAAAGGAGCCCATACTCCGATCGGCTTATTAATTCCCGCAATAGAAGTTGATTGGACTTCAGAGAAAGGCTTAGCTAGGGATATTATTATCGCAATGGCGAGGACGGAAGAGCAGTAGAGTACAGCGATAATAAACAAGTCCGTCGAAGCATTTCTCATACACAGAAAGTGTTACCGATATAAAATCATGGTAATATATCCTTATGCACATTTTTGGCCTTTGGTGGCACCACATCTCTATTAGGTGGCCGCAATATGAAATCAGACCAAAAAAAGAGCAGAAGTCAATTGAAGAGTTCTCTCGAAAAAAGAAGGCACTCCCTATCCGACGGTAGTAGTAGCTCCTTTTTGTCACTGCACTAATAGCATTAATTTAGATCGTCTCCGTCCCCATTCTGTAGCTCGTTGTCCTTCATCTCCTCCGCTACTAATACATAGGAAATTATCTCCAACATTTAGATCGTCTTTATCCCCATCAATCTTCTACGTCCCATATTGCAGCTCAGATAGAGGGTGGTGGGATGGGATGGCGATGTGGATGGGGATGGAGGAAGACATAAGCTGACAAACCTGCGGAATCATTATATATGGTGATGCGGTTGTTGGTTCGATGAAAAGTCAAATATTCCTGGCCATAGGCCTCGCACTTGTTGCATCGATATTGGTGACTGGGATTGCATCCACTATTTACGCCCAGTCAAATATGACTGCAGGAAATATGACTGCAGGAAATATGACTGCAGGAAATATGAGTATGCCATCTGCGACTGATAGTACAGGCGACAGCGATGACGACAGTAACGACAGTGACGACGGCGAAGACAGTAACGACAGTGACGACGGCGAAGACAGTAACGACAGTGACGACGGCGAAGACAATAATTAGGGAGAATTTATTTTAATCTAAATCCCTGGCGGATTTATTTTTTGATTCTGAACTGCTTTTTTGTATTCATATGTAATTTCTCTCCAGACAAATTCACATGAGCAGAACAGACTTAATGCGCTATCTGGTGAGAATCTGAGGGCAGGATCACTTGGAGACGATAGGATCTCTGGTAATGACTCTGCAGATATAATTATTGGTCTTTCAGGCTCATACACGATAAGCGGAGGTGGGGGGGTAATGACAAGATTCAAGGGAACAAAGATTCAGACAAGTTATACGGCGATGATGGTAATGATACACTTCAAGGTGGAATGGGCAGCGATCAGATATTTAATAGATGCTTCGCTTCTTCATGATCAATATTAGGATCATTAGTAAACATATGTAATAAATCTGGAATGATTATTAGATATGTGTCAAGCCGTCTAACGATATTGGGTAATTCATTACGATTATATTTGTTAATTGATGGACTGTAAATGCTCTAACTATTCTTTGTAAAGTCTTTTTTTATGTCTAAACCATATTGTCATATAACCATATTGTCTGATAAAAATCTAAGCTATTTCCAGCATCGACAATTACTACATATGGTAATAATGGCAGTGAGCGAGAGGTTGGTGATGAAGCAACCATTTGTCGGTGTATACATAAGGAGTAAACACATAGTCTGATCAAGAGAATATTTGCAAATTTTCTATCACACTTACTATGACTGTTATTGCCAATTACGGCTATTGCATTCTTATTGCTGTTAAGGTTTTGAAGAGAAGTATCTAAAGCCTCAATGTCGAACATTAGTCTACTAATAGACTCATCATACGCTATCTGAAATTTTGAGAGTTTTGAGAGTTTTGAGGGTAATGGTACTTGTGATATGTGCGTTGTCAACAAACTATCATCCAATCCCTTTGTTTGCAGTGGGTGTTTCCAGAATCTGCTTCAGGGTCACTATGATGATGGAACCTCATTTTCGACATTCTTCTTTTATGCTTGTTTTGATAAGATCCTGACTTAATTCTCCTGCTGTCTCCTTTAGTAACATCCCACATTCTGGACATGAGTATTCTAAAAGTTGGTAATTCATTCTGAATGGAAAGATCGCCTTATAAGAGATTATAATGAGTAAGGCATGTCGCCATGAGGAAGGGATCAGCTTGTTAGATCTGTTTTGAGGCGATTTAGGCAGATTTGTTTATTTGGAATAATAGTGCTCTGGCAAGAAATTATTGAATAACCACCTGGATCATTGTGATATATATCGATCTTGTCAATATCGACGCTTTAGCATTACTATCAAAGGGATAAACTAACTAGCGAAATCTTACTGAAGTTCTCCAGTGCATTAATCAATAACTGAACTGTACTCTGACCATGAAAATAAGGCTTATTTTATCATGTCTCCTATCACTGGACAAGGCTCATGATGATATAAAAAAAGTGGAGGAGGAAGGGTTATCAGTGTACAAATGCTCCCGCGATATTGCCGAATGCAAACGCGAATGCGCCCAAAACGCTAGCAAACGCGCCGCCATTACCTCCGCACGCGGCACTGCCTCCCGCAACCGCACAAACCGCGTTCACGTAGCCGACCGTTCCCTGGACGAACAGTATTGTAGCAGCGAAGACTATTAGGACTCCTGCTAATAGAAGATTTATCTTCATCGGTTTAATATAATAACATTACCTAATTAACTTATCTAAAATCAGGTAATGAGCCTTCAGTTAGTATTAATGAGATGTCTTTTCAAACTTAGAGACAAGACCTATTAGAATAGCCGCATCACTTTGGCGGCAGAGGAATCTCGGAAAAATAATGTACCAGTGGAGTTCGTATTAACTGAAAACGTGACAAATGCAGAGCAGTTGTATGTTAATGGACATGGCCTATCACTGGACTGGTCGGGTACGGCTGTTGTTGCACAGGTTACTACCGTTGTTGAACTATTATATCATTGATGCAGATAAAATCATAATGAGTCCTGAACAATAAGCTCACCTTTAGACAAGTCAGAACTCTACTGAAGGGACCAATATTAACTTTGGACGGGGGATATTATCTTTATTGCAAAATTTGCAAATCATCGGATCGAGAGATGATTGTCAACATACCGATAGCAGCTTTAGTTCAGATGCTAAAAACTTATACAAAAAAGCCTCTGGAAGTACATCTCAGAAAAAGACAAGGCAGACCGGTTTCGAGGGACGAGTGAAAGGAAACACCAAGTATATTCTAGTAATAGACGATAACTATGACTGTGCATTTGCCATCAAATCATGCCTAGAGGGTTATCGAAGACAAGACAGCGGAGAGTTAAAACCAAAACCAAAACCAAAACCAATTTCAGAATTTCACCCCTTCCAGGTCGGTGTACACGGATCCTATATTGGCATTGCTTGAATTCAAACCTCGCAGCTACGACCTTTTGCTAATGGATATTGACATGCCCTCAATAGGGGGTTTTGATCTGGGAGAGAAAATACTAAAACTCGATCCCAACATAAAGGTCTGTTTCATGTCAGCTGGAGAGATACACTATGAAGC
>JBAUMZ010000185.1:0-67472 GCA_049578985.1 Nitrososphaeraceae archaeon
TTTAGGGTGGGTCCTCCTTTAGCCGGTGTTGCCGCAGAAAAGGCTAGGTTACTTAAAATGGCAGTGTTTTACGAGCTACTGTTTCTATCTATTGACATCGAACCAAAAGATTGAAGAGATAATGGATGGGTGGAAGAGGGCTCTGGGCCAAAAGAATACGTCAAATTTGGTTCTCATCCCTCTGACCCCATGGAAATCTGCAGTAAGACATATGATCATAAAATCTTCGTAAACTTATGAGCGCTAGGATGCAGAAATACACAGGTTTATTATAGGTCATGGAGAATTGCAGGTGATAATAAATATTGAAGCGAAGAAAAGGTTTCTCAATAGGTAGCAAATGTGAATGTATGTGTCATACTAAAGGCAATATTCAAGATTTTTGTGGTTATTGCGCTTCCTCTCATTCGAATAGAATTCCAAAAAGAGCAGTATCGATGGCAATACATCAATAGTGATTGAGGGCTCGGTTGAATTTTCATCCGACTCCCACAAGATCTGTGGCTGAAGCTAAGCAGAGTATTTATTTCAGGACTTTCGACTACTTCTGCTGAATGGAAGGTCGCGGATCGAAAATCCTCCTAATCGAGCTTATTTTCTCATCATCACAGACATGAAACCATGAACACACAGGGACCGTTATTGGAGGCTGGCTAAGTTTAAACTCGTGGACATCGCTGCTATTCGCGAATTCCTTCTTGATGTCTGAAATCAGATTGGGTTCGGTTTGAAGTTTCAAATATTTCAGGTACATTTCAGCTCCATCAAACGTAATCAGACTGTTCTAAGGGTGTTAGTCACAGTTGAAAGCTTTGAAAGACAACCAATGATAACATATGAAATTGGTTTTCTGACTCTCTCAGACGTGCAGCCGTTAGAATATGATAATATTCATTCAGCACATCTGGGCCAGGATCTCCAAGACATTCAAAGTGGGCTAGATATCAATAAATATTCTCCAATAATAGATAACGCCGCTCAGACATTAAAGGTAGAGTAGTAAAGTATACCGAAGCAAAAAGAATAGCCATTGTTGTCTGAGCTCGCCATGCGGCACTGGGCTATATCTAAGCAGATAAGATGCTTTATAAATTAAGAAACGTATACATCATGACGTTTTCCTGAGCTTATCTATTTCTTCGAGCATATCGTTTAGATATCTTTTCATAGCTTCTATTTCATCCACTGTATCATTTAATTTCGATTGAGATTCATCGTATAATTCTCCCAAGTTTCAAAAAACTATCATTCGTTGAAAAATAAGACAAGATGAATAAATGTAGCATAACAAAGAAATAGGATGGATAACGGGATTAGACGTTCGGAATCCCGTAGCATCAGCCAAAAATCGGATTACATACACTAGTGTATTGGAGCCCACCGAACCCGTCAAAATCCGGATTACATACACTAATGTATTGGAGAAGAGTCCTTCAAGTTCTGACCTCGGAGCCCCGATAATCGGGGTGCGCCAACCACGCCTGTCGCAATAATTATCTTTAAAAGATGTGACCTCCCATACATATGGATGTCAAATCCCGGTGACCGCACTACAAATTTGTGTTCGTCTATAAAAACTGGCTATTATGATATGAGTACAACCTAGGTTACAGACTACGTGTGTATTCGATAGATCCTGTTAAAGAAGAGGTATTCACAACTTCAGCTCTGTCTTCTTAACATAACATGATACAGGGAGGAATTGTAATATTCCTTCAAAGTTCTTTGCTAACTTTCAAGGTCCATGCACTTTTAAGGATATCATCCTATATGAAAGGAAATGAGTTTTCCAATAAGCATCATAATGCGCACTTTGCAGAGCTCAACACATAGCTCATTTAATGACATAGTAGTAAGATATTTTGGTTCTTTGAAGTCTCCTCTCCTTTAGCACATCTATTCCAACTATTACATAACCGCGGAGTTCTTTCTGCACGAAAATCCTCAGGATCCTAGAATCGTTATAACATGGGGAAAAAGTCTAGGCTCATTTAATGAGGCAGCGAAATTATTTCCTCATTACTTTGATCCCATAGAGATATCCTTTGAAGAAACCACCATACTAGGGTACATTGTCATGTTGCTGCGCTATCTGTAACCACTCAGAGGATATTTGATCGGCTTGATGAACCTTGGACAAGCGGCAGCTCCTAATATCACTCGCGATCTCCTTATTCTGCAATAATCACAGAATCATTGATATACAGTATGATTATAAATATTCGTCAGCCTGGTTCATGAAAAGGAACATTCGAGTCATATTTCCAGATCTTGGTTATGAAGAGATTAAGATAGAATTAGATGTTTCAGTTGCGCCAAAAACGGTAGAGGCAATTCTTGCGAATTTGCCTGTCAATGTTAACATAAATAGATGGGGCGATGAATTGTATACTGATAACACAAGCATAGTTGTGCAAGTGAAAGAAAATGCAAAGACTGAAGTTTCTGAATTAGATTTTGCCTACTGGCCTGATGGATATGCATTGTGTTTATTCTTCGGGCCCACTCCAATTAGCGAGGACGGAAGAATATTGGCATACTCTCCTGTCAACGTAGTCGGAAAAATTGTTTATTCTAATAAAGTCAAGCTCTTGAACATGATTAAGGGCAAGATGAAAGTAAATATTGATACTTCTGAATAGTTAGATCGCCCCTTAATTTTTCCGATGCTTGTCTTTATCTCGCTCTTCTCTCTTTATTCGCACCGATTAGTATGGTGATCGACAAGGCTGGTATGTTGATCACTTTTTTTGTACGAATTTCAAAACGGAGCCGTTTCTCATTCTAAACTTAATGTCTCATATTTCTCACTATCTTGGCTGCCGACTAGGATTGCTGACGCTTTTTCCCGGTTCGTTACAATATGTCTTTATTAGAACTCTACAACTAAAAATCAAAACAAATCTAACTATCCCTCCCCCATGGCAACACACCTTACCCATTATAAGGTCTTATATGACGGTCACTCCATCCAGAATGAATTACCAACTTCTAGAATACTCTTGTTTAGAATGCGGAACGTTACTAAAGGAGACAATAGGAGAGACATGTCAGGATCTTTTGACAATCAATGTGAAAGAAGAATGCCCAAAATGTGGTTCTATCCTAAAGACTCTGAAAAAAGAATGGAAAAATCCACCACAACCACAACAACTGTATGACAAGTATAACAAAGGACGATCGCTAGTATTACAATCGTCAATACTCTCATCAAAATTCCAGACTGCATATGATGAATTTATTAGCAAACTGATGTTTGATATCGAAGCTTTAGATTCTTCTCTTCAGAACCTTAATACAGATGGCAATACATTGGCTATAATTGGCGATAGCAAAAATAATAGAAAATTCACAAATATTCTCTTGACAAGGCTATGTATCTACTCTTTATCTTTATTACGGCGGCAAGAAGGCTTTAGTTTATCATCAACACCATCGTTACCGCCTTTATTGCCATATATAGTAATTGTGGATGCTGGAAATAGTTTAGATTTTTATCAATTTATAGAATTCATAAGGCAATATGGTTTAGACATAAAAGAGACTTTACAAAGAATAGTTGTAAGTAGAGCTTTTACGGTCCATCAACTAACCAATCTAATTATTAATGAATTACCGAACATCATTAGAAAACTTGACACGTGTATAGTAATTGTTCCAGATTTATTGCACATGTTTACTCATGATCCTAACATTGATCGTAAAGAAGCGAAACATCTAATAAAAGAGATTGTTTCTGCGATAAGGAAGATAGCAATATCATCAAGTCGAACTCGATGCGTAGTATCTTGGAATTATCACCACCAGTCTTCTTTATACATCAAGATTCTTCTTCCAATATTTGATAAATACATTCAAGTTACAAGCTTCGGAGGAAGATCACCACAATTAAGTATAAAGATCAATCACAGCAGCAATAGTAATAATAGTCGCCACTGTTTACTTCAGGCAAGAGAGATATATTTCGTTCCGCAAATGTCTAGATAAGGAGTCAACGGAACCACCTAAGATATAACAGAAAGACAATATGGTTCTATATTTTATACTTGACTTAGAGCATGTAACGTACTACTGAACATATTACGCGAGAAGTAGTTTTTGGCATGATGTCCAACCTCCGAAAGGTACCGTAATTTTTCGAGTACTCGGACGCCAAGAGTTTTGCAAGTCTTCCTTTAATCCATGTGTAAAGCGAAATCTAATAAATATGTTCTAGATCTAAACATAAACCTAAAAAACCATTTTTGGATGAATCATCAAGATCCAAATTTCATGATAGGGGATAATACAAATTTGGTTGGAGATCAAGATAAGTAAATGGGGGGGCGTAGGAAGATTAACACAGAAGCCTACTCTAACTGGAAACCTTATATTAATTTGTAAGTAATAATTATCAAACCATTCGGATCCTACAACCATACAATATTCTGTCAATTCTCAATAATTAGTTTAAATTAAGGTAATCACTGATAATTAGGTAGCACTAATTCGAGAGAATGCAAGAAAATGGCTGCTAAACCACCTGAGTATTTAAAAGTAAAGAGGATTGGAGAATCGGATGGTAATAGTCAGAAGTTGGATATTCATCCTCATGCCGGCTATCCAACCAAAGATCATAAGAATAAGCGAATAAGAGTGGGTATAGATGTAGGTGGTACGTTTACCAAAGCAGTAGCCATAGATATGTCTACAGGAAGTATCGTAGGAAAATCTACCCTTCCTACTACTCACAAATCAAATCAAGGTGTTGCAACGGGCATTTTACAAGCGCTGTCTGATGTTATGAATAGGTTTGAGATACAAAACTCTGAAGTGGAACTCATATCTCATAGTACTACTCAGGCCGTAAATGCTTTGCTAGAAGGTGACACAGCTAAGGTTGGAATCATAGGAATGGGGGTTAGCTTAGAGAAGTCCAATATAATAAAACGCACACATATAAAAGATATCCCATTGAATGGTAACGGAAAAAACTATATCAAGACCTGTTATAGGTACTTGGATACTTCTACCTATCTGGTTGAAGAAAGGGTGAGGTCTTTAATCCTCGAACTCATACGCGAAGGAGCCAGTGTCCTTGTTATCAGCGAGGCATATGGTGTTGATGATCCTAGTAACGAAGATTTCGTCGAAAATGTTGCAAAGTCAAGTGGTACGGGAATCAAAAAAGTTCCCGTGATTGCCGCTCATGATCTGACAGGGATTTATGGTCTTGAGATCCGGACTATGACTGCAGTGATTAATGCGAGTATTCTACCTAAAGCCGCGAGTACAGCAAAGTTTGTGGAATATGCAGTAAGAGAAAAGCTTGGAATCTCCAAAAATACATCAATAAAGGTAATGAAAGGCGACGGAGGAGTTACAGATATCGATGCCTTTGAAACAAAACCCATAATAACTGTTCTTTCAGGTCCCGCAGCTAGTGTTGCAGGAGCTCTGCTTCACTTAAGAGTATTAAATGGAGTTTTTGTAGAGGTCGGAGGAACTTCGACAAATATTTGCGTAATAAAAGATGGTAAACCTAAAGTAAACTACGCTACCATAGTTCAACATCCTACATGTATTCGATCATTGGATGTGAGAGTTGTGGATGTCGCGGGAGGTTCTATCGTCATATTGTCAAGAGACATGCGAAAAATATTAGATGTAGGCCCTCGATCAGCACACATAGCTGGCTTAGAGTATTCCTGTTTTGCTGAGCCTTCCGAGCTCCAAGAAGGAGCGATTATACGATTTAGGCCTGAGATAGAGGATGACTCAGCCGATGGCAGAGATCAAAGCCTGACCTACGCCGTAATTAAAGGAGGGGGTCGAACCAATGGGTTAGAAAAAGAGGAGAACGCAAGAGAAAGACTATTTGCCATAACGACCACATGTGCAGCTAATGCACTTGGTTTGATTCCTTACGACGATTATGCCAAAGGCAATTCGGAGTCTGCAAAGATCGCCTTATCGATTCTTGCCAGAGAGATGGGTACTTCGATGGAAAATGCTGCCAAACAAATACTTGATATTGCCACCGCCAAGATTTTGGATATCATGGATCCTATGTTAAAAGAATATGATCTAACATATAATAAACCAAGAGGATTTTTACTGAATAGAAAGGGAAATCGTCTTGGAAATGATAAAGGAGATAGAACTAACAATAGTTTTACTTTGGTGGGAGGAGGCGGAGGTGCATCTGTCCTAGTGCCTTACTTAGCCAAGACGCTTAATGCGAACTATAAGAAGGCTGAACATGCTGAGGTCATTTCATCAATCGGTGTAGCCGCTGCTATGATTCACGAAGAACTTGAAAGAACAGTTGATTCGAATCCCAAACCAGAAGAGGTTTCCCTCTTGATGGATGAAGTCAAAGACCTAGCCTTAGCTAAGGGTGCCCTTCCGGAGTCCATTACCATACAATCAGAATATGTCAGCGATCGATCTGTCTTCCGAGTTACCGCGACTGGTAACATTAGCCTAGACATAGGTACAGCCAATTCTAGGGAAATTAACAATCATGAAGCTGAAGACATCGCCAAGAATCTTTTCGGAACAGCTTCAAGCCCGAATTCAGGTGATGACACAAGGGAGCTAAATCGTAATCTGACTGTAAAACGTATTGATTTCAATGTGAAGAACTATCATGTATTTGAATGTGAAAAAAAATTCAAGAACCTATTTGGATTTATCTCGCATTCGCAGAAAAAGCAGGTTTCCATTTTGATTCTCGATAAATTCGGAAGAGTGAGACTTTTCCTAGCAGATGTGAGTATTATAAAGGGCACCAAACAGGAAGTCTTGACTAACTTGCTTACATTGCTAGGGAGTCCTATTGATAGTATAAACGGAAACGACTATGACAAGAATGGTAGATTCCAGCGCAGCACAAATCCAAAAAACAACCATTGGGATCTTCCACCACAGATACATCTTTTGGATGATATTCGGTTAATAGATTTTTCGAATCTCACATCTTCAGAAAATCTTTCTAAAGTTATTAGGGATGAAGTTCAAAAATCATCCTCGAAAGATGTTCTTGCCGTAGTCAAAAAGTAATCTTATCATCTATCAACTGTTACCACCTGTTGAATATCTTCACAAAAACGATCAGTATACTTGTGATAGGTTAAATATTTGCATCCTCATCTTATTAACTCTAGGAATATTATATTTGGATGGCGCCACTGAGGTAAGTTTGAATTATGCGGACAAATACGAAACTATTCGGCAAATGTTATCGTAGATGTGTGATGGCAAATGCAGATGACTGATATTGATAACATTATACAGATAGCATTTAAATATTAGGCTACACTAATTAATTTAGTCTAATCTGAAGTGAGCCTTTCGACTGATAACGAAGAAAATAACTCATTATTTTTGTTGAGAGAAGTTGCAGAAATGGTTACTTATAAAATAATTACATCAACCATGTACTCGGCAAAGACAGTGCTCCAGATTTCAAGTGAGAATAAGCTACCATTAAGTTCGACTTACAAAAAGATAAGTAAGTTGTGCAAAGCAGGGATTTTGTCTGTAGAGAGAGGATCTATAGACGATAAGGGGAAAAAGGTTCTCTATTATAAAAGCAAGATAAAAGCAATCGATGCATGTCTAAATGAGAATGGACTCGCAGTTCATGTTAGGAAATAGATGTCCTCAAAATTTAATCCCAACACAAATATTGAGTCTGAATCTAGTGTGAAATTGCTGGACAACAGAATTATTGTTTTCCATGTTCCTCATACATATGTTCATTCAACAAGTCTTCAGATCTCCACCTAGTTTTGCATTCAGAGCAAATGAAAAACTCGGTGTCGCTATCCCGGCTAGCGTTTGTTTTGGACAAGATCGCCCGTCATATGTGCGCATTGGGCTTTATATAAGTATAAGCCGTTCTCATGCAATGTTTTATTCAAGTAATTTTATGTTATCGCAATAATATTGCTAGTTGCGTACTAAAACGCAAAAGGCCAGCCTGGTCAGTCAGTTAATCTCCTAACATTCGGGCCATCTAACCTTGTCTTTAGCTAAGTATTGCTTCATGTATTCTACCAATTCTGTATATGACTTCCATATTGGTGATACTCTGAATGAATATTATTGCTATCAGCCGCAGGCGTCATTCGACTTATTGCAATCTCGATAAGCCATTTTGTCTATATCTAAAGGTCTCACTGGACAGAAATGTAATTTACAATCAGGATAATCGAAATGTACCATTTTGACAATTAATGTTGTCAAATTTTAAGCAATTACTTATAGAACTTACCCTCACTTCATTACCTCTTTTCCCTGTATGCCAGATTCTCTTGAGCTACATTCCCAGACTCTTGGAATGAGACGTCCCATATAATGTATAACGCTAACCAGCATTCGCATTCAAAAAATAGTCGGTTCGATGCCATATATCGGTTCTCTGACCACATAGCATGACATATTATTAATTTGTATGCTAGTCTTGTCCTTGAGAATCAAACGGGAGTATATATATATAATATTTTATAACATAATCGTAGCATTGAGGGATCAAAGAGCAACTGAGATATTTCAAAAAAATGAAAGGTTTCATATTGAAAAGGAATCCCCAATTTTCTTGTCTATCGTCATACCTACCTATAATGAGCGAGAAAACATCATCAATCTTGTAAGAGATATAGCGGACAGGGTGCTTCCTAATGATATAAGGACAGAGATTTTGATAATTGATGATAATTCTCCAGATGGAACTGGTTTTCTAGTAGATAATTTTGCACTAGAGAATAATTTAGATATAAACCATAACGAAAGTCTGACACTTACGATCAAAGTTATTCATAGGCAGACACGGGATGGTTTGATATGTGCAGTACTTGATGGCGTCAAAGCATCAAGAGGCAAGAACATTCTAGTAATGGACGCCGATTTTTCACACCCTCCTCACCTTATACCACGTATAATAAGTGAACTCAAACACGAATCGAACTGTGTCGTGATTGGGTCAAGGTATGTAAAGGGGGGGACTACAGTAGGTGTACCATTAAAGAGGCTCCTCATTAGTTTTGGCGCAACCGGAATCGCAAGATATGGCCTCAATGTAAAGGAAGTTCGGGATCCAATGTCAGGTTTTTTTGCTTTACCACGTCATGTTTTAAAAGACATTGAATTCAATACCCAAGGGTTCAAGATATTGCTTGAAATATTGGTTAAGAAGCAAAGACATGTTACGGTAAAGGAGATTCCATATACTTTTACTGTTAGAAAATATGGGAATAGTAAGCTGGATCTGAAGGTCATGGTAGATTATACAAAGGGGATTTGGAGTCTGTATAAGTATGGAAGAAGATCACAACACAAATTAGCAAATTCAGAGCACAGAAGATCTGTATTATTCTTATCTAAAGCTGCGAGGTTCTTCACCGTTGGTGCTAGCGGGTTACTAATCAATTTCTTGATCTCTTTTTTACTTTCTAATGGGACCTTGGCTAACCTTTGGTATGTTCAAGCGACTGCAATCGGAATTGCTGTTTCAATAACAACTAATTTCCTTTTGAACAAGATTTGGACTTTTGAAGACAAAAAGTTGTCCGTACTTTATACTTTGAAGCAATATGGTTTATTTCTGCTTTTCAGTTCTTTAGGCATCTCTATGCAGCTTACATTAATCTACCTAATGGTAGAGTCAGGAATGCCATACAACATATCGCTCATTTGTGCTGTAGCTGCAGCTTCAATTAGTAATTTTATACTTAATAAAAAATGGACATTTGGGGAGAAAGTATGGGGCTGATTCGCTCTCAAGAGCAAGGATTTTCGCTTGAAGATTGGACTGTTCTTACAAATTGGCGAGTTTATAAAAGATTCTCTATATTGCTAAGGGGGCAGAAAGCATTGATTGTATGGGAATTAGAACGTCTATTATAGCCGCCTAAAGAGAGTAATTCAAAGTAATCTTATTCTTCGAAATGGGAATTGGTCGGTTAACAGGACTGAACCCGCTTATAAACCAATTAATCTCACTGATAGAGGAGGTACTGTAAGTCTATATCGATGGACTGCAGCCAAGGACCAATGAAAATCCTTGGTGAAAACAATGATGGGGCAATATTAGGATATCCTAATATTTAAACAGTATCATTTTTCACCTATGAAAGCTATGACTAAGGGAGAAATCTATTTATTTGTGATTCTTAGGTTAGCCTAATAGATGAGTCTGAGCAGACGATTAACAAAATCGTATTTTTTGGCGCTTTTGATTCTAGCGGCTGGTAATTTAATTATTCTTCCCTTATTTATCGATGATGGAATAGCACAACAATTAACCGAAAACCGACAATCAGCAGATCCGCTTATCGCCTTCGTCAATCTAGAAAGGATTGGAACTCAACTTAATCTTACACAAATTAGTCTGAATAGTGGCGACATTGAATCTGCATTTCAACACGCCTATATTCCACATTCGATTACCTTTCCAGTAATTAAAGCCATATTAAGCAAAGATGACCCAGCTTCTTCGAAAAGTCTTGAAGGTCTGCTTACCGATCTTCCGATTAAGGTTCGTGCCTCAAATAGCCCAGATGGTACGATCGTATCTGAAGTTGCGACAATAAATAACCTGCTGAACAAAATCTCGAACTCAATAGTTGGACAAAGCTCTCTTGAAGATAATGGATTTGTCCTGCAGGCTTCAGCTGTGCTCCTTGAAGACGCGATTCTGTCCTATAAGCTGGTTAACGCTTCTTCTGCCAAGGATGATGTTAATCTTCAGAATTCATTAGGATTAGTAAATAGGTCACTCTCAGATTTTGAAAGAGTTGCAGGCTCCGTTGATGAGCGGAGACGGGATGAAATTAGATCCTTCTATAATCAGATACAAGAAAGCATGAAAAATGATACACCGTTTGATAGTGTTGCAAGCGTCGCTTCTGCAATTGAACGTGACTTTACAGAGGAGCTAACTTTAAGTGGCGGCAGTGAAAGTACATCAGAACAGGCAAAATACTTTTCTACTATTAGGGATCTACTTAACAGTACCATTGCATTTGTGAATGATGGTGAATATAAAGCTGCGGATGCAACTGCAATCAAAGCATATCTAGATAACTTCGAATATCTTGAGGCACCTATCGAAAAATATGATGCTGACTTAATGTCAGAGATCGAAATAGAGATGAGAGAAGAGCTTCGTCATATGATAAGAGAGGAACGTTCTTTACAAGAGATTAATAGTTTTGTTACTGCGATCCTAGACAAATTGGATCAAGCTGAAGATTTACTGAAAAATGATCCTGAATATCGCTCGAACTTGAATATCAATACAACAGCTGGGGGATCTTCACTTGCAAATATCCAAGGATTGCGGCAAGGATTCGGTACCTATACTGGAGAAATTCGGCAGATGGGAGAGACGGATGATCCAGCAAAGAAAGCTGTGAGAAACAACATAGACCAGATAAGATTGAAACTGAGCGAGATGCTTAGACTCTACGAGAGTAAGAATTATGAAGGTTCACTATTAGCCGCGCGATCCGCATATCTAGATAGTTATGAGGGCGTTGAAGTTCCGCTAAGGCCAATAGACCCTGATTTCACACTTGAGATGGAGATTAAATTTGCTGAACTAAGGAACCTACTTCAGCAAAATGTACCACTACAGGAAGTCGAAGCAAAGACCATAGAAATTAGAAGAGGTTTAGACGAATCAGAGAGGCTTGTGTCCGGAGTGGGAATTGTGGCACCTGCGATTGCATTTTCGACTTCCTTTTCAATCATATTTAGAGAAGGTCTTGAATCGGCCTTAATAATAGGTGCCATTCTCACGTACCTGGAAGCGTCAAGAAATACTCGCTTCAAAAGGCATGTCTACTACGGGATTCTAATTGCAGTGGTTGCTACAGCTGCAACTTGGTTTGTGGCACAATATATAATTGAAATTTCTGGAGCGAACAGAGAACTAATAGAGGCTGTGGCTGGCCTTTCAGCCGTAGCAGTTCTTTTCTGGGTGAGCTTTTGGGTCCTAAACAAGATCGAAACCAAGAAATGGATCGAATTTGTTAAAGCAAAGGTCTGGAAGGCCACTACAGCGGGAAGTGTAATTGTATTTGTTGCTCTCGCATTTTTCACGGTTTATAGAGAAGGATTTGAGACCGTTTTGTTTTACCAAGCCATGCTATCCTTTGCAAGGTACATGGAGTTATACGTTATTGCAGGTATGGTCATAGGACTAGCGGCGATCATTGGTGTAGCTATTTTAATCAACAGGCTTGGCAGAAGATTGCCGTTAAGGGTACTCTTTGCCTTGACCATGGGAATTGGAGCGTACATGTCCATAGCATTCATGGGCAATGCGGTTAGAGAATTGCAAGAATTGGGAATAGTGTCTACTACTCCACTGGTCGGCATAGTTCCTAGATTGGATATTAATCTGGCTACCATGACAGGTATCCATCCCACACTAGAATCCGTAATTGCTCAAATTGTTCTCCTTTCCATATACGTGATAGGTTCGCTCTATATACTGGTTCTGAAGCCACGAAGACAGAAAGCCATCGAGAGTGCACGAAAATCTATGACAGATCTACAAGGAAAGAAAGGTGGATGAACTAGTAATAGTTTGAGACATCAAAAAGAGCGAGGTATATTCGCTAAATACAATCTATGGAGATTTGCTACATGCCATTAAATTTGGTTGCTATTTATAGTATGAATACCTATGCAAGATGCTTTGAATGCCGCTTCTTTAACCATCCAAAGTAAATCTTTCAATACTGGGTAGACCGACCACTTGCATCGATCAAAAATAATAAATTAACTTCTGGTAATTGATTTCTTACTAACCTGCTAAAGATGAGATCTAGAACTAAAGAGAAAGGAAAGCATGCCCACTCCACACACTATCGAAGATTGGTATGGGAGAATATAGTGTGGCCTCTCATCATTCAGGTAAATCGTCCTTATTTTACACTTGAAGAATATCAGTACAAAAGGAATGAATTTTGTAAAATTAATGACGTCCCTGTATCCAAGCTATCTGGTGGATTAGTGTCATTGATTATAAAGGATATCCTGAAGAAGGATTATGAGCACAGAACTTGGATTTACTCAATTCATTATAGGCTTATTCCTTATATGCGCAAAAAAATGAAGCTTGAATATGGTCTCGCAGTTAGGGAATCATTGGGAAAACGATAAGAGTAGATTCAGAAATAATTGTTTATCATGCAGTCGCAATTTAACGCTAGCGACTATAACAAAGGAGTTGGATTTTCATAAATACTTAATGACTACTGGTAGGATTTTAACTAACTTGAACTGTACCATGAAATATGCAAGACCACTATAGCCCTATTTTATTTCATGGCGTCTACTCGCCACTGCTCATTGTCACTAATTTGGCCTATACCAAATGCCATTAATGCGAACACAATACCCCCTTCACAGGCCTACTGAACCATTCCACGCCCAATTTCATTCCCCCAGAAGATTCTGTATCGAGAAATCCTGGCGGCCAAAAAGTCGTAACTATGCTTGGTTTTAAGGTCCCAACAACTTTGAACGTATAGTTGATGGCCATATCTTTAACTAGTATGTGCTTGTATAAAACACGAGCAAGAGGTGTACTCCACAGCCGGAACTCCTGAATCTCGATATGGACACAAGAAGACAGTTTGTAGTATTTGTGGGAAAGATTTTGAATCGGAAGAAACATTGAATATCCACAAAAGAATAGAACATAGCGAATCTAGCCATGCACCAGCCTGTGTAGCATAGATTTCTCTATATTTTTATTTTTCTTGACCGGAGTTTGGGCTTCCTCCTATCGAATAGGCACTTCGACGCCTACCGATCTATTCTTGTACGTCATCAGCTGATACGTATAATTTGATTTGGAGATACCGTTCAAGCTTTTTTGCTAGCAACTCGTCTGGCTTCAATGCCCCTGTCTCTACCTTCTTAAGGAGCGAAGCCTTTTCACTCATCTTTATACCCAGCTGTTCATGGGTAAACCCCTTTTTCATACGTGCCTCTCGAATCATTCTTCCAAAATCTTGTGATAGAAATGTTTCGTCGGTAAGCTTGATTCTATTATTTGGATATCCTCGTTTCTTGACTATTGGCTGGTTTTTAGTAAGAGGTCGGTTAAATATTGATTGTGTCGAAGGATTTATCGGTGGCTTATTGGTTTTAGTAATTCCTGGATCGTAGGGCTTTCCACGTTTAGAACACTGAAAACACACTCTAAATATCGTTCCTTCAATCACTACTGTCTTAAGATTCTCGTTGAACTGTCGCCCGCATACTTCGCAATATGATGGTGACGACGATGTTGGCAAGTTAAATAGCCCCTTAGATAATCCTGTTTAACCTTTCTTTAAAGTTTGCTGGACCGTCATATTGAGTACGATTTCTGCGATATCGCTCGAGTATTCTGCGACCCGTCGAAGGTTTTCAGTTATGATTTTTACTCGATAAATATCATTCATGTTCCTCAAATTGCTTAAACCATTCATGATTGACTTTTCTAAATAGTCTATTTCTCGCGCCTTCTCGATTGCCTTGTCAGCTGAATTATAATCCTGTTTAAACATAGACAAACAGGCTTCATCCAATACACCCAAAGCAAAATTGCTCATTACAGTAATCCTTTTCACGATATCTAGATTGACCGGTCGCTTGGAATCTATTAGCTCTTTAGCTATTAACACCGCATGATCTGCTATTCTTTCCGCAAATTTAGTAATTAATCTATAACCCAAGCAGCTCCTAGAGTCTTGCAAACCAATTTCACTAAGCAGATATTCGTTCTTGATTGCAATATTTAGCTGCCTAACTATGTAAAAGCTAAACCGGTCAACTTCATCATCTGACTTAAGCACTTCCCTAGCTAACTCTAAATTGTTCTCCTTCATTGAAAGCATGACGTCAGCATGCATCGACTTGGCAATAAGTATCATTCTCTTGAAAGCTGCGTCAACCGATAAATCCAGTAAATTGATTAGGACTTGCAATGTCATTCCACTGGCAGAGTCTGCAATAATCTCTGTCCCCATCAAAAGTCGTCGTACTAAATCCTTGATTACTTCTCGTTGATCACTAGTTAATCTGTTATTTTCTTTTGGAAAAATGTGAATCATGTGATAGCCGAGGAAATAAAGAGAAACCAATTTTCTAGCAAGATAGTATGGATTGTTCTCCTTAAGTACTTCTATTGTAGCTCCCCTCTGCTCCCGTATCGATCTACGCGAGGCAGGGGAGATCTGCAAGAATGAGTTTCCTTGTCTCGAAATCAAGACGTGATCTCCCTGTTTGAGCCCTAACTCTTGAATCCATCTCTTAGGTAAAGATACAATAAAAGATGAGCCCCCTGTATATTGTATCTTTCGGGTCTCTTCCCTTTGATCAGAAGACTGTCTATTTTCCGTCGATGCCACCGCAAACACTAGTCAGTTTAACTATATATTTGTATTTTTTCCTATATAGATCATTTAATCAAAAACATATTTATCCAAACATTCCAGTGAAAGTCCTATTGGATGTTATTTCTGTGGACCCTCGAGAGAAAATTCGACATCATTTGAATGCATTATTCGGTACTTATTTTAACCTCCCAAAATCAACTACGTTCATCTATTCAAGAAGAACGGGACGCATTAAGAGCTTTAGCTTTGACAATCAACTGGCTGGGACTTTAAGGACTGACGGTGGAATAGCTTTAACACTTTCAGGAGCTGAAATATTGATGAAGAACCAGCAATTTAAAACTAATTGTGTTATCCCAATTCAGGAGGCTGTTCCGTTCGTTAGCGAAGGACGCTCCCTTTTTTGCAAACACGTAAAATGGTGTGGGTCTAACGTAAAAGTTGGGTCAGACGTTGTAGTTATAGATGATAACGATAAGATTTTGGCTGTAGGACGTGCAAGAATTGCGTCGAATATGATGAAAGGATTTGATGCCGGGGTTGCGGTAAGGGTTAGACAAGGAATAAAAAGCGGAACAAGTACAGAGGGATTTGTATGATGCGAGGCGGTAACCGCGAGATGAGACGTATGTTAGACAAGATGGGACTAGAGATGAAAGAAATGGGAGAAATTGAAGAGGTCGTTATTCGAACAGAAACTAAAGAATTTTATCTTATTAAACCGCAGGTAGTTGAAATGAAAGGAAAGGATAGCACCATTTTTCAGGTAGTTGCAACAGATATTGAAGAAAGAGAAAAGGAAGTTCCCTCGTTCAGAGAGGAGGATGTTGTGCTGGTAATGCAACAAGCGAGCGTCAGTAAGGATAGAGCTATTCAAGCACTTACCGATTCAAAGGGCGATCTAGCTCAAGCAATAATTAATCTGACGACCTGACTAACGGGGGGGGAAGAGGGATGTACCTCTATCCCTCTATTCCAACAGCTTTTTATTAATTAGGCTTAACGTGCGTCTTGGATCGACTCTGCCCTTAGTGAGTTCCATTACCTTTCCGAGCAGATAGTTGGATACATTAGGATTTTTTTTTGCATCGCGCACTGCAAGGGACTCTGTCTCAAAGACATTTTCAATAGATCGCAATATTAGGCCGTCATCATCGATCTTTCTAAAATTTGTTTCATTTTCAGTTGAAGTGATTAGTTTGCCTGATACTACAGCTTCGTATAAGATTTGCTTAGCAGTTTTTCTATTGACGATCCCTTCCTCTATCATTCTTACTATTTCAGCTAATTGTTTGGGTGACAACTTTATGTTCCTTATTGTAGATCCAGGTTTCTTAGAATTGTCATCCACATAGCTCATAAGGTCAGTCACGATTATATTTGAGATTTCTTTGGGGGCAAAATAGATCTTGGCCGACTCCTCGAAGTAATCTGCAAGATCTTTATGTTCTATTAATACTTTGGAAACGTGCTCTGTGAGTTTATAATAATTGATGAACCGTTCTTTCCGTTCATCTGGAAGTTCAGGCATTTTTGAGTGTAATTCCTTCAAATAATCTTCATCGATCTGAATTGATGGAATATCTGGCTCGTAGAAATATCTGTAGTCTTGTTCCTCTTCCTTGGTCCTTGATTGCTTGGTTATTTTTCTTTGTTCATCCCAATGTCTGGTTTCACCTCTGATTTCCATTTCATAATTAAGCATAGCTTTTTGCCTAGTCATTTCAAACTTGAGAGCCTTTTCGACGTCTCCAAAGGAAGATACGTTTTTTATTTCAACTCTTCTTGAATCGCCAATAGAAATATTCGCGTCACATCTAACTGCTCCTTCAAGACGCGTATCACAGACTCCCAGGTGTTCAACTATCGATGCTAATTTATTCAGAAATAACCTAACATCTTTTGGATCATGAAAATCTGGCTCGGTCACGATTTCCACAAGGGGTACTCCGGCCCGATTGTAGTCAATCAGTGAGCCTGAACTTCCAGTCACATATGATAATCTACCAGGGTCCTCTTCGAGTTGAACTCTACGTATTCTAGCTTCTCCTTGTCCATATCCCAGCAAGCCATCTACACCAATGCTGGTAATTCCATGTGCGTTATATTGGGTAAGTTGGAAATTCTTAGGTAGATCCAGATAGAAATAATGCTTTCTGTAGAATAGTATAATATTCGGGATAGTACATCTCAAAGCAATACAAACCATTGCAGCTTTTTCTATTGCTTTCTGATTCAGTAGGGGCAAGGTGCCCGGAAGCCCGGTGCACGTCGGACAGATATTCTCATTGGGGGTGTATTCACGATAGTTGCAATGGCATGAACAAAATAGCTTGCTTTTTAAACCAGTAAGTTGACAATGGATTTCTAATCCAATTTTGGTATAGTAACTAGATATCATATTGGAGATCTCACCTGGATTTTGGCTGTTCTTTCGAAAAGTAGAGCTGCATCAAAGATCTTTTGTTCTTGAAATTCATCTGACATGATTTGGAGACCTATCGGGAGACCATTACTAAAACCAGCAGGGATCGAAATTGCAGGCATTCCAGTGAGATTGGAGACCACGGTGTCAATATCCATATAATAAATCTTAACAGGGTCGCCTATTTTTTCACCAATTCTAAATGGTAGTATCGGCATAGTAGGAGCGATTATAACATCGTAATTGGAATACAATGACTTAAACTCTCTTCTTAACAAGGCTCTTACTTTTTGTGCCTTAAGATAATACCGTCCATAGTACCCTGAAGAGAGGACATATGTGCCGACGATAATTCGCCTTTTGACTTCTTCGCCAAAATTACTTCTTACTTTAGTGAAATATGAATTCCATTCATATCCTTCAGGATCCAAATTGAATCCATAGCGAATATTGTCGTACCGTGCAAGATTACTGCTCGCTTCTGCCATAGCTATTACATAATATGAAGCAAGAGCAAATTCCAAAGAGTCTAAAGTTATTTCCTCGCAGATGCATCCTGTTGAAGAGAATGTATCCATCGCAGAATAGATACACTTGGAAACTTCGGGTTGAGCATTGACGGTCAAATTGTTCAGTAAGGCTATTCGAAGATGGTTTCCAGCTGATTGACTAGAATAGGGCGAAGCCACTGTGCGTGTGGTATCATCATAAGGATCTACCCCGGAAATTACGTTCATCAATCTGATAACACCTGATACTGTTCGAGCAATTGGACCAATTTGCTCCAGGCTATTTGAATAAGCTATTAAGCCATATCTACTAACCAAACCATATGTAGGCTTGAAGCCTACTACTGAACAAAAACTTGCAGGACATCTAACTGAACCCCCCGTATCTGATCCTAATGATGCCGTGCACTCGGCTGCTGCAACAGCAGCCGCACTACCCCCCGATGACCCACCAGTGACATAATCTAAATTCCACGGATTTCTTGTAGGTCCGAAATTACTAAACTCTGTTGTTGAACCCATTGCGAACTCATCTAAATTCAATTTTCCGATAACGATTGCATCAGATTCTTTCAATTTTCGAATTACTGTCGCGTCATAGGGTGGGACATAATCCGCTAAAATCCTTGATGCGCACGTAGTTCTTAATCCTTTAGTGCTAATGTTATCCTTTATACCCACAGTGATACCTGCTAAATAGCCAATCTTCTCCCCCTTACGGATCCTGCTATCGATTCTCCTCGCAGATTCTATAGCGTCATCAGTATTCACACTCACAAAGGCCTTGATATCGATATCTAGTTTCGCAATACGCTCCAGAATTTGGGATACATATTCCTCTGCAGAAAAATGTTGATTTCTTATACCTTCTGTGACCTCATCGATCGAGAGATGACATAGTCTACTCATTGTTTCACATCACTTTTAGGGCCTTTCAGATATCCATTCTTTCTATTTCTGGTCTTGGGTAGGACGCTCTCGGTGAAATCCTTTGCTTGATCTATGCGTAAGTTGCGAACCGACTTCGTCAAGTAAGTAGATTCCAGAATATCTAATGTTAAGCCATCTAAGATATCAAAATGTCGAATAATTCGATCAATTTGAGATTCGTACTTTAATAGCTCTTCCTCTGACAGATCTAACCTTGCAAGCCAACCTAAATGCTTTATCTCGTCCTTTGAAACCATTCCGATTAATTCTCCTAGTTCACGGGGTGAGACGATCAATATCTCTCGGGTAGAAAGTAGCGTCTCGGATATTCTCTATATCCAGGAGTGCCATCATGAGTCTTTCTAAGCCTACTCCAAAACCTGCATGAGGTGGGACACCATAATCAAAAACTCTAAGATGGAAATCAAATAATTCCGTTTTTAGCCCTTGTTTTTTCATATTCCCTAGGAGAGACTCCTTCCTATTTATCCTGGTACTGCCAGAGGAGATTTCAAGAGACCCAAACATTAAATCAAAAGATTCACAAAGCCTGTCAGATCTGGAGGTTGGCTTTACGTAGAATGGCTTTATAGCAGTGGGCCAGTCTATTATATAGTAAAAAGTATCGTCGTTGAAGACCTCACTTGAAAGTCCTTTCATAATTTGAGGGTTGATATCGTCACCCCATCTGACACGTTCACCCTTTGATTGAAGTTTATCGATAATCTCATCGTACCTGTATTTTGGGAAAGGTGTCTTGATATTTGGCAATGTGCAATGCATACTTTGCAGAGCATCCCGATGTCTCTCATTTATTGAGTTGATAATATGTTTTATCATTGATTCTAGTAAATTCATAAGGTCATTGTAATCCGCGAAGGCCTGTTCAACGTCGATAGAGGTTGCTTCTGATAAGTGTCTTTTTGTTCTTGAGGGCTCTGCCCTAAAAATAGGTCCAATCTCATAGACACTCTCGAATGCCATCGTGAGCTGTTCCTTATACAATTGGGGACTTTGTGCAAGGTATGCCTCTTTATTATAGTAAAAAATTGGAAACAGGGCAGCTCCCCCTTCAGTAGCTGTTGCGATCATTTTGGGTGTGTTTACTTCAATAAAGCCTTTCGCATCAAGGAACTCTCTAATAGAACTAAGTGCAGTATGGCGAATTCCAAATGTGCTTCGTAAAAGATTTCGCCGTAAGTCTATAGCTCTAAGATCGAGGCGTGTATCAATACCTACTGTTGATTTATTTGCCTGGATGGTGAAAGGTGCTGCTTGCTTGGCTAATGAGAATATTCTTACTACATCGGGAATAACCTCTATCCCGTTGGGCGATCTATTTTGTGCTCGAACTTTTCCTCTGACCGCTAAGGACGTATGATCCTTTATATGTGAGAGTTGATCGAGAATTTCTTCTGAACATTCGCCCCGTTTTGCAGTTACTTGTATTTCACCTAGTCTATCTCTTATTACAACAAAGTGGATATTGCCGTGACTCCTTGTGCTAGAAACCCACCCCATTACAGTGACCTGCATGTTATCTGAAGTAGGCAGAATTTCCTTAGAGTAATGGGTTCTTCTCCAATCACCTAGTTCTTGTTCATGCAATAATTCGCTCAATTTCAAAACCTTGACGATGTTTAAGCTTGTATTAACAAGTTCAATTTATCTTTTCACGTAAGGTCTATTCGGCAAGGATGTTTTACTTCATCTTGGCATACGAAGAACCAAATGCGACATGTTTAGAAATATGCATATATATTTATACTCAATATCTGGAAGCTGAGATGAAATCTGGTGTCCACAGAGAATAGTGATCGGGGAAAGGAAGAAATCGTAAGTACTGCTGCTGACCTCGGAACTAATGTAAATGTTACAATCTCCATAGGCGACATTCGGGTCCAGTTTAATGGATCTGCAGATTCGGTGATAACTTCCGTAATATCATTTCTGACAAAACAAATTCCCACATTGGAACTGGCTAATAGGATTTCACTCAATTACACTATTACCGAGCTTATACAATCATACTCAGATATCATCAAAATAACCCCTGAAGGTCCGATAATAATTCCAGTGTTGGACGGAACCGAACTTAAAAAGCTCTCAGATAAGCAAATCGTTGCCCTTCAACTGGTTGCTTCCCGTATCGCAAAGGGATTAGGCAAGACAGAGGATGACAGAATACGTATGTCTGATCTACAATCAGCAACGGGTCTAAAGTCAAAATCAATTAGTTCAAGATTGTCCGAATTAGTTAAAGTAGGATATGTACAAAAAGACGTCATGAGAAATGGTGGTGAAATACCGGCATACCGAATCACGACCGCAGGAATCAGCTGGCTGAATTCTATCCTTGCAAAACGGAAAAAAATCCAAGTACTGGAATAGATGCTCTCAAGATTTGTTACCTGAACGGGTTCATTTCTTCTCTAAATAGACATAATTACGGGCAGTTCCATTTCGGACTATAATGCCTTCTCTAACCATGTCGGTTAGTGAATGCGAAACTGCCGTTCTGTCATAGCTGTAGCCCCTCCGCAATAGCTCTTCATGAATTTCTGCTAGAAGTCGCTGAGTAACGAAGTAACCTTCTTCCCACAGTGTTTCCAAGAGTATTCTGCATGTCATACCCGTTTTGCGCGGTGATTTTCTTTCCCTCCTAAATACCTCTTTATTAGGGGCAATAGCGTTTGAATCTATCACCATTTTAATATTCGCGACCTGATTTTGCAATTCAACAATAGATACCGCATTCTTCTCATCCAATGGACTTGGATGATCGATACTATCAAGGACGTTTTGAACCACGTCCTTGACTTTGTCTTCTGTGCAAGATATTTCTACTTCCCATCCATTGTGCCTCAGTCTGATTTTCACCTCATCCGAGTGGGCAGCCAGTGGCGGGGAGCTATCATTCATGTTGAACAAGCAACGTTGGAAAAGTTCACCCTGATAAACTTGTCCCTTTGCATCTTGCGCATCTTGCACAACATTAATTAACTGCGATTTGCAGATATTGTTAATCAATATGAATGCAAACGCGCATTTAAATTTCGATCTTGAAGAGAATTTGAAAACAGAATTTGAAAACACTTTCAGAAAATCGGTGATAATATGTCCGTCAGATCAATTGGAGGAGATTCTCAAGGGGAGAAGAATTATTTTTGATTCAATTGAACGATTTACTGTTCCAATTAGAACGAATGGGAGCTTTGATCAGAGCTGCAAGATGACTCCTATGGTTATTCATCCAAGTGAGAAGGTAACACCCGTCAGCTCAATAGATTCAAGTGTTATTCATTTAGCGAGGACTGAGGAAGGAAGGTTGTATGCTGCAAAATCAGGAGTCGTGATATCATCTGGTAGAAGAATTCGACGCCATTTCAGGCTAGGGCCCGTGCTCATCTATCTAACTAAGGGATTCTTGTGTAACTCTAAGATAGATCATATCTTAGGAAATCTATTACTCGTTGACAACAGCATCGCCAAACGTCTTATCAGGATTAGATTAGAGAGAGCAATTCAACTGGTTCTGTCCAGCCACTTGAATAGTTCAATAATACTAATAGATGGAACTCTTAGACCCTCAGTATTTGAAGACTACAATTGTACCATCAACCGAGTAATTGAAATGTCTACCCTAAGCAATAATGATGTCATTGGTTTGTCTAAAAGTACAAGCATGACGATTCTTAATCAATTTGAAAATTTACTTAAAGCGTTGCCTTACTCAGCTTGCATTGATACGGGTTGCATGATTAAGAGTCTGGCAAGAAATACATTAGGTAATAATTTGCTAGTGAAGCTTGGAAAAAATGAAAATGAATATGTCCTCCGAGCGGACATATGCTCTGCAAATGGTAATGATTTAGAATGTTTAGAGAGACTAATCGGAAATGACATACTGTTTCGTAGCTATCCAGAATCTCTTAGGATCGCACATCACATTTCAACTTTCACAACTACAGAGGTCTCATTATTAAAAGGATTCATATCAAGGAGCTATGGTGCAGAAGTGGGTGACCAAACTGCTGCTAGAAAGAGCATTTTGGGGGTTTCGTTTGTGTGAAAATTCTTCAAAAAACGAATGATGAATTGATACTGTTGGCAGTAAAATCAGAAATAGTCTCCAAAGGCGACTACTTCCTGATTGAAGATACCGAAATGAAAAGGGATCTGATAGTTCAAGTGTACAATGAGGAATATCTCTCAAACCAATCTATTATTGATGACATCGTCAAAGATGAAATAATTCGTGCAACCAGTCCTGGAGTAACATATGATCCTTTAGAAATAGGATTATTATCAGGTGTAGTGCGTGATTCGAGACTTTTCAAAGCAAAGATAAGAGGTTCTTCCATTGGCGCAAATAACAATATGTCAAGTGATATCACTTGGTTACCATCTAGAGTAAATTCTAAGATCAGACGTCTCACAATTTCTGAACTGAATCGCATACTCAACAGAGGTGGAGAGTCTCCCATTTCGATCGGCTCCGTCGGTAATAGTCAAGATCCTTTTATCATATACGCTGAAGACCTTGATGGCAGACTGAACATAATCGCAGGTAAGAAAGAATCAGGTAAATCACATTTGTCAAAATTACTTGTAAAGTCCCTCCTAGAACATGGAGCATTTATCCTTGTATTTGATCTAAATAATGAATATACGGGATTAGGAATTAAGCCCAATGGATTGAGTTCAAATGTTGAATCAAAGATTCTTCTTCTTGAACCAGGGAAGAATTTGCGTTTTTCATTAGAATATTGTGGCAAACCATCTATATCTTCCATGCTTAAAAATGCTTTAGATATGCCTTCCACATCGCTGCGCGAGTTCTTTAGAATATGGGATAATCTTTACAAAAGGCATGCACTGACATTAGAAGCGCTCTCAAATGCAATTAATAATTGGAATTTCAATGATCTTGTTCGTGACGCGTTAATCTCAAGGTTTCATACGATACATAATTCGAGGCTATTTCTCAATGATGAGAAAAGTGATGAATATGAAGGTCTTAGATTCGAAAATTTGATTTCCAATAATGGTCATGGACTGGCAATGATCGTGAATTTGGGAACCTGTGCACCGACCATAAGACACATGGTAGTCGAGTTGATACTAAACAAATTGGTTGAGTTGCTCGGAAACGATGTGATCCCTCCCATATTTCTCTTTGCAGAGGAAGCCCATCTATACATCAAAGAGACTTACTGGGACGACATTATCACGAGAATGCGTCATTTTGGAATCTATTCTACATTTATTACTAACCACCCGGAGGCATTAGGAGAAGGGATCTTGAGGCAAGTAGACAACATATTCTTGTTCAATTTCGTGAATGAATCTGACTTAGAAAGAATTTCTAAAGTATCCCTCGTTGATAAGGATACGATCAAGTCGATTGTTAGAACTCTTCCTCAGAGGTACTCACTCTTAATCGGAAAAATGGTTCAGGAACTACCAATAGTAGTTAAAGTTCCTCAATTGGATATCAAAACCTACGGAGAAACTAAAAAGTTCTTTAGAAAGAATAGCCCTACCCTTTTATCTTTTAAATGACCGCCTCGTTACCGCGTTGTCTTGTTCCTATATCTATCGTGTCGCTTACAGTCGAGATGAATATTTTTCCATCTCCTGCTGAACCCGTGCTTACTGAGTCCAGTATTACACTAACCACATTTTCTACCTGGGAATCAGGAACTACTGTAACGATGTTGGCACGGACTGAAAATTCAGATACAAACCTACTTGTCCCTCTTCCACTTTCGACGATGGGTTTCTCACCCTTACCTCGGCCTTTTGCTTCGAGGATGGTACACCCGCCTATACCCGCCTTCTTGAAGGCCTCACTTAACGTGCTAATCTTTTCATTAGGTATAATTGCCTCAATCCGCTTCATAGGCTCGTATAAATTAGTTCACGATATAAGGTTTTCAAACTATATTTGTGATATAATAAATAAAAGTAAAATTTGATACGGCGTGAAATTATCACAGAAATGCGCCATATCATACTAAATGTTTCAGTTGGTGACTTACATTCTTTTAACCTTCTTATTAAGCGGATTGCTATGTATGTATAGTACCAAAGCGTCGATCATTGGTTTCATTTTAAAGACATCGGGAACGACGTCTACCACTATACCGTTCATGTCTAGCTCCCTGGCAGTGGAAGGTCCAACCGCCACGACTATCGTGATTGAGTTAAGTGAGTTTTGTAAAGTTTTCCATAATTTGTGTCTCTTTGCAAAATTAAGCAGTCCTCTAACTGACGGTGGGCTTGTAAAGGTTATAGCATCGATATTTCCTAGATTAATATCCGTTACCAGATCTGCAATCTGGGTTTCATCACTCAGAAAGGACTTAAAGCCCATGCTCTCGAGAATTCTGGTTTCATGGAGATCATTGGTTTCAGAATATCTATACACAAATACTTCAATAATGTTATTTCTCAATCTTTCAAGTCCATCAACTAAATGTCTGGAAGAGGTGCCATGCCAGATTATTGTGATTTTCTTCGCCGTCACTCCCATAGTTTCAAAGAGCTTTAGGACTCCAGTAGATGTATAATCTAGATTAGGGATTAATATTGGCCTCAGGCCGAAATTAAATAAGGACATCTGTGTTTTTGGACTACGTGCAACCAGTATCGTATTTCTAAGTATATTGATTAATAGTTCCTTCTTTCCAAGACCTGAGGACAAATCGATTAGCGAGTATACACTTGGACCTGTCATAAACACGACAAAATCTGGTCTGCTTTCCTCGGCGAATTCTATAAATTTTGTCACCTCTAGAAGTGTATATTCTTCTCTTTTGATCCCTGTTGTCGGAGCAATGTAAGGCCTTCCTCCAAGTGATCTTATGACCTGGGCTAGCTCACCTGCTCTTCTACTCGCTGTAACTGCAATGTTTAGGTTCGAGAGGGACAATCCTTTATTTCTTGCTAATGTTATGCATCATTATTAGATCTTCTTCGAAGAGCAATAGGTTCTCGGGAATAGTTAATTCTATAGGATCTTTTAGCGATAGCGGCTTTCCAGTTTCTGGAGAAAGATAGGACTTCTTTCTGTTCCAGACCATGGAGTTAAAGTTGATAATTAGCTGGGTATACCTGGAGTATTTACCGTAATCTCCCTCCACTTCTGGTAGTTCACAAAAATGGATGCTTTCATTGACATTGTCATACATGATCGTCCAGATCTCCTCGGTTATATACGGACATATAGGGGCCAGTAGTGTAAGGATTGTAGTCAGACCTTTATGAAGAGTATAGATCGAAGAAAGCTGAGATTGACTAGAATCATCAAGATAGGCTCTCCACTTGACCATCTCAATGTAATGAGCTGCAAAAACGTTCCGAGTGAATTCTCTAATAGCGTTTGACGGAATAAAGAAGTTAAATTCGGAATATCCTTTCCTACATTCCTTAACTAGTTTCTGCAATTCTCCCAGAAGCCACATGTCAGTTGGATCTAGAGTTGTTGGCTTTTCAGAGACACTATCAAACGAGGATATGAACCGTGCAACATTCCATAATTTAGACATAAAGTTCTTAGCAACTGATATCTTTTGTTCGGAGCACCGAAAATCATAGCCTAAATTACATTCTGATGCTGACCAGAATCGGAAAGCATCCGCCCCATATGTATCGATTATGGGTACTGGATCCATTACATTACCTCTGCTCTTACTCATCTTCTCACCTCTTTCGTCAACTCCAAAACCCATTACCCAGGCCTTTGACCAAGGTAGTTTATCGGTCAACTGAACGCAACGCAGCATTGAATAGTATAACCAAGTCCTAACGATGTCCTTCGCTTGGGGTCTAATCGAACCGGGGTAGGGATGTTGTATTCTATCTGATTCCCCGAATTTACCTATGTATATAGCAGTCAAGCTGGAATCCATCCAAGTATCGAATGTTCGTTCTTCTCCAACAAATTTTCCTGCCCCGCAACTGTTGCATTTATCAAATGGTGGATCCTCTTCCCAAGGTCTGTAATATTTGCCAGGGGGTGGTAGGTTGGGATAATTGCAATTCACGCAATACCAGATAGGAATCTCTGTTCCATAATAACGTCTCCTTGAAATGGGCCAATCAGTTGCAACCGAATCCAGCCAGTTCATTAGAATTTGTTTGTGAATATCAGGATAAAACTTGATGTGGGCTGTCAGCCGCTTAAGTAGGGGAACATACTCAATTTGTTTAAGGTAATAGTCCTGCAATGGAACAATCTCCACTGGAGTTTTGCTTCTCTCGCATAAAGGGGTTCTATGCATGATATCCTCAGTTTTTTGGAGAAAGCCACTTGCCTTTAAGTCAGAAATTATCCTGATCTTAGCTTCTTGGATAGGAAGACTAGCATAAGGGCCAGCTTCAGCTGTAGTTCGTCCATAGATATCTGTAGCGATAATTTCCTTCAATCCGAGTTCTCTAAATAGCGAAACATCATTCTGGTCACCGTAACTACAGACCATAACTGCACCAGTTCCAAATTCTGGTCGAGCTGAGTGATGTGCATAGACTGGGACTTGTTTGTCAAAGAGAGGAACAGATACCCTCTTCCCTACGATATCCAAATAACGTTCGTCATTAGGATTGACTATAACGGCCTGACAAGCAAAAAGCAATTCTGGTCTAGTTGATGCTACTATTATGCCCTTTGTTTCATCCTTTGACCTAAAATTCATGTATACGAGCTTGGTGGGAACCTCTTCGTATACGATTTCCGCATCCGCTATAGTTGTACTGCAATCTGGACATAGGTTATTAGGCCTATTAGCAATGTAGATCATCTTCCGGTTCCACAGCTCGATGAAGGTACTTTGAGTAAGTGATCGAAATTGAGTTGAATCAGTCCTATAACAATTCTTGAAATCTGCACTCAATCCAATCGACTTCATAATCTCAATCATCTCCTGTTCAAGTTCGTCCAGAGCGCTCCTGCACAATTCTAAGAATTTTCTTCTATCTGTTTTTCTCATCCTAATTTTGTATTTCTTTTCCGTATAGATTTCAATTGGAAGACCATTTCGATCGATACCTATTGGAAACAGGACATTGAAACCGCTCATTCGCGTGGTCCTAGCTATCATATCGATCTGCGCATAATGAGCCGCTGCTCCGATATGCCAAGGACGGCCTGAAGGGTATGGCGGGGGAGTATCGATCACAAAAGGGACTTGCTCTCCATTTATTGGGGTGAGGACAGCACTCTCCCATTTTTGACGAATTTTCACTTCATTATTCGAATTCCATTTCTTCTCTTCAATTCTATGAGTTCGACTCAATCTTAAAGTATTTCCAAATATACGATTATTAAACATAATACTGGTTTTCTAAAGTAGAATGCGAGAATACCTTTCTCTCTCCAACAATTGAGATTGTCAATGCGATTTGATGGTAGTAAAACCAGGACCTGCAAGAAACATATGTGACCACTTCATAGGATGCTGCAGATAGGCATGGAGCTTTTGATGCGACCTAAACCGACAATATGGAATCTGTCACAGTTGATAGAAAATCATGAGGGAAAGGAATTGCAGACTCTGTTAAAATCGATTGAGCAGGCTGCAAAGCGGATCGAAGGCGAGCGTGAGACGCTAAAAGAGAGCATTTCTTCAAGTCAGTTCCAAAAGCTCATGAACCATGTTGAAGGAATAAATGAGCAGATCAGTATTGCAGTTGGATATGCCCATCTGAAATATGCCTCTGACACATCGTCAAACGAGGCCGCTGCCCTGCTAACTAAGATGGAAATGCTGTCAGCAGACGTATCAAACCGCTTATTATTTTTTGACATTTGGTTTAAAAAACAACTTGATGATAGGAACGCCAATCGTCTGATAAATTCTGCTCCAATTGTTTATAGAGAGCATCTGAAACATAGTCGGCTTCTGTCCAAATTCACATTATCTGAACCGGAAGAGAAGATAATTAGTACCCTGGAAGTGAGCGGCTCAGGAGCACTCACAAAGATATACGACAGAATGACAAGCTCTCTAGAATTCGTTGTACACCTAAAAAAAGGCAAACGGTTCATTGAAAAAAAATTCAGCAATAAAGAAAAGATGCTCTCGATGATTAGGAGTACAAAAAAGGAAGAAAGGGTGTCCGCATATAAGTCACTATTAAAAGAATATAAAAGAAATAGCGGAGTTCTAGGCGAAATTTATTTCAATAAAGTCATACAGTGGCATGATGAATTCATAAAGCTACGCGGATTTAAGAGACCAATTTCTGTACGGAATACATATAACAATTTGGATGATTCAACTGTGGAATCCCTTCTACAAGCTTGTCGTTCTAATGCGAAGGTGTTCCAGAAGTATTTCAAAGAAAAAGCTGCGATGTTAGGTCTCAGAAAACTTCACAGGTATCATTTGTACGCGCCTCTAACCTTGAGTGAGAGGTATCAGGAAAGATTTAGCTACCAGAATGCGGTAAGCATGGTCATCGACACATTTTACGATTTTGATGGGAGATTTGGCAAATTTGCAACAAAAGTATTCAACGAAAGACATGTGGATTCCGAAATAAGAAAAGCAAAACAAGGTGGCGCCTTTTGTTACACGGTTACACCAAAACTTACGCCATACGTACTTCTTAATTTTGATGGTAGAATTAGAGATGTTAGCACTATGGCTCATGAATTAGGTCATGCCATACATAGTATGGCAGCTTCACATAAACCAATCTCTGTCGCTCATGCCCCATTACCCTTGGCTGAAACAGCGTCTGTCTTTGCGGAGATCCTCCTTAATGACAGACTACGCAGCAAGTTAACACACAAGCAGAAAGCTATCCTGTTAGCTTCACAGATCGATGATATGTATGCTACTATTATGAGGCAAGCGTACTTTACCCTATTTGAGATTGAAGCTCATAAGTCTATAGCTGAAAAGAATGCGAATATAACCGAAGTATCAGACCTGTACCTACGAAATCTCGAAGATCAGTTCGGTGATTCAGTAACTGTTTCAGATGATTTTCGATGGGAATGGTTGTACATTCCACACTTATATCACACTCCTTTCTATTGCTACGCCTATTCATTTGGAAATTTGCTAGTTCTTTCCCTTTACCAACAATTCAGAAAAGAGGGAAAGTCATCATTTATACCCAAATACTACAAATTGCTTTCGTCCGGGGGATCTCGCAAGACAGAGGAAATTTTGTCTGACATTGGAATCGACATCTCTTCCAGAGACTTTTGGCAGCAAGGATTTGATCTAGTTGAAAAAAATGTGCATGAGCTACGTGATTTGGTCTAAGCGAGCCAGAGAGAGACCCTGAACCTAAAAAAATGATGAGACCCTATTAAGCAGCTAACCAACAGTCAATGGTGGAAAGCCACGACCTAAGCACCAAATGGTTTACAGCTAATCAAGTTCACTTCAAGCTCTCATGTTCATTTTTGTGGTTACCCTAAGTTGCGTTTGATTTACCCACCGCCTAAATAAAACTGTCATAAGAAAAAATATAACTCGAATGATTACTTTAGAAGTAGGAGGCGTGATAAATTGCCAAACTCGAATGAGAAGCGACTGACAAGGATCCAAGACTCGTATACGTTGGGATACCTAGTAGAAGATGTCAAAGTGCAGTACAAGAATGCTTTGGATGTGTCACTGGACGAAATTGTTATCGATTCGAAGGAAGGCGACATTAGCTCGGTTCCTCGGTGGCTGGCACAGAAACTCTCGGAGTCAGGGATTGTCACAATACAAGACAAGGACGTTGCCGCTTACGTCTCAAGAACACTCAACTTGGAAAGAATTGCAAGGGCTCACGATCTTTCCGGCATAAATGCCGACTTTTACATCCGAGTTAATGACTATCTTTCCTCATTAGATGGAAGGGATCGGGAAAGAATAATTGTGTCACTCAATTCATTCGTAGTATCAAGAATCGAAAAAATTGTCAAGCTGGCTGCAACCTCTACATTAACACCGGCAATAAGAGATAAATTATCAGTGGAGGAACGCGAATTGTATGATTTGATTCATGAATCGACTGCTGCGTTCAAAAAAAGGGTTATAAGGAAATTTGACTGAACAGCAGACCTCTGCGTCTTTAGCTAATGAACTTGAAAGATTTCTTCGGGGCTTTAAGGATAACCTGGGCAATTACAAGTACTTTGAAAGAATAAATCACATGATGGCCCTCGGCTCTACATCTGTTGTAATCGACTATATTGATTTTGATACTTTTACTCCTGACCTTGCAAAGGAAATAACCCACCGTCCTGATGACATGCTTGAAGCATTTAACTCTGCAGTACTGACGATACTGAATGAGATTCATCCGGATTACGCTGAAGAGATAATCGACAGAGTTAAGGTTAGGATTAGCAATTATTCGGTTCAGAGAACGTTACGTGATATTAATGCTGAGGTTATCGATAAGCTAATAGGGGTCTGGGGTATGGTTGTAAGATCTTCAGAAGTTAAGCCCCTAGCTAAGAGGATTGGGTATAGATGTATGAATTGTCAAACGATTAATGAAGCGCAGCTCAAAGGTCTGCTGCTGAAGAAACCCATAAAATGTATTAATTGTGCAGAAAAGGAGCTTGAAATGGATCCAGAAAATAGCATCTTTACCGATTTTCAATTGGTACGACTTCAAGAGCTTCCCGAGGATTTGCCTGCTGGTCAATTGCCACATTATGTGGAAGTGACTGTTATGGGCGATCTTGTTGATCAGTGTCGTCCCGGTGACAGAATTATGCTAACTGGAATTGTGCGAATAGAACAAGAGCAGATCTCTCCACAGATCAGAACCAGTCTATTCAGACTAAGAATGGAAGGCAATAATATCGAATACCTTGGTGGAGGAACTGGCAATAAGGACTCACGCACAATAGAGCGTTTAACTATCAGGAGCGAAGATGAAAGACAAATCATAAGTGTATCTAGTAAACCTGATGCATATGATAAATTGATTGCATCATTTGCCCCACACGTATACGGACATGAAGTGATAAAGGAGTCCATATTACTGTTGATCGTTGGCAGTTTAACAAAGAAACTGGGTGATGGTTCAACCAGAAGAGGAGATATGAATGTCTTCCTAGTAGGTGACCCAGGTACAGCAAAATCTGAGATGTTAAAATTTGCGGCAAAGATAGCTCCCAGGGGGCTTTATACTTCAGGGAGAGGCTCTACTGCGGCCGGATTGACTGCAGCTGTAATTAGGGACAAATCTGGAATAATGATGCTCGAGGCAGGAGCGGTCGTATTGGGCGATCAAGGCTTGGTTTGCATAGACGAATTTGATAAGATGAGGCCGGAAGATCGATCTGCGTTACATGAGGTAATGGAACAACAAACTTGCTCTGTTGCGAAAGGAGGAATCGTAGCTACGTTAAATGCAAGAACGTCTATTCTGTCTGCTGCTAACCCAATGTATGGGAAATACGATCCTTTCAAGAATATTACAGAGAACGTTAATCTACCCATCCCCCTCCTTACGAGGTTTGATCTTATTTTTGTTGTTCGGGACACCCCTGAAAGAGAAAAAGATAGTCGAGTTGCAAGCCATATCCTAGAGATACATAGGGATACTAATCGAGCTGCTCAACCCGCGATTGATACTGAATTGCTCAGTAAGTATCTCGCATATGCAAAGCAAATTGAGCCTTCTCTGTCGAATGAAGCTATGGATATAATTAAAGACTATTACATGAAAATGCGAAATGTAGAAGCCGAGGGAATGATTACCGTTACTCCCAGACAGCTTGAAGGACTTGTGAGGTTAGCGACTGCCCGAGCTCGATTGTTGTTAAAGGACAGGGTGGAAGCTGATGATGCTGAACGTGCAATATATTTAGTGCAAAGAATGCTAGAAACGGCTGGTATGGATGTGAATACTGGGAAGGTCGACCTAGGGGTACTTCATGGTAAACCGCACAGCGAAGTTTCTAAACTGAAGCTATTTATAGAAATATTCAATGCCCTTGCAGGCGAAGATAAGAATGACGTGAGTGAAAGAAACTTCATTGACGAACTCATAAATACTGGAAAATTTACGGAGGATGATGCCAAGACGTATCTAAGAAAAGCGATGCAAAACGGCCAAATCTTCGAACGAAAAGCAGGATTTTATGCAAAGGCTTGAGCTCGACCTGCCCATGAACATGTATTTTATAGCTTGAGTCTAACATTATTGAAAATTCATTGTCATAAGTCGTTGAATTGTCAACTGGACCGTTAGGTAAGGTTCATCCTAATGTCAGTTGAGAAATAGCTGATGTAACAAGAGCTCCTATCTTAAAAGAAATGTACATGGATCGGGGCTATCTGTTGGATGTTTTTACAATAGTTATGTACTACTATATATTCAAATCAATTGATGCACTCAGAAGTCAGATACCTTCGTGATTGTGATGAGCATTGTGACCAATAACAACACTCGTCAACCTTGATGAGCAATGGCAATAGAACAAACTAAACGAAACAAACTAACGAACCTTTAAAATTGACCTTAAGGTAAATAATGCATAAATTTGTTCCCTAATAGTTCCTTGATCGATTTTTTTTGTATTGTGGGCTCTGTCTTGCCAAACATGCGAGCTGTCTCATTGTTTCTAACAAATGTTAAATACACTCCCTCCCTATGTAAGACAGAGGATGCGTCGTAGTATTCTTGTTGTTATTATAGGTGTCATAATTGTGTCATCAGGGTTGCTGATAGTAGTCTATGGGTTTCACATATTTTCTGCGGACTACAATCTTGAAGTAGATCCTCTTAAGGACGAACAGAACCTCTTTAGTACTGCGAGAGTCGCTTTATCCAATACAGGTAAGCTTCCTCTAACAAACATATTAATAAATTATGGTGGACAGAGTACTGAGTCATTAGAATCAATTTCACCAGGACAGAAATTGCTGTTATCACCACCTGAAAATGTCCCGCTTGACTTCGTTACTGTCACTACTAGCGAGGGCTTGAACCTGACGAAGACGTATAGAACTCCCATCAAACTCCCAGGAATGATGGGATCATAATACCGAGCACAGTGTGATACCAACCGCTGTTCTTGGTCTAGCCAGGTACGTCAGTATAACCTGCTGATGAAAAGGCGTTTTCACGGATTATACTACGTGCGAGATGTGACGTACATGAAATGTAGCTAACATACATACATGAAATGTAACCTTGCTTTTTAAAACATTAGCGAAATTTAATACGCACTTATTTGTTCATTTCCTTGTTACTAGCTATGTTTACAGGAATTATTGAAGGGTTAGGCGAGGTGACATCTATCTCCAGTTTGAATAAAGAAATGGGACGGTCTGCTGACATGAGGCTAAAATTGAAAATCCCATTAAGATTACTGAAAGGGCTCAAGTTAGGTGATAGTATGAATCTGAATGGAACCTGTTTGACAGTTATAAACAAACGAAACCAAACGGTAGAATTTGAATTAGTGCGTGAGACTACTATGAGGTCGCAAATGGGACAATTGAAAAAGGGGGACCTAGTTAATATTGAGAGGAGTCTACGGTTGGGCGGCAGACTAGGCGGCCACATCGTTTTAGGGCATACAGATGGAATTGGAATTATTGATGAAATTAAAAGAAAAGACACGGAGACAAAAATGTGGATCACATGTAAAGATCATTCACTCATGCCATGCATTGCCCACAAAGGGTCTATCGCGATTGATGGGATAAGTCTCACCTCAAATGATGTGGATAAGAAAAAGGATAGATTTTCTGTATCACTTATTCCCTTTACGTTAGAAAATACTACCTTGGGTTTAAAGCGACAAGGAGATTTAGTAAATATAGAGATTGATGTGGTATGCCGCTACGTGATTAATTACCAATATTCTGGTAATAACTAAAAATTAGTAAGATATATAACAAATTGATGTCGACTAATATTCGATTGTATTCACTTGAAGATGCAATAGTCGCATTCTCAGCTGGCAAATTCGTACTTATCCATGACGACAAAGGTAGAGAGAACGAGGTTGATATGGTAATCGCAGCGGAGTTTGTAACCCCTATGCACGTTGGCATTTTGCGAAGGCAAGCAGGTGGTTTAATCTGTACTGCGATCACTCACGAAGCTGCATCAAAACTAGGCTTGATGTACATGCATGACATCTTGGAGCATATGTCTACTACTGCCCCTAAGCTTTCGAAGCTTGCTTTCAGCAGGGCTCCATATGGTGATCGATCTGCTTTTTCTATTTCCGTGAACCACCGTGATACTTATACAGGCATTACTGATTACGACAGGGCATTAACAATTAATAGGATTGCAGAGGTGTGTAGAAATATTGACTCGGATGGGCCTGAAAGGTTCTCCAATTCCTTTAGGGCTCCAGGTCATGTTCCAATCTTAATTGCATCGAGGGGACTGCTTAATAATAGAATAGGTCATACTGAACTTTGTATGTATTTGGCTCAAGTCTCAGGACTTACTCATTCGGTTGTCGTGTGCGAGATGCTTGACATGAATACACATCGCGCACTGACCATTGACGGGGCTCAAGAATATGCTAGGGAAAATAACATCCTTATACTTGAAGGTAGCCAATTAACAAATTATGCTAAGGCGGTATAACTAAGTTCTTTGAACAAGATCAGGATAGCCATAGTTGTATCTGAATTTAATAAAGAAATCACTTATAGAATGTCTGATCTTGCAAAAGAAAACATTTACAAGCAAAACGATGTCACATTGACCTATTTGTGTTACGTCCCTGGTTGTTATGACATGCCTCTGATCATTAGTGAGTTATTAAAACGAAAGGATGTCGATGCAGTAATCACACTCGGGGCAATTATAAAAGGAGAAACAAAACACGACGAGCTAATTGCTAATAGTGTAGCCAAGAGCTTCATCGATCTTTCATTAAAGTATCGTAAACCTGTCATACTTGGCATAAGTGGGCCAGATATGACTCTCCAACAAGCAAGAGATCGAGTTGAGAGTATTTCCTCAAGGACAGTATTTGCGGCAGTTAGCATGACGAGACATCTAAAAAAATTAAAAACGCAAAGATCTGGTTTGAGTACTTCCTCAGAAGTGATAGTGTAGTTAGATATGCATTTAACAATAATCAAGATAGACAGATATGGTCCATGGACTCTAACACTCGGTAGTGATCGAGAATCAGCACTCCAAATGCTTCAAGCAAGGATCTATTTTGATATCCAACGATTATTTTCCGAAAAACATTGCATTGTCTACCCTAACAGGTTTGATGAATACTTTGCTATCACAAATGGGTTGCTAATTTCAGAACTAGTGGATATTCAAAGAGAGCTGACCAAATTGTATCCTCAGTTGGGATTTTCGATGGCCTTAGGGTACGGTGACACTCCCACTGAGGCAGATAGAAGCGCTTTTGAAGCTCGAAAAAAGGGGGTTCAAATCGCATCTCGAGGAATCTTTGGACATGACTTACATGGAAACCAACTAGGAAATCATATGACCGATATCCGGATAATGCATATCGATGTTAGTGGACTCAGTAAACTGAACTTGAAATTGTCTCCTTATCAAGTAACATCCATGATTTTCGGCATATATTCACGTTTAGTTGATAAATTTATGGAAAAGGAATGCCTTACTTTTTATCTTGGGGGGGATAATTTCATGGTGGTAGCAAGCAATATACTCAAAGAGGAGGTAGAAAATATATTGCTTGGGATTACAGAAGATACACGTATTCCTCTTAATTGTGGAATAGGAAAAGGAAAAACAGGGAGAGATGCTGCTATGATTGCAACAAAGGCCCTTGACAAAATTAGAGAATTAAGAGATAATGGAACAGACGTTTCAATTTATGAAATATAATGTCTATTCTCATAAAGAACGCAAGTCTTCTGAGAGGACCAGATCTAATATATGCTGAAAGAGGAGTCATTCAGATCTCTGACAATGGTATCATTACTAGGGTTGGAACTGACACGGAACTTAGCCCATTAGACAGGGTATCAACAATCTTTGATGCGGAAGGCCTTTTGCTACTTCCAGGGCTCATAAATGCACACACACACATCGGAGATTCTATTGCAAAGGACTTTACCTCAGATCCCGACTTGTCGTCGACTGTTGATCCAATTATCGGTATAAAACGCAAGATCCTTTCCAGAACTGATCCCATCCACCTAGAGGCATTCATGAGATATACCGCGGTCTCAATGTTAAAAAGTGGAATTGTAGCATTTGCAGATTTCCGCGAGGGCGGTCTGGATGGTACAAAACTATTAAGGAGGGCTGTATCAGGTTTAAGAATTAAACCTTTAGTACTAGGTAGAATAGAGAAATATTTTGAGTCTCCTTGTCCCCAATCTAACTCAGGTCCCCGCACCAAAGAATCATCAATAGATTCTTCTGTCTTACCACGGGAGGTATTCGATGTGCTTGGTGTTTCGGATGGACTCGGAATAAGTGGGACAAATGAAAACACCGATAGGTCTCTAATCGAGTATTCGAAAACGGTTAGAAACTACAATAATACGAGTAACCTAGGGACCAGGAGATTACTTGCGATCCATACTGCCGAGTCTCGAGAAACGACCGCTCTGTCCAATAGGAAGTTTGGGTTGACTGAAGTTGAAAGAGCAATCAAGTTCCTCCAGCCTGACTTCGTTGTACATATGACGCAAGCAACTGACAAGGACATTGCTGCCATTGCGACAAATAAAATAGGTGTAGTGGTTTGTCCTAGATCTAACGGATTACTGGGTTGTGGTGTCCCTAGAATTGCCGATATGATAAACAACGGTTGTATAGTAGGATTAGGAACTGATAACGTTATGCTTAATTCCCCAGATTTATTCAAGGAAATGGACTACATTTGGAAGGTTTCTAGGGCTACAGGTGTACATCAGATAAGTGCACGAGATATATTGAAAATGGCTACTGTTAATGGAGCTGAAATTCTTCACCTGAATTCTGGTTGCATTGAATCTGGTCGATCCGCAGACATGCTATTCATTGACAAAAGACATGTTAACCTCTATCCTATCCACGATCCTTATGCATCCATAGTGCAAAGGGCAGGCCAAAGTTCGATCATGGGTATGATGATAAACGGAGAATTTGTAACAGTGAATTCGTGAAAAAAAGAGAGGCAGTTAGGTAATTGAAGGTTGTTATTAATGCTGCAATGACAGCTGACGGAAAAATAGCTACGAGAAATGGAAATTCAGCTATATCGTCAAATGCTGATTTGAGGAGAGTACATCAATTAAGGAATTCTGCAGATGCAATAATGGTCGGAATTTCAACGGTACTGATAGATGATCCCCAGCTGACAGTTAGGTTGGGGGCAGCAGGTTCAAGGTCCCCGACAAGGGTGGTCATTGATAGCACGGGGAGGATTCCTTCAAGTTCTAAGCTGCTGAAAAAAGCTGAAGAATTAGATACTATAGTGGCTACCTCCAATAGGATTTCTTATCATAATATCCGTCGAATAGAGAGCACTGGTGCAAAAGTTCTAGTTGCAGGACGAAACAAGGTTGAGCTTAGGAAGGTTTTCAGAATATTGGAGAAAAGGGGCTATAGGAGGATATTGGTGGAGGGAGGAGGAGAGCTAAATTGGTCCGTCCTAAAACTTGGTATTGTGGACGAATTAATAATCACACTATCTCCTCGGATAGTTGGTGGGAGATCCGCAATCACGTTAGTAGAGGGCGAAGGTTGTGATTGGATTTCTGAAGGCATGCCACTAAAGCTTAGGGATGTAAAAAGGCATGAAAATGGGGAGATAATCTTATTCTATGAACTATAAGTCTTATTGATCCTGAATCCATACGCACTACATACTCGAAACAAATATGATGCTGTTTGTTTTGGTTTGGTACGAAATTTGTCACGAGCAAAAAGGTTGATAAAATTAAAATTAGTCAGCATAGTTAAATGTACAGTGAATAGAAAGGAATTATCTAAGAATTGTAAAAATGGAAATCACATCGATTGCGAAGAATGCGTGTGCAAATGTCATATCCCTGGTACTATGGAATACATGTCACGCAATATAGCACGTTTAGAGAAAGAGCGTCCTGGGTTGGGCGAATCACTTCCGGCCTTCACGTAGTAGAATTACATATTTCAAATCCAATGGAAGTGAGGAAATATTTGTCCTTCAAACATATGGATATAAAGCGCTCATATCCATCGTATTTATGCCTATTGACTGATACCTTAATGACACTCTGAAACCGGATGACTAACTCTGTTGGTTCTGTAGTCACTAGTGTATCATACTTGACAAGTCCAAATTGAAGAATTCCTTCAAAATTCCAATATAAGCATTCACTGGAGGAGGTATTTCGCTTTCGCATGCAATACCTATGTTCCAAGCGTTGATCCAGATAACCATGCATTGAACCATGGTCACAAATCGCTGGTACTCCCCTGGAACTACATCCATTTCCGTAACATATCTACTTGCTATGTTCCATGATCCAGTAAAATCTAAGCACTTGGTACCGTGAATGGCTTCAATCTGCTCCTGCAAGTCTTTATAGAATTCAAAAGGTTTCATAGTCATGAAGAACGGAAAATTTACTTTTGATGGTTTGATCAATCCAAGCGGAGATAGAATTGTAAGTATCCTTATGTTATCCTTTGTCTCTTTCTTGAATCTTGCCGTCATTTGATCCGCAATCTGCTCGTCATTAGACCAAAAAAAAACCACTGTCGCATCAGAAAGACTAACATTTCTAATATCATCAACAATTATTTGTGCATTCTTCAGCCTTCTTATCCTTCTTTTTGCCACAGAGACTATTTCATCTCTTTTCTCGACACCGATAGAACGTTTCACGCCAAACTCCTTGGCCGCGATTTGTACCGTATTCCCCATCCCACAGCCAAGATGATAAAAGATATCATCATTGTTAACCTCTCCAAATCTAAAGATTTTCCTCACTACACTTTCAGGTAAAGTTATATCATCACCTGTTAGAACATTTTCCGGTAAAGAAGACACAAACTCTGAAATGTCCAATCTAAGCTTCTAGATTTCATGAATATAAATACCATCGTCTTCAATGCATCGAACTTACGACTAAGTAAACCAGCCTCAAGAATTTTCTCATACGGAAGTCGCTTTTGGCTAATGCATTTCTTTTTGCAAATTTGCAAATGGATCGCTTTGAAATAGTTCGAATACGGAAATATCAACTTCTCACAGCAACTTGGTACAGCAACTTGACAAGCCTTGAACTGGTAACCATCATTAAAGACGGGTCGCAGTATAATTTTTATTACAAATAATTCAATTACGATTAATTTAAAAAGGTAATAAAAAATTGTAAAAAAATTGCGGTGGTTAAGGTAATTTGATTGCGCGCTACGATTAACCTTCTTCCCAGCCCTTCTCAAATACACCATTCTTGTGAAGAGGAACTGGCGCACCTGAAGTGTATTCCATAGGCCTCATCCAGAAAATAGCATGGGTTGGACAAACCCCTATGCATGCTCCATCTGAGATGCATCGTTCAGGGTAAAAGATGAATGCTTTTCCTCTTTTCCATCCCTCTACCGGCTTTACCCTCAGTACATCTGGACCTAAAGCTGTACAAATCTCTACGCAGAGAGCGCAACCAATACATCTCTGTTCGTCTACATCTGGAAGTATAGCAATTGGCATCTTCTAATTCACTAATGGTGCATCACTTTAAGACTATTTAAACACTATGTCAATTGTAAAACAGTGTTATATCATCTCAAGAAATAAAAATACAAAAATTTGCTCAAGAAATAAAAAAACAAAATACAATAATTTGCCAGAATTTAATTATTTATCTATTTGTTCATTCTTAGAACATCTACTTGTCCGCTGTGCAGCCAATCCTTTAGCTCTTCGTGACTTGGCTTGGCATCATGTTTTCCAGCTAGATGGAGATGCAATAGTACATAGTTAACCTGATTTAGCAATGGCTTGTTCTGCTCATCACCTTGTCGACTCTTCCTTTTCAAATCGTCAGGAACAGTAGCCCACCATTCTTCGAATTTTCTAACCATATGTCCAGATTATAATGGAAGTTAATAAGCCTTTTGGGGACAAACAAGATTTTTTTAGTATGTCGAGTTTGGTATATTAGTTGATTACAGGTATAACATGAGACTAAGGAGCATATGCCTTTCGATCGCCAGGACTTGTTTAATGCATATCAGGAGTATCTAAATTTTACTAGAAGTTCACGCTATCAAGATCACGCTAGATATATTTTTCCCTTTTTTGGAGGTACATACTTTACATACCGCAAAATAGATGTCTTGAGGATCGTTACCATTGCAAGAGCGATATCCTCCAACCCGCAATACTTGGACATAGGCTGTGGATATGGAGACTTTCTTAACAAAGTCATTCGGTATATACCTAGCGCAATTGGTGTAGAAAAAGATGCAACAATTTACTATCGCTTGAAAAGACCCAAACCTGATCACATTGTTTCGCTCCCAATAGAATGCGTGACCCAACCAATAGATGTCGCATTCGTTGGATGGATGGAGCCTGAGGTAGATTTCAGGCTCCGTGTAGCTGAAATAGCTAGATGTGTCATAACTACGTTCGACCAAGGTGGACAATGTGGTATCCATGGTGGTTGTGAATATGAAGAGTTCGGATACAATCGTGTTGCCTGGTGGAGGACTCCTTCATGGATTGATGTAAATCATGAGTTAATGAACAGATACTATACACAACAGTTGATTAACGACAGTGACCTCAGAAATTCGCTGATACACCTTCGATCTGCACATAACCTTTGGTACGTCTATGTACGCGATGAAAACGCGAAAAACAAAATCAATTCTCAATTGATGAATTGGCTAAAGAAAGAGGGTCCTATTTCACAAACTGAAAAATTTAAGTTTGAGCACATACTTGATCAATGTGGGTTTCAGTATAATATGAGGCTACCTTCCGTACAAACAAGTGACAAGCTATGGGAGGTACACTTTGATTAACTTTCGATTTCAAGCTTATCATTGTGGGATTAAAAGATATATGAAATCAAAGCGAGTGTGAAGAGAATTTAGGTGAGCAAAGCATGTTGTACATTTCCAGATCCAGATTACTTGTACATTTCCAGAACTGCCGTATGATATTTCGGTGATCCGATAGCTTCACCGTCGATTTAGTACTGAAATATTGAATCTGCTCTTTCCTTTATATATAGAATATATTGCAAATGGAAATTCTCAATAGATAATTTCATAAATGAATTCAAAGTATAATAATCAACTCGCTAATTGGATAACAATATTTCGGATTCATTTAGGTTAGTAATAACTGGGAATCCAGGCGTTGGTAAACACACCACAGCGTTTGAGTTAAGAAAAATTTTGGACTTGGCGGTTATTGACATCAATGATTTAATTCTTAAACATCATGCCTTTTTGCAAATGCCTAACCTAGAAATTGATTCAAAGAAGATAGCAACTATTATAGGGTCAAAGCTTGGAAAATCAAAAAGAACAGTTATAGTGGGACATTTAGCTCCTTATGTCCTGAAAGAGGAATGGATCGACTTAACAGTAGTATTACGTAAGTCTCCATACGCTATTCATAGCACTTTAGAAAACAGAAAATATTCTGCTGAAAAGATCAAAGAAAATGTAGCCAGCGAAATTTTAGGAATAACATTGTACGACTCGGTTCAGTGCTTTGGAAAAGAAAAAATCGCAGAGTTAGATACTACTCAATCTACACCGGCCGAGATTTGTGAGAAGATAATTTCCTTATTAAATGCTAAGACGAGCAGGAGAATTGGGGTTGTAGACTGGCTATCTCTGGTATACGAAAAAGGCGATCTAGGACGATTCCTAGAATATTCGTAATTTTCAAGGCCGTCGTGTCATCCATCCAGAGTTAATCAATTGTGGCCTAGGAATTGGTTCTTTTGTATTCTTATGATATTTCTTAGCCAGGTCTTCATTGTAATTCAAATATATATATCCAAGCCTATAAAGCCGGTGTAAAGATCATGTCCACAGTGTTAATACGCAAATTCGGCGAAGAAGCAATTCAGTTTCTTGGTAAAAAGGTTTCTGTAGAAACTTCTGATCAGAGAGTATATAAAGGAACTTTAACTGGCATCGACGAGAGACTCGACTTGGTCCTAAATGATGTTGAAGGTACTGGAATACTAAAGATGATCATCAATGGTGCATATGTGAAGGAGATTAAACTAATGGAGAAGCCCTTCGATTTTAAAGCCCTTTCTGAAAGACTTTCCAAGGTTTTTCCTGGTCTTGTAAGAATTAGAGAAGATGTAGGCGCGATTATAGTAATGGATAAGATAAAAGTGACAGAGACTGGTGTAGAAGAAGGATCTGGTTTAGCAGCCGATAGAGTTAGAGTCATTTATGATGAGTTCATGAGGGAGAACAGGAAGTAAATTTGTCCTTTGAGGTCAGATATACTGACCTAGGTGGTAGAATAGGGCAATTGAAGACAATGCATGGAAGCCTAGAGACTCCTGCTTTTCTTCCTGTTGTACATCCTGTTGATCAAGTAATACGACCTCAATTTTTGAAAGATTTAGGATTCAACGCCGTAATTACCAATGCGTATATCACGCTGAGGCGTCATAAAGAGCAGGCAATACAAAGAGGTATACATAATCTAATCGATTTTGACGGAATAGTGATGACCGATTCGGGAGGCTATCAGGTGTTGGAGTATGGCGATATTGAAATAGGACCAGAAATTATGACAAAATTCCAATTTGATATTAAAAGTGACCTGCCCGTGATACTAGACAGACCGACTGGCTATAGATTAGATTATCGGCGTGCTGTAGATTTTGTGGAGGAGACACTCCTAAATGCCAGAGCTACTGCAAGTATTGTCGAGCATCGAAGTCAACCGACAGAAGAAATGAGTGACATTAAGAGGCCGATTTGGGTTGGTACTATTCAAGGGGCAGAACATCTCGGTTTAGTCAAGTATTCCACTAAGGAACTTACTAAAATTGGATTTGATTTCTTTGCGCTTGGGAGTCCTGTCGAAGTAATGGAAGCATACGATTTCCGTTTATTGGCGAAGATGATCCTAACAGTGAAGGAGCTCATACCTAACAAACCATTACATCTTTTTGGGGCAGGTCATCCACTTGCAATTTCTCTTGCTGTAGCGCTGGGATGCGATACTTTTGATTCTGCTTCCTATATATTATATGCACGGGACAGTAGATACATTACTCCCTATGGAACTGCTAAACTCAATGAATTGGTCTATCTTCCTTGTAGCTGTCCTGTATGTAGTTCTCATTCTGTAGAAGAATTTCACAGTATGGATTACGGTACGAGGACAATTGAACTGGCAAAACATAATTTGTATATCTTGAAATTAGAGATCAGTATGTTGAAACAGGCGATAATGGATGGCAGACTGTGGGAATATGTAGCACAGAAAGCACGCTCACACCCCAATCTCATGGACGCATTGGCATACATAAAAGATCATCCAATTTTAGGGTCTGGGACCAAGAGATTCAAAAGTAAAGCGGCTTTTTTCTGTGATTCAATAGATTATTACAGGCCAGAAGCAAAGCAATACAGGGAGATGGTTGCCAGGTTTAAGTCGTCCAAGTTACGTGCGTTGTTCTATCCAGAACAAGACATAAAGCCATTTTATTCGAGTATTAGCTATAACAATCTTGTTAAGGAATATGAAGGATTTCAGATTTGCTCGTACAGTGCATTTTTGGGAATAATTCCGGTTGAATTATGTGATATATATCCTGCTGCTCACAATTTGTTGAATCAGGCTAATTATGATGACGAAGCAATGGAATATTCATATGACGAAACTATTAAGGCTTTGAAAGCATTTCTGAACTTTAACCATTTTGAAGAAATTGTAATCTACGCGAACAAGGCTGTTAGAAACAGTTTGAATAGAAATCCACTAAATCATAGCAACATGACTATTCTTGAATATGAGGATGACAGTAGATAGTTAAATAGAAGTAGCGAAGTTAACCTGTCCTCTACGATAATTTGGATCCAGTTTCATATTATGTAATATTGCACATTACACAAGTTTGATATTGCATGTAACACAGAATAAAGAAAACCAGAAAAGGGTGTAGGAATAATTGTTGGAATGAGGTAAGAGTCATAACCAGGACATTGCTCTTTCCTGCTGCTATGGTGTTTCCTGATCGGTAGTATCTGCAAAAATTAAATTACGGACCGCGTTCCCAGCGCCGTTATGAGTACAATCTACTTGACTGGGCCATGATTAACAAGGCACTTCCACTGCATTCTTCATCTCCTTCGGGAGTTCTCTAAATCCGTCCTTATCTATAATGACAACGTTGATACCATCACCTGTGCCTGCATTTCTTCGAATGGCTGCAGCAATTGCACGGATAGCAATTTTGTAACCGTCATCCACTTTCAAGTTGTCCTGGAATTCAGTTTCGAGATATCCGTATGCAACCGGAGACCCACTTCCTGTCGAGATAAACTTTTCAGTAGTCATTGATCCAAACAGATCTATGTTATAAATCCGAGCTACTTCTTCTGAGTCGTAGCCAGCCATAATTATCTGCACGTAAAACGGAAAATATCTTTGATTGAAGAGCACGTTCGAGCACAGTCTAGCGGCAGACTTGACTGGCATCAATTTTCTGTTCGAAATTCTAAATATATTGGCATTATACCTCATGATGTCGACTAGATTTTGAGCGTCTGCCACACCCCCTGCTATTGTCATGCCTAGATGTCTATCGACCTTCTGAATTTTCATGACATGTCTATCTGCTATGAAAAATCCAGCACTTGCCCTTGTGTCAGCAGCAAGAACTACTCCATCGCTACAGGTTAAGGCACATGTAGTAGTACCTTTCTTCATATGCTCTAAAACATACTTAGAGTATCCGCTATTCTGTGGATCCATCCTACAGGTATGAAACGGGTACTAAATTTAAGTATTCCCAGTGCATCATGCACAGTAAATTCCGGACTTTCTGACGAACCTTTAACTTAACAACACTGTTGCGAAGACATGATTAAAAATTCTTAGACGCTATGCTGGTCGCTTGAAGTATCAGTAGCAATAATGTCAGCTTTCATAAGCCGTCTACCTTCCGAAATTAGGGGTTGCGACTGTGCCAGAAGGGCTATTCTTTTATCGTCACTAAATATAGAATGTTCATTTGCTGAGTTACCTGATACGAAGACTGAACTGCAGTTACGAGACTGTGGATTGGTGCATCAGTTGAAGTAAGGCAAGAAGACAGATGGAATAGAGCGATTTGACGTTTCCCTTCATGAGAACAATATATTCACTGCTGGCCCGACGCGTTTAATTAAGCCTCTCAATCCTGGAAATCATCTTGTTAGTTTTGGCGGATGTGCGGTTGATAATCCTACTTGGCCTGCCATCAGAGCGTACTCCTAATAATTATATTCGAGTAAATTGAAATTGAAGTATTGATGGGAAGGACGCTGTTTGATAAGATTTGGGACAACCATGTAGTTTTTCAAGAAAAGGAGGCAGCGCATGGAAATCCATCACTAATTTATGTAGATTGTCATTTAATACATGAGGTCACATCCCCTCAGGCCTTCGCTGGTTTGAAGCTGCGTGGACGAAAGGTCAGACGCCCCGACCTGACATTTGCAACAATGGATCATAACGTTCCAACGACTAACCGTTCCATTCCAGTTATTGAGGGTGATTCGGCCATCCAAATGCATGCTTTGAGAGAGAACTGTAAAGAGTTTGGTATTACGCTCTTTGACATGCTCAGCCCGCAACAGGGCATAGTCCATGTTATCGGTCCTGAACTAGGCCTTACGCTGCCCGGTATGACGATTGTTTGTGGGGATAGTCACACATCCACTCACGGCGCTTTTGGGGCCTTTGCGCTTGGAATAGGTACAAGTGATGTTGAACACGTACTTGCCACACAATGTCTCTGGATGCACAAGCCCAAGAGCCTCAACATCAAATTCACTGGAACGATTAACAACCGGCCTGGAATATCAGCTAAAGATATGATTCTGTCAACGATTAGACATATAGGCATATCTGGAGGGATTGGTTCAGTGATCGAGTACAGTGGCGAAGGAATTTCTACTCTTTCAATGGATCAAAGAATGACAATCTGCAACATGTCTATTGAGGGTGGAGCAAGGGCTGGATTGATAGCTCCAGATGATGTGACCTTCGATTACATAAGAGGACGACCATTTGCACCCTCTGGAGAAAAGCTAGAAAAGATGATTGGATATTGGGAATCATTTCTAACTACAGATTCTGAATCTTGTCACGACAATTCCGTCGAAATGGATCTTTCGAGACTAGTCCCTCAAGTCAGTTGGGGGACAAATCCTTCGATGGTTGTAGATGTTACTGAGAATATCCCGTACCCAGAAGAATATGCAGATGGAAATGTCGAGCAGGAAAAATCAGCCAGGAGGGCATTGGAGTACATGGGACTAGAGCCTGGTGTGCCTATAACTAAGATAAACATAGATCGTGTGTTTATTGGATCTTGCACGAATGCTAGGTTGGAAGATTTAATAGATGCATCTAGCATGCTTGAGGGAAGGACTGTCTCCTCCAGAGTCAATGCAATGGTGGTTCCGGGCTCTCAATCTGTGAAAAGGGCTGCTGAAGAGAGAGGCATCGACAAAGTTTTTAAGAAGGCTGGTTTCGATTGGCGCGAATCTGGATGTAGTATGTGTCTAGGGATGAATCCAGATATACTCGCTCCTAAGCAGAGGTGTGCAAGTACTTCTAATCGCAACTTTGAAGGACGACAAGGATTTGGTGGAAGGACTCATTTAGTTAGCCCAATCATGGCCGCGGCCGCAGCAGTGGAAGGAAAATTTGTTGACGTGCGAGAATGGTTTTAGATGAAGCCCTTCAATTTCGTATGCGATAAGGCTATTCCGTTGGATATCATAAATGTTGACACTGACCAGATCATCCCAAAGCAGTTTCTCAAGATGGTAAAGAAGGAAGGCTATGGCGAATTCCTTTTTTACAATTGGCGATATCGAGACAATGGAACGCTTTCAAATGACTTTGTTCTAAACGACAAGAGATACGCAGGAAGACGAATCCTTCTTACTCGAGATAATTTTGGCAGTGGGAGCTCTCGCGAACATGCGGTATGGGCATTAAGAGATTTTGGTGTAATCGTTCTCATTGCTCCATCATTTGCAGACATCTTCTATAGTAACTGCTTCAAGAATGGAATCTTACCTATCCAGCTTGAACGCCAAGAGGTAGAATTTCTATTTAAGAATTCTGAAAATGAGGACTTTATGGTTGATTTAGATAAACAAAAAATAGTTTGTCGTGATCAGTCATTTAGTTTTCTCATCAATGGCTTTCACAAAAGGATGTTGATGCAAGGTTTAGATGAAATAGGGCTCACTGTTGAATTGGAAAGCGCCATAAGAGAATATGAGTCTAAAAGAGGCAAACTTACTTCCGTATAATACCGTCCTCACTCATTCCACTATCCATTTATTGTAGTATTAAATACTTGATTATGTAACCGTCACAAATTGGTGTCACCTGGTGACTGATCAATTCTTCACAAAGACTCTTCCCCTCAGTAAGGTTGTTATCGATGATAACTGCAGGTAGAGCTCCAATCACTCGAAGTTAATAAGTGTAATTTGGAAGCTCTGATCGTTAATACGGTGATCTCTATGACATACGGAGTATGTGAGACCTATTAGAGCCATTAATGGGGACTGCGGTAATTGACCAGCACACGGAAAGGATTGAAGGTCGGTACGTGTATGTAGTGAAAAACTTAAGGATGAATGGAGTAGAGCCTACAAAGCATTATGACTCACTTTTGGATTCTTGGTTTAATGATGGGCGGACTCCGTCCAACCATCCAATACAAATATTAGGGGTTTTTCTTACCCACACCTTATGCGGCAATACATTGCTGATACCTGGCTTAAAATGTGGAAATCAAATTCAGACGAACTAAAGGAAAAGGCAATTAATTGGAGAAAAGAACCGTCAATTCATAGGATCTTAAGACCGAGTAGATTAGATCGTGCTCGAAAGATTGGTTATAAGGCTAAACAAGGTATAGTTGTGGTACGCGCAAGAGTAGGCAGAGGCGGAATGAGAAAACAAAGACCTGTGGCAGGAAGAAGACCCAAACACTTAGGGGTCGTACGCATAAAACAAGGAACTAGTATGCAAAAAGTCGCAGAAAGAAGAGTGGGTGAGAAGTTTCCAAATTTGGAAGTAGTGGGATCTTATTACTTGCATAAGGACGGAATGCATCAATGGTTTGAGGTCGTACTGGTAGATCCTGCGCATGGATCCATTTCCAAAGATAGAGAAATGAGGGGAAAGCTTGTCGCTTTTTCCAAATAGACGATCTACAACTCAACCCGTATATTCTCAATTATTCAAGATGAGATCTTCATGCATTTTAACAGATTCAATTACCTTTAAGATTTCTTGATTCTCGGCGTCTTTTTCCAAGGTAATATAGAAAAATCCTCTAGTTATTGGTATCGTTACTATTTTTACCTTTTCATTTTCAGTAATTGTGAATCTTGTCTTACCTATCGCCTCTTCGAATTTCTTTCTTAGTTGATTCCTAGCTGCTTCCAGAAAGTTCTCATCTCTTGCCTCTTCAGGAGAAAACAATGGTATAATACCCTTACGAAGTTGTCCTGAAATAGTTCTTCCAAAATTGTTCATTAATCCGACGTATCTAATTTTGGGTGACAGCTCTAAAAACTGCCTACATAACTTTCTGTTTTTTTGAAATTGCTCTTCACCGGCGGCATCCATCTCGTAAAGCTATAAAATCCTGGAAATATATTTGTTCAATCTGAGTATCACAAAATGAGAATACGAAAACGATGATGTTGAGAGCCAAAAACCCCACTATTTGAAGCGATCCAGCTCCTAAAATTGGGAATAGAGAGTGGCATGGCATTTATTCCAGTTACAGTTAAATTCAATAATCAGTGGAACGTTACTTGTATTTGTAATTTATCATTGGCACTGGATTTGCTTCGTTCAAAAGCACTTTTTCAAAACACTATTGATGTATGGATCATGTTTTGCGAGGAGAGGGGAATAGATTGGTATGACCTTGATGCCTATAGGAGCTTTGTAAGTTATCTTAAATCAAATGGCTTTAAGATGCAAAAATTTCCTCTTTGTATTAAGGAATCAGCAGGAGTATACGAAAGAGGTAAAGACAAGGCGAAATTTCTAGAGGAACTATCTCATAGTTCTTCAGATGAAGAAGGAGCTTTCACAATAAAATTGGCAGATAATACAATGTCTACTATACGAAGATTTAGGACTAGGACTGATGCAGAACCCTAACCCTGGAACACATACTAGACCAATTTGATCATTGTCAAATGGACTGCTCTTGGAATCTGTGAATGAGTTTCTCAGCTATCACTCTGGCTGCCAACTCCTGCGCTTCTTTGGTTTGGGCGCCGATATGAGGAGTACATAAGATATTGGGCAATTCTAAGAATTTTGTATTAATAGGTGGCTCGACCTCAAAGACGTCCAGTCCAGCTCCAGCTATTTTTTGATCTTTCAAAAGGTCGTACAGAGCGTTTTCATCCACGATCCCTCCTCTTGAAGTATTGATAATGTAGCTTGACTTTTTCATTTTAGAAAGGAGATCACCATCAAAAAGATGGTACGTATCGGACGACAGCGGAACATGGATGGTTATGAAATCAGAACTTTCAACTAGTGTATTTAGATCAGTATTAATCATGCTAATTTCGTTGATGTATTCTCTACTGATAGGGTAAATGTCGTAGCCTATGATATTCATTCTTAATGCTCTAGCAATGCGCCCCACATTTCTTCCTATATTCCCTACGCCGACGATCCCCAGATACTTTCCACTCAGTTCTATTCCCATCAAAGACTTTTTGATCCAATTTCCTTTTGACAATTCAGAATGCGCGTGTGGAATAAGGCGAGCCAGCGATATCATGGAGCCGATGACCAACTCTGACACTGCGTTTGTCGCAGCCTCTTGAGCATTTATGACTTGTATTTTCTTACTTGTCGCATAGTTGGTATCAACGTTATCCAGTCCGACCCCAACGCGTGCTATGACTTTAAGAGATTTTCCACTTTCGATAACGTCTCTAGAAACATGAGTCCTACTCCTCACAATCAAAACGTCGTATCCATTAATAAGAGACTTAAGTTTTTCAAGCGTAATATCTGGCTGATAATCAACAATCATTCCAGCCTTTGCCAATATATCAACAGCTATCTTATCAATTAAGTCACAGATTAGAACTTTCCAAACACCGCTCATAATGGTGAGGCACCGATTAGCCTATATATACTATTTCAGGATGAATTCGAGATTTCATAGGTCCTAGATTCTAAATGACAACTATAATATATATAATCAGTCGGTAAGTCATCTTGACGCCCCGAAAGAACAGAAACTATTTAAATATGCAATATTGGTAACGCATTATAAAAGGAATGGAAGTAATGTGATCAAATATGGAATAATTGAATTATATCCCCTCAAGTAGCAGTGCGGTTGATCATAGTTCGGAGGATTCCTTTGAAGCCTTATTCGATTCACCAATCTTTGCCTCCAGATCCTTCAAAAATATCTGAATTATCTTCCGGGCATCACAATCGTCGATAATCCTCGTCAAATCCGTCGTCGATCGAGTCATCATTCTTGTCATATGAGGTCGCAAATGGGCAAATGGGCAAATGGGTTAACATGTTTGCAGTAGGCTGCGTCAACAAATCAGCGATATCATTATATTGAAAAGTAGATAAACAGGATCAAAAGTCCCAAGATGTCATTCATCAGATATCGAATTATGAGAATTAGAAGGCTAACTAAGAATAGAGCATATTTGCTAGTTAGATCTCTGCTTTTTCTATATCTGAGAATAAAAATAAAATTAGGCTGGTATTGACTTCAAAGGCATTCAATCCGACTACTTTTTAGCTAAGCCAATTCTTACATCTACGGCCTTTGTTCCTACTCCTTCTTCGAACACCAGAAGTGGATTCATATCAAACTCTTCTATTTCTGGAAAATCAGTTACCAATTGCGATAATCTCTGAAGATTTTCCGTCAATGCTTTCAAGTCAGAAGGTTTATCGCCCCTCGCTCCTTTCAATAATTTAATTGACTTTATAGACTCTATCATCTCAGCGGCGTCTTTTTCGGTTAAAGGGGCTATTCTAAATGTAACATCTTTGAGAACTTCTACATAAATGCCTCCGAGACCAAACATTAACAATGGACCGAACAAAGGATCGCGTTTCGCACCGATAATAGTCTCTTTACCAGGTCTGACCATCTCTTGAATCAAAATTCCTTTTATTAATGCATCCTTATTGTATTTTCGAATGCTTCCAATAATATCGTTGAAACACTTTCTTACCTCTTCTTCATTAGAAAGACCTATCTTAACACCACCTGCATCAGATTTGTGAATGATCTGAGGGGAAACTATTTTCATAACTAGAGGATACCCGATGTTTCTTGCTGCCTCGGCACATTCGTCCTCGCTTTTTGCCAAATAGCTTTTCGGAGTTTGAAAACCGTAAGCATGAAGAACTTCATACCCCTCTTCCTCTAACAGGTTAGATCGTCCTTCTCTCTTAACATTATCGAAAATTTTGGCTACCTTTTCGATATCCACTGGGAAGTTCTTGGGTGGTTCTTCTTCTCTTGAGAGCCATTCTCTAAATCTGTACATCGCGGCAAGTGTTTGTATAGCCGGTTCAGCGTACATAAAATGTGGGATATCACCATCAGAGAGTACTCTCTTATTTTCTTCACCCTCCGCTAAACCCATTAGAGCGGCAAGCATTGTCCTTTTTGTTCCTTTAGAAGTGTTCACAATGGTCCTTGCGAGTTCAGTATAGTCTAAAGTGGCTGATGGGGTACACATTGTCACTATTGCTCCAACGTTACTATTGGACAGCAATTCAACCAATACCTTCTCGAATCTCTTGTAATCAGCGTCTCCAACAATATCGACTGGATTCCTAGCAGATCCATGATGTGGAATAACCTTTGAAATTACATCTCTTGAGGAAGATATGTCTGCCATTTTCAATCGATATTCGGAACATATGTCGGTGGAGATTATAGCTGGCCCTCCTGCGTTTGACACTATAGCAACCCCCGAATCTTTATCAGGAACTAACTGTTTTGAAAACGCCGTGGCCAACTCAAATAAGCTTTGCATCGTATCCACACGAATAACTCCTGACTGATCAAATAGCGCGTCATATGCTTCATCAGAACCCATTAGAGCCCCAGTGTGGGACATTGCTGCTTTTGCTCCTTCGGGAGTTCTTCCGGATTTAAGAACAATAATAGGCTTCTTATTTTCCTTGGTTATTTTCTTGGCCACCTTCATGAACTTCCTCGCATCGTGAATATCTTCCAGGTACATTACGATTACCCGTGTTTCAACATCATCAGCTAAGAGTTCTAGCACATCATTTTCGTCCATATCGACTTTGTTTCCCATGCTAACAACCTTCGAAAATCCTATCCCTTGTGCAATGGCATCTTCCACTGTAGCAGCACAAATCGCTCCGCTTTGCGATACCAAAGCAATCCCCCCATGCTTAGGTGTGATCTTGAGAAAAGTGGCATTCATCATATTTTCAGGAGAAAGGCTCATTATTCCCAAACAATTTGGACCAATGATTCTCGTCCCGTACTTCGCACCAATATCCCCTACTTCCTTTTCAAGTTGGGCACCCACATTATCAACTTCTTTAAATCCCGCGGTCACTATAATCGCTCCCTTTATTCCTTTCTTTCCGACTTCCTCAATGACTGAAGGGACAGTTTTATTAGGCGTAGCAACAACGGCAAGGTCGATATCGTAGGGAATGTCCAACACGCTCTTGTAGGCTTTCAAGTCGCAGACCGTAGGATTGGAAGGAGTAACCGGATAAATCTTCCCTCTATATCCTTTCTGTATGTTAGAAAATATTGCCCTTCCTACACCGGGTTTTTCTGACGCACCAATTACTGCTATCGAAGAAGGTGACAAAAATACTCGGTGAGATCCTTTATCTGACATACTAGAGGTAAAGACCCAGAAGGATAGTTATAAATGCATTTGTTCATCATAAAACAATGACATCTCAAGATTAGCTACTTCAGACACAATTTACTCAGTTATGATAAAGTTAGCGCAATTTACATGGAAGGATAATTTGGTTAGTATAACTATCGGATTACCAGTGGGTTACTGCAATAAATTGTGTTAGTTAACAAGGATACAAATACGTGTAGAAGTAGAAAGGAATGAAATCGATTTCAGTGTTAGATCCGTCAAAAATGCCGCATAAGTATGCATCATAATGCTCTTAAAAAGTAGTATCGATTTATTTGGGTACGATCGTGGCCTCTATAGAGAACGATATTCCGCTCCGTTACGTGTTTAATTGCAAGCAATCATCTTGAGGAAATGTTTTCTTTCATACAAAAGTTATTCAAATTAGATTAGGTGTCGTACGTCCTAACATAGGTGACATTATAGCTTACAGACATGGGTCAAAGTGTAACCCATATGGGTAATCAAAAATGTAACCCATCTGTGTAAGTACAACAATCAGGTAACCAAAATGTCAAAAATCATAATTGTCATTTGTCAATAAGTAGTTGTATTGTCAAGGTCTTTGATCTATTCCACAAATTATGTGTGCACCTTTATTAGTTCCTTCGTAAATGTATACACCCAATGCGTCAATATTAGTTGGCATCTTTGGTGCGAGCAGCCTTATAATTTCGGTTGAGAGATTTTCAACTGTAGCCTCACCTGACAACATAAATGTCGTGGCTTTTGGCACCTGTAAATTGAAGTCACCTTGAAAACCTGTGAAGGAAACGAAATAGTGTTTTTCGTCTTCTTTTACAACATATTTTTTGGATATAAAAAACTTGTGATCCATCAAATTCAAGGTCTGTTTAATGATTCGTTTAGCATCTCCAAAATCTATTACAAGATTATTCCTGGTTGTACCTATTATCTCTACCATCACATTAGATGTATGTCCATGCAGTATAGAGCACTTTTCGACTAATGGAAGAATATGTGCGTAATCAAATGCTAGTGAAGGATCCTCTATAAAGATAGAGCTAGTTTCATCATCCTGAGAGTCAAACAGGAATACCGATTCTAATTCGTCTACCTTTGCGAGATACTTAGATGATCCAAAGGCAATTATGTCAAGGTCGGGATATTTCTGCTTTATAGCTTTGAATTTCTGAAGGTCGGCCTCGGAATCAACTACCTCGATATACTTGTTTTTAGTTTTGAAATCTATAGTTACTGGCCTATCGTCAGTTAGTCCTGTAAGAGCCACGTCGTATTCGAACTGATCATCTAAAAATGATAGCAGTTTTGCTAGGGTTGATTCAGTCCTACTCTTATAGGTTACTCTTTTGTAATCTAAATACCTAATGTCTTTATCCTGAAGGCTTTTCATATAAAATATCATCAATTTATGAGCGTTTCACATATAAACTGTTTTTTGTCCGTTGGTTTTCTTCTGATACAACCTATTGGTTCTAGTTCAAAACCTAGGTTACCCTATTCTGATCCTAGGTGACCCTATTCTGATCCCTAAGGGTTGATCCATAGTAATCAAAGAAGGCCTAAACCTTTTGCAAAAATATTGACATTAGCAGCTTTGCAGCAAGTGAAGCTCGGGGATTGCTTGTAATGATTAGCCTGATCACACATCTATATGATTCAGGTTTTATCGTATCAAATCGATAATGTCTTCATTGTTGAGCTCGTTGAAATATTATGATTCGCTATGAACCCTGATGAAGCGGCTATCACATACTTAGCGGGTGAAGTATTCTTGTAAGTGCATTCCGAAGCATCAAATGGATTCGTACAAATTTGTGCATTTTCTATTGCATAGACCACATGGCCATTTTCATCAAGCCAGATCAAATCAAGATTATATTGGATGTTGATAAGCCATAGTGCGTAGAGGTCTGGCTTTTTATAAACCAATAACATTGCTGAATCCATAGGAATCGGATCCTCCCTGAACATCAACCACCTTTGTCTCTCCTCAGGTGATTTGGCTACCTCTACTTTGACAGCATCATTGTCAATTTTTATTGTACCCGTAGGAAAACTGAGATCTCTATTCTTGACCTCTGGAGGGGCTAGGAGAAGACCTAAAACTCCGATAGCGAAGGCAGCTAAAATGGCAGGTAACAAAACTACCATCTTTCGGGCCATAACCAAATAAACTAGGTAATAAATAAATTTGAACCTTGCTATGATCGCTCTAATAAATGAGATCCATTTAATTCAGCCACTCCTGACGTGTCCCTACAATGGTTGCTCTTGAATAGGTTATTTTGTGACATACAAAGCGACTTGCAAAGAGCACTTAGTATGTGATGTACCAGGATTGGTATTGAAGTAATTCCGGAGCTCTGTCTGGGGCTTATATCATAACTATCTTTGTCTAGTCTATGAAAGTATAACTGGCATTTACAGTGGCTTAATTCCGTTGATTGGGATTAAACTTGTAATGATTCAAAAAAGCAAGCTTATAGTTGCAAATAATCAGATCACGATAATTCTTTTATTGCTACATACCATTACTAACTTGGAGACCAATACTAACTATCCGAATATTGCACAACAAATAATATCTGCCATCGGGGTTGGGGATTATCATTCTAATGGAATTGTCGGGATCAAATAATCATGAATTGAAAGAATCTTGCCGGTCCAAAAATATATCATACCTATAATTAGGAAAAATTTTGCAACATTCAAATTGAATATGCCATTCTTGAAATTAATCGATGACCCTTTTCTAGGTTCAAACTAGTAGTGAACTAACAGGATGCAAAGGAGTGTTTCGTCATTTTCAGAATCGTTCTGCTCTGTGAATTAATATAGGCTTTGAGTTAATGATCGAAACCGTTATTACTCCATTTAGCACGGCATACAAAGTATTGGGCAAAAAGGAACTTTCTGCTCTGTTTTCTGCTAGTCCGGATAAATACTATAAAGTAGCACTTTTCGATAAAGTTGGGTTTCACCGGCACAAATGTATTCATTGCGGTAAATTTTTTTGGTCTCTTGTAGATAGGACGGCTTGCCCAGATCATGAGGCTTATGGATTTATTGGAAATCCTCCAACAAGCAAGCGTCTGGACTATATTGATACGTGGAAGGAAGTCGAATCTTTCTTTGATTCAAATGAACATACTATAGAAAACAGGTACCCTGTTGTCTGCAGATGGCGCGATGACCTTTATTACACAATAGCATCCATCGTTGATTTTCAGAGAGTAGTTGAGAACAAGGTGTTCTTTGAACTCCCGGCCAATCCTTTGGTGGTACCTCAAATGTGCGTTCGGTTCAACGACATAGAGAATGTAGGCCTCAGCGGCCGCCATTACACAGCCTTTTGTATGATAGGGCAAACCTGCGACGCAGACGCAGAAGGTGGATATTGGAAGGATCGTTGTGTGGATTTAGATTATCAATTGTTGACGAAAATTTTGGGAATTGATCCCACGGCTATTACCTTCGTAGAGGACGTCTGGATGGGAGCAGGTGCTTTTGGGTATTCGCTAGAATATTTTGTCAATGGGCTTGAACTGGGTAATGCAGTGTTCACCGAATTTGAAGGGAACGAAAATGAGTATCGAACAATGAAAAATCGGATTATAGACATGGGGGCAGGATTGGAGCGTTTCTCATGGATAACAATGGGCACTCCAACAAGTTATGACTGTACATTCGGTCCAGTCATTAATGAGATGATGAGCAAAACTGGAATGATGCTCGATAAAGAAATACTTGGAAGCTACTTTAGGTTTGTCTCAAATGCGCTAGAGAGAACAGAGGTGGATCTAAGAGCTCTCAAAACAAGATTTGTGAAGGAAATGAAAATCTCATTTGAAGATTTGAATAAGATAGTTAATCCTTTCGAAGCAATGTATACTATCGCTGATCATACGAGGACATTAATGTTTGCCATCAGCGATGGTTCTATTCCGTCTAACGTGGGAGGCGGCTACAATCTGAGGGTGATTCTAAGAAGAGCATTGGCAATACTAGAAAGATTAGGTTGGAAATATGATTTAGCTGAAATCGCCGACATACACATAGGATATCTGAAAAGGATGTACCCAGAATTAGAAGAACATGCAAATGACGTTAGAACTATTTTACAAATTGAATCTAATAGATATTTGGGATCAAAGGAAAGAATGAATTCCATTACCTTGTCGATAAAGGGCAAGAAACAAAGCCTTTCGGTTGATGATCTCCTAAGACTGTACGAATCAGATGGTATCACACCTGAATACCTTATAGAATCAGGTGCAATTGAAAGTATTCCCCAAGCTTTTTATGCCAAGCTATCTGAACTACATGAATCTCATCATCCGTCACACAACCTTAAACCAATTATAGGCATTGAAGAATTACAACCAACTAGGTTGTTATATTATGAACATGATTTGAAGACAGAGTCTGATGCTAAAATCTTGGCCATTTTGGAAAACAAGTACGTTATACTGGATCAGACCATACTTTATCCTCGAGGTGGAGGTCAAGAACCTGACACCGGCGATATCGAAGGGATTAAAGTATTGGACGTAACAAAGCAAAATGATATCGTAATTCATAAGGTAAGTTCCTCAAAGGGCCTCTCACCAGGAAAAAAGGTTAGAGTCCGCATAAATTTAAGAAGAAGAGACCTAATTACTAAACACCATACTTCTACGCATATTGTGAATGCTTCTGCTAGAAGTACCCTTGGACCGTGGGTATGGCAAAATTCTGCATTCAAAGACGAAGGATATGCGAGACTGGATATCACCCACCACTCATCACTTACCAGAGAAGAGATCGAAGGAATAGAAAGAGCCGCAAACAAAGTTGTCAGGCATGATAGTCCGGTATTAATAAACACATTCGATCGTATCGATGCAGAAAGAAATTACTCCTTTAGAATTTATCAGGGAGGTGTGGTTCCATCCGGTACAGTCAGAATTGTCAATATTAAGGATTGGGATATAGAAGCCTGTGGAGGAACTCATGTTAATCGTACCGGTGAAATCGGCCTGATAAAGATTTTTAGGACTGAAAGAATTCAGGATGGTGTTGTAAGACTAGAATTTGTTGCAGGTGAGGCTGCCATAGACTATGTGGAAAGACAAGATAATCAGCTTAATACCATCTCGCACGTCCTAGGAGCAAGTAAGGAAAAGGTGGTAGATTCATTGCGTAAATCTGTTGAAGACGCAGACGAGACCAAGAGGATCCTTAAAGCTATTGTAAGAAGAACTCTACCCTCTGTCATGAACTCCATTTTCAAAGATGCGAAAGTGATCTCAACTGATGGAATCAAGCTATTTAGCATACACGATGAGGAGCTTGGCGAAGATTACTACATCTCGCTAGGTGAGACAGCGACCCAGAATGATCCATACTTGATTTTTGTCGCTCTTATTGGAAAAGGTCAAGGCGTACGTGTCATTACATTTGTTGGAGAGTTAGCAAGAAAAAGAATCAAGGCAGGCGAGATAGCCCAACGGCTTTCGCTGACCCTCGGCGGATCGGGGGGAGGAAATGATGAGTTTGGTCAGGGAGGTGGAAAATTTAAACACAAAGTTCGAGAAACAATATCATCATTAGAAGAGATGATTTCACAAACTATTGGGCGATGAAATGCTTTGCTTGACTCGTACCTACATGTGAAGCACGCTGCTAGACCAGACTGGAATCTAATCGAAAAAAAGTGGAGGAATATATGGGATGAACAGAAGATATTTGAATCGGATCCTGATTCTACGAAGCACAAATACTTAGTAACAGTTGCATATCCGTATCCGAATTCCCCACAACATATAGGACATGGGAGAACGTACACCCTTGCTGACGCTCACGCTCGTTACAAGAGGATGAGAGGAAACAATGTTTTATTCCCAATGGGCTTTCACTATACAGGTACCCCTATACTAGCAATGTCTCGTAGACTGGTATCAGGGGATATGGATTTATATAATACTTTTCGTAATGTGTATGGTGTTCCCTCTGAGGTAATAGAATCATTCAATGAACCAGTAAATATAGCAAGATTCTTCCACCAAGAAATAAAAGAAGGGATGAAGGAAATGGGATTCTCAATAGATTGGAGAAGGGAATTCACTACCATCGATGAAGCCTTTTCTAAGTTCATAGCATGGCAATTTAACCTTCTCAAGAAAAAAGGCCTCATAATTCAAGGTTCTCATCCAGTAGGGTGGTGTCCGAGAGACCAGAATCCAGTTAGTCAGCATGATACATTAGGAGACATAGAGCCTATTTTCATCGAATATACATTAGTTAAGTTCTATCTAAATGACACATATGTACTACCAGTAGCAACACTAAGACCTGAAACGGTTTATGGTGTTACTAATTTATGGGTCAACCCTCATGTAAAGTACGTAGTCGCACGTGTAGGGGAAGGCAACGAACCAATGTGGATTATCAGCCATGATGCAGTATTGAAATTAAAACATCAAGGTCATAATGTGGACATTAATCATGAAATAGACGGGACGAAACTAGTAGGGCAGTATGTACGTAATCCAATAACGCAGAACAGCCTTCCCATTTATCCTGCATCCTTCGTGGATCCTAAAGATGGCAGTGGATTGGTCATGTCTGTCCCAGCTCACGCTCCTTACGATTACCAGGCCCTACTAGATTTCACTAATGGTAATTCCTCTAAAGAAATGCATAATCACGAGATAGTCAAGCCCATAACAATTATCGAATCTGAAGGCTATGAAGGTGACAACGTGGTTCCGTCTCAGATCATAATTGAAAGGTTAGGTGTAGAGGATCAACATGATCCTCTTTTAGAAAAAGCTACTTCAGAATTATATTCACATGAATTCTACAAGGGAAGGCTTAAAGAAAATACTGGGAAGTATGCAGGAATGATGGTGTCGGAAGCAAAAGATCTTATAAGATCTGAACTATTGCAGAACGGGATCGGAGAAATCCTTTACGAATTTGTCAAGAAACCAGTCAAGTGTAGATGTGGGGAGGAATGTGTAGTAAAGGTACTGAATGATCAGTGGTTTCTTAAATATAGTGAGGCTCAATGGAAAGATTTAGCTCATGAATGCATTAATAGGATGGATATCGTTCCTGATGAAATAAGATCTGAATTCAATTATGTAGTAGACTGGTTGAAGGAAAGGGCCTGTGCTAGGAAGTCTGGCCTTGGAACACGGTTGCCATGGGACCAAGGTTGGATTATTGAAAGCCTATCCGATTCTGTCATATACACTGCATACTACATTATTTCAAGATATATTCATTTTGATGATGATAACAATATTCCTGCGCAAAATCTAACCGAGTCCCTATTTGACTATGTATTTTTAGGAGAAGGCTCCTCGAAAAGAATTTCCGAAGAGACTACACTTTCAGAGGAACTTATATGTAATATGAGAACAGAGTTTACATACTTTTATCCTGTTGACACACGGCATTCTGGAAGGGATTTGGTCCCCAACCATCTCACATTCTTTGTCTTTAATCACGTAGCTATATTTGATAGAGCCTATTGGCCTAGGCAAATTGTAGTAAATGGTTCGGTACTTATGGACGGTAAGAAAATGTCTAAATCATTCGGAAATATTATTCCCCTACGACAAGCCGTAAGAGAACATAGTGCGGACACAATTCGAGTTGCAATGTTGAGCTCAGCGGAACTTCTTCAAGACGCAGATTTTTCATTCGAAGCCCTTAGAGGGATTCGATCTCGGTTGGATGATATTTACCAAATGGGGATACACCTTTCCAGTTCTGACAATATCCAAAAGTCGCTAAAGCAGTTATATCATAGTCAAGACGTTACTGAGTCCGAGGACAAGTGGATTTTGAGTATGATGCAGAGAAGAATAAGAGACGCTACGGAATTGATGGATCGATTACGAGTGAGAGAGGTATTACACACAATATTGTACTCGATGGAGCAAGATTTACAATGGTATAACAAGCGAATCAGATCTAAGGGAAGATTCGATTTATTAGTGAATACAATACTGTCAATGTTTCTAGAGACAAGAATCAAATTGATCGCGCCTTTTGCCCCTTTTTTGGCTAGCGAAGTTTGGAATAGCATCGTTGGAGACGCTGCTAAAATAAAGGAGGATTTGGATTGGCCGGGTGTAGTGGAGGAATATACAGATCCCGCTACTGAAGAATCGGAAGACTTGATCAAGAACCTGATACAAGACATACAAAATATTTTAAAGGTTACGAAAATGAAACCTACTTGTGTCAATATATACACTTCCGCAAAGTGGAAGTGGAAAGTATATCAAAGAATACTTGAACTAATTATCGCGAACCGTAATTCGAGCTTGAGTGATGTCATGAGAGCACTAGGCGAAAATTCAGAAATTTCTCAAGCCCGGTCAGACGTAAAGCTGGTAAAGAAAATTATGGAGGATGTCCTTTCAATTCCAGCGGAGCGGCGTTCACTTAAGTTAAATATCAAAAATCTGGACGAGCTGATGGCAATTGAAGACGCTGCCTCGCTGATTTCATCTGAATTGGGTGACCTGAATTTAGAAATTTCTGTCTTTAGTGAAGATGAGGAAGAAGCAAAGAAAAACGATCCAAAATCCAAAGCTAGATCCTCGCGTCCGTTCAAGCCTGCCATATATCTAATCTGATGCTTTTTTTCATTTCCTAGTCTTCTTATAGGTGACAATAGAAGAAGCGAAATACAACACGAAACCAGCTATTACGAAGAATAGGCCGTACAGTGAAATGGCGCCACGATCATAATAGCTTCCTATTCCTACTATTATTGCCCCAACGACAAGTAACGCTATTCCTAGTCTTGTGAACGGAGACATCCTAAGTTTCTTATGCTCAGGCAATTTGTATAATTCGACTAACTCCACCGAAAAACTGGGACATGTGAAAACTTCTCTTCCTAAACCTCACAAAAACAAATGCTGTAGTTGTTCATGTTATCGGTGATTGAATTGTAAGGCCAACTGAATTTTGGTCCCCAATTAATTTAGAAGTAAAACTAACTGAGCCATTCACAATTCGTATGTTGCCTTTAGCCATATAGTGAATTGAGCCAATGATAATTATGTAGCAAGCTTGAGTGAGCTTACTAGCGAAAATTCCTCTTCTCAACATACCCATCTCAAATGCTCTTCACTTAACGGTTTATTTATCTGTTCACATGCAACCCTACGGAGTAGAACTTACTGGTAGCGTCAGATAACTATTTAGTATAATCAAGTCTGATGAAAGAAGATCATCTGAAAAGGGAGAACTTCAATACTAGCGATACTATGCACTTAACACTGGTTGATACTAGTTCAAGTCTAACAAAGTCTCCCCCATGAAAGTGTTAAAATAACATCAACTTAATATATAAAGAATTTAACGATAATAGTTGATGGCAGACAGAAAGTCATTAACTGTACTGATTCTAACTTATTAAAGCTCATTAACAATTTTTTTTAATATGTGTTATGAATAATCAATATCAAAACAGTAGCATTACTATCATGTCATTTGGCAATAAATGGAAGAAACAGCAAGGAGATAGTGTGGGTGAAGCCGTTAGAAATAAAATACTTGAAGGTGTTAAACCACAAGCTCCACTGAAGCCGCGTATAGAGGAAGCTAGAAACAAATTGCAAATGCAGGTTACAAAGTTGGATACGATATCTAATAAAATGCAGGAAAAAGATAGACTCATTTTTGGTAGGATAGTAACTGCGATGCAGAATCATGATAGCCGCTATGCAAAACTATTATCAAATGAGTTGTCTCAGATCAGAAGGATGAACAAGATGGTCAATTCGGCTAAGTTGGCATTAGAACAAATACAATTACGGCTTAACACCATGACTGAGCTAGGCGATGTCGTGATCACCCTTAGTCCAGCGATGTCTGTCATAAAGGGGATCCAAGGTGGACTTTCCTCAATGATGCCTCATGCAGATCAATCTTTTGGTCAAATTTCGGACCTATTGGGCAATATAATGTCTGGCACAGGTCAGATACCCTCTCCTGAAATATCCAGTGGCACACTGAGCCTAGATGATGAAGCCGTGAAAATTATTGAAGAGGCTACGGCAGTTGTTGAAGAGAATACCAGGGACAAATTTCCTGACCTCCCGACCCAGGGTCAGGAATCAACAACTGAAAGCTCAATCTACTAGCCTGCTAATATATTGGGAATTGTAGCAACTCTATCTCTTTTTTGTTGTATCGATTAGAAGTTGCTGTCAATCTTATACGTCTGAGAAGGACCGAATAGATATCCTATGCGAGATGTTCACAAAGATTTACTTTAAATTCTTTTGCTCATTTGAGTTAATAAATATGACCTATAATTTTGATTTATATCAATAAGTATAAGGCACTATAATGTTTCGCCCAAATACATTTACAACCATTAATGACTATCATAGATCATTGAAATGAAATGCAGAGCATCCCATATCGGAAAATTGGTGTGACCCATCATCGGTTTCCATTTTGCTGCACATCCAAATGCTTCCTCCTCTAACCAAGAGCATGTGTGAGAATAAAATTGCGAGGAAAAGTGCTTATGTAAGGTACAATATTATCAATGGATCGATCAAAAATAAGAATTTTGATTGCTATTCTGCATATAAACCTGGCAATATTCACATTTTTTATCAAGACTAATTACTTTACCTTCTTTGGTGACATGATAATTAAGGTGGGATCTGGCTTCCTCAATATTTATTTTGATACTAGAAATGGTCTTTTCGGATATGTTACCAATACCAATATTCTTAATTATGCTAGTATACAATGTTCTAGCAGAACCAAGAATTGTAAATACACCATAGTTTTTGAAATAAGACAATGATGTCAACTATCTTCAAACAACAAGTTCGAGAAATGAATGATCGATGTTCCATTCAGAGTTACTTCCTCAATTTAGGGATCACATAGACAGCAAGTGTGACGTATGCTTTAGCCCGCTTTGAAAGATAGGTTTGGCATATAATTTTTGCATCTAAAATAGTTGAATCTACTAACTAATTTTTGAAACTTTGTATTGTTCCTCAGATTTAGTAAAATAGAGATCCCAGTCGTTATTGCCTTCTTCGCTCCAGATGTTTGTATGAGATGAAAACTTTGCATTATGCAATAGATAGGGGAGGTTTAGTCGGAATATTAATCTACATTACATAAAATAATGGATCCTTTCATGCACTGTTCTTTCCTCAATACTTTTAAAGAATGTCCCACAATGGCTACACAAGTGCATTCCAAACTGTTCGACATCACCTTGTTTTAGTATTGTTAAGGTATTAATCGCTTCAGTATCTTCTGCTACCATGTACTCATCATAATTGTTTCGTAGTATATTTTCGACAAAAAGTTTGAAATCCTTTAATGAACCATTGACCCACCGAACAGTGTACAGCTGGTCAGTATCGTCTGTGAAACCAATTATTCTATTTTCATTTCGGTCTGAGGTCATTGAATTCGACTTAGTTTTAGTAATGCCAATTACTTTGTTTTGAGAATTTAACTCCGTTTTGATATTCTCTATGATTGAAGATCTTAATTCAATAGGCAAAAAGGAAAGATCTAACCTAATATTCAATTTTTCTCAGCTCTAGCAGCGGTTGAGATTTGCGATTCAATCAACATTGGCTGGGAACGATCGGATCGAAGGCCAGTAACTAAGTGAGAGTGCGAATAACAGATTTGTGGCGCTAAATATCGTGAAAAAATAGCTGACAATATCTGTAAATGCCTATGATGGGAATTCAAGAAATTTGGTAGTAAGTAAGGATTATGTGCGAGACCAGGGAAGGAATTGATTCATCGTCTGATTATTGAAAAAATTGGGTTAGGATTCGATTCTATAAAACATTAACATCAAAGTTATATTCCAATAGCTCTGTTGGGTCTGTCTTGTCAATGTCTATTGCAGTTGATTCCAAAGCTACATTATAACTACCACTTTGGTTGAATACAGGGCCGCTGATCGTCATAGGTGACCCGGGATCAGCTACCCCTGCATTTGTAAGCACATCTTGAATTTCTCCGATAGTGTGACTTGAAGAGTGAGCCATCCTTAGATGTCAGAAATTGTTCCGCCTGTATAAAAAATCAAATTACCTGCGTTCCTTGACCCTTCCTCTCCCAGTCTTCCTTGGAGAAATGTTTCCAACTTTTCTTCCCGGAGGGGTTGTTCTACCTACTGAAGATTGACGTCCAATGTGTTGATGTCTGCCACCTCCATGTGGGTGATATACAGCTGCTTGAGCTATACCCCTAACCTTAGGATAAAGCTTCCCGCGTGAATGCATATACCTTTCTTTGTTGCCTGCTATCAAGAATGGTTTTTCTCTTCTCCCCCCCCCTGAAATTGCCCCTATCATAGCTCTGCACCTACGGTTTAGCATAGAAAACTTGCCTGAGGGAAATTTAATAGTAACACCTTCCATGCCATGAGAAAATACTGTAGCTGACGAACCAGCAGACTTGATCAACTTGCCTCCATCGCCAACATTCTTTTCAATATTGCATATTACGGTTCCATCTGGTATGGATTCTAGTGGAAGTATGTTTCTCGCCGTTGTACTAGCTTTCGCTCCCATTTCAATATTATCTCCGACTTTCGATCCATCAGAAGCAGGGATATAGGAATTAATACCATTCTCAAAACGCACTTTGGCTAATGGGGCATCTCTCCCCCTCTCATGAACCAGATCAACAATTACTCCAGAATGATTTTCATCCAAATTATAATAGGGATACTTTGCTGGTGCTAGCTTGCCTACTTTAATCGCTCTAAATTGTTTACCTCCTCTTCCTCTTCTTCGGACTAAGGTTCTCTTCCCCAACTTAAATAATCACATCAAGGAATCTAAATAGGTGATTTTAAGTTTATGCTAACAATAGCTATCTTAGCTAGCTATTTACACATACGCAAAAACGAAAGCGAAAGCTAATAAGGTATAAAGATGAGTAAAGTTCTAGGTATCATCGTGAGCCAGAATACACTCTCGCTAAAAGTACTTGAAGCTTATACTAGAGACGTTGGCAGAGGAGTAGCTCGTATTGATTATGACTCAATGGATTCTCTCACCGCTTCTACAGGAGATGTTATCGAGATTAGAGGCAAACGTCGAACGGTGG
>JBAUMZ010000186.1:0-53722 GCA_049578985.1 Nitrososphaeraceae archaeon
GGTCGTTTCCATTAATCGTTTACAATAGGACAAATTCTCTTTAGTAATTTCAGTAACGTACATTAGTTTGACACCTCTCTTTTTTGCATCTTCAAAAGCCTTTCTTAATACTGAGATATCAAGCGATAATATAGGTCTAGTTTGGTCGACACAAGCATAAACTAAATTGTCTGTTTGATCTAAGAACCATATAACTAAATCTATGACAGCATCAACTCCGTGAAATACCACAGTATCCTCTCTTTTCGTTGAAGACTCCTTTTCTATCTGATCTGATTCTAACTGTCCACTCTCAGGAGCATTATGGTATGACTTCCTATGGTTTCTGCCCTGATCAATCATAACAGGTTCTTGAGTGTTTAATGATATATATGCTGCCGATAAAAACTTTGTCCCATTTTGGACAGGTACTATTAAGCACCGGAATGAACTTGTAGAAAGTTGGGACTGTTGTTGTATTTGTTTAGAATGAATCCCCGACCATGGGCATAAACTATTACCATAATAAGCGAATAAGCCGGTAAGCCAGTCTCAGCCATATATTGAAATTTGTGCTAGTAGTAGCAGATAGGAGAGCAGCTGCAGCGTGGTATTCCAGGGTGCGTATAGCTATTTCGATATGACTATCCACTTATCCATTCTTGTACCCACGAAGTTATCTATTGTGCATGAGCGAATCAGTATTGACTGGTGGAAGTATTGTATCACACATCATATACAGAGTTCCCAAAAAGAATCATGATGCGATGTTGCAAATCTGCAGGGAAGCCCGATATGTTTAAACAGAATGGAATTATGCATTATGATGCCTTCAAGCTTAGCAATACCGCTGTGCCTATGGAAGAATTTGCAAATATTGCCAGTATTGTTTCCGCCAATGAAGATGATGAAGTATGGATAGAGTCAATTTATTATAAAGATCGCCAGCACATGAATGAAGTAATGGCAAAGATGGAGAAGGATGAAAGAATGGGACCAATGATGAAGCAGTCAATGGATTTGCTACCTCCAGGGGCTAAATTCATCGTCGGAGATTTCGAACGTCTTAGTGTCTAGCAGAGGCTTCCAATAAGTCCAATGATGAAACAGTCAATGGATTCGAATTCCCCGGGGTGATATACAAGGGCTGTTCCAACTTCCTACTAAATTTGCTAGTTGACTGCAAATATCAGGGTCCTTAATCTCTGTATCTGCGAGTTCTATGACTGTCTCCTTGATATCAGACTGAATCTGGGTTTTTCCTAGTCAGTCACGATCTCTTTGGCTCATAACGGAGCAATACTATACCGCTTTCAAACACTTTTGATTCAATCAGAGAGTATTTTTGGATTTCATTCAAGTCATTAAATATGGTCATACCGTTTCCAATCGCAACAGGATTAATAAACATATAAAATTCGTCAATTAGTTTTTCTTTAATCAAGGAAGAATCGAATGAGGCACCACCATAAACGACGACGTCCCTGCCGTTTTGGCTCTTTATCTTGCTGATTTCTTCCAAGAGATCACCTGTTGCAATATCTGTATTTATCCACTCAGATTTGTTCAGTGTTTTTGTGAACACAACTTTTGGGATTTCTATCATCCTTTTGGCGAACGTATTCCAAGGGTCATCAGGTTTGTTCATCACATCTAACCAGAAAGAGATGAAGACGTCAGTCATTTTCCGTCCCAGGAGAATGGTGTCAACAGACTCAGTGATTTTGCTTACGTATTTCAAGAGTTCGTCATCCAGGGGTCCAACCATCCAGTCCATCTCACCGTTTGGCCCAGCAATGTAACCATCTAGGGACATTTGCACCTGCAGTCTCAATTTTCTCAACTCCATTTTGTCATTTGCCATTTGTGCAATAACTATCTATCTCTTAACTCTATTTTTATGCCTAAAGTTCGGGGTGGGACGATATATGCGTTAGCATGGAGTCCATCGCTTATGGTTACGCTTCCAAATGGCAAACGAATGGAGGTGAACTACGTCAACATGCTCGATGAACCGACTAATCTTCACTTTCATGGGCTTCACGTGTCACCATCAGGCAACTCAGACAATGTGTTTCGTGTGGTGGGACCAGGGCAAACTGCAAAGTATGTGATCGACATTCCGGTCAATCATGCACAAGGAACTATGTGGTATCATGCGCACCTACACGGCCTCGTTACCACCCAGGTAGGTGGTGGTATGTCCGGTCTGATCGTGATCGAACTGCACAATATCACTAAACGGACTTTTGCCATGAAGGCCTTTCCATGGAATCGTGATCCAACTGCGCCAATATATCAAACCATCAACGCCCTGTATCCCTGCGCCTGCAGTCGTAACGACATACTAGAGTCAGTTCAGAAGTCTACTACCTGAAACCTACGTGATGAGAATGAAACCCATGGAGAATTAATCACCTACATTTGCATCAGGAAAAATGACAATTATCAAATGAATCCCCACTCACTAATTTATTATATACCAAGAAGCAAGTTATCTAAAAATTGCATGGAAATACCTGTAAGTCGCTATTCTTGGCCTTACGAATTATCGAATCCACTTACCTAAAAGATTACCGTTTATGCACATGTCATACCTAGATTGGAGGATAAAGAGATATCTGTGCAGATTGGAGGATAAAGAGATATCACAGGTATATCAATTGGGATACCGACCTCACTCTGTTCAGTTAGAGCCCAGAATATATCAAAAAGAGTCGAAGCTTTATACAATTTTTTGCGGAAAAGTCAAATAATTGTAAATTTGCGGTGGAGTTGATAACGGTTCCCTATAGTCAACCTGCAAATAGCCCAGGGGCAGGATAAGATATGTAAGAATCGGATATTTTCGTGTCTACGGAGTTCTGTTCCCGTGATTGCTAAGAATAATAATGCGATTGCTAAGGACAATAATGTACACTCGGTACGTAAATGATGAGATAAGGTAATATCCTTATTGTTTTCATCATTTAAAAAACATATCAAAGTTACAGCACAATCTCCAACAAACCATATTCATAAGGTATAGTAAGGTATAAAGCGATTAGCATGAGCGGATAGCTAGCAAAGTTGCCCCAAAGGGGGACATTACATTTCTTTGTACAAGGAGGAGAAAGTTCCAAGAAACATAGAAGGCTTCCAGAGTTCAAATCTCAAAATGTTTTATCTTTAATAGGTGCTTAATATTCCTCAGTGAAAAAAATAAATATAGTTATAAGCGACGATCTGGAACATCGATTTAGGCAAGCCGTAGGTCACTACAGAGGCGTTAAGAAAGGAAATCTCAGTAGAGCAATGGAGGAGGCTATGGACTTATGGATCTCTGCTCAAGAGCGATCAGAAGTACCGAGATCTAGAAAGACGGAGATAGGCTTCGGCTGAGGCTTAAGAGGCTACGCCAGAATTCGCGCCGACCTCGATGGACTATTTGAGATAATCAAAAAGAAGTTGCATTGACGTCCGCTTTGCTAGCGCTGGCGTTGTCCAACATACATATTCCTATGTGTTGACGATGATGGTAGCAGCAGTGGAACGATCCTGTCCCATATAACTTCAGGTATGCAGTATGAGAAATCAACTCCTATAACCTCTGATATCAATACATCTCATGAGAAAGTGCAGTACAGCTTAGCTTTTTCGATTAAATGCAGTTTGCTTATAACTCAACAAAACCCAACCACTTTTCGGATAGGCTCTAAAGCTGTATTGGCTTAAGTTAACACAGCCAGTAGAAATACGATATTGTTTTTATAATTTGTTTAGTATATTTAATTTTGCTGAGACAGGCTATTATGATAATAGTATCGAAGTAACTCGTATCATAGACTCACTGGAGGTGTAACCATAAATGAATCTCGTGAAGCTATCAGTTTGTATATATCACGGTAATAACCTTTGATTGTATTGACCAAGAAGTTGAGTGCTACCACTGATCTAATGAAAGACCATCTCTTTGTTAGAAGGCTCGGAGTAGTTATTCAGAAATGTTCAGACAGACTCTATGCTAATGTAGCGATACCACTCGAAGATATCGAAATTGCTTCTGTAATTATGGAGGAATTTGTTGATATATTTCATCATGGTAAAGAGGAAAAAGCATACTTTCCAGTAACCAAAGATAAGAATAGCTTTTCGGAAGATATTAGAAAGTTTCTGATAGAGCATGAGCTCGGAAGGAGGATTGCTAGAATGCTCAGAAGAGAACTTGTATTATGGAGGAGAAGTGTGAGGGAGGGAAGTAGATATGAATCTAAAGAACCTGTGGCCAGATTTCTTAAATCATATGCGGTATTTATCTCAGATCATACGACAAAGGAAGATACTTTCTTTGATATCGTTGAAGATAAGAAAGTAGTATCTATAGAGGAAGATGAAATGATAAAAAAGCACTATAACGCATGTAAGGTTCAAAGTGGTGGCAAAACGAGAATAGAGGAACTTTTAAGGTTATTGGAATATCTGGAAAATACGCAATGGATGAAGGACAAGTTAACCTGATTAGGTGTGATCATCCATTTTTCAAACACCCTCGACGCATATGGTGCCTTTATCGAAGCATGTTCAGTACAGGTTCTTCAGTAGTACAGGACAGACAATAATGCACCTGCTGTAGAAATGGCTAATGCTACAAGTGGTGGGGGGGATCGTGACAGAGAAGGAAGAAGGGATTACACAGACAAGTCAGATCCTATAATAGAATATGACTGTATATGGTGCATGGCCTGTGTATCCACAAGCAATCATTGCAGATCAGGTAAACTTTGAATATCGTGATAGGACAGGTATACAATCGACTGACATGCACAGGGAGCAACATATCTTTGGCCATGCTAAATGAAGAGTCAGAGAAGATCGAGTTAGACGCTATCTGTAGGTCAATATTTTAGCCATGAGATTGTCGGACAATGATCTAATGTGTATTATATGTATCAGTATATGACTGTGAGCAACAGTTAGCACCCTAGTCCAAGACCTTTGAAGTTAAAAGAACCTATAGCCAAAATGTTTAATATTTTCCTATAGCAATAAATACATTAGGACCTGACACTCATGCAGGAAGCAACTAGATCTATTAGAGAGGAGTCAATCGAAGATCTTTTCTCTGAAAATTTGAATGATACGCCATGTGTTTTTATTGACCATGATAGAGAAGTTTGGCTTGCGACAGAGATGTGTGCAGAGTACACTGAATCAAGTGTGGACCAAATTGTTGTGCTGGATAAAAACAATATAGTTGGCATGGTCGGAGGATATGATCTGTTAGCGTACGTGCGGAGATGTCCTACACGTAAATTTCAATATGAATCAAAGGTAGAAAATGTAATGTTTACCCCAGTCCCGATTATCGATAAGAGTATGAAATTCAGAGATTTAATGGAGAAATGGAAGCATTCCAGAAGAGCTTTCTCAATATTTCGTATCGGATTTGATAGCAACTGGTTCTCAATCTCAGCCAGAAAAGTGCTTCAATTAGGTCTGAAAGTCCAGACAAATTTTTCTACACTATCTATACAAAAGAATAGAATTGTAACCTTCAGCATAGATGATACTATTGGTAAGATCCTCGATTTAATGTACAAGAATATGACCCGAAAACTTTTGTTGGAGAATTCGAACCAGTTTATAAGCGATAGAATAGTACTGGGAGAGATATCGCGAATATTGAAGTTTGAAGAAAACGTGGAAGATATCCTAGATTTTCCAATAAGTCACACCAGGTTAGAGTATGTAACATCAGTTAACAAAGACTTGAAGCTCGGCGAAGTTTGTTCGATTATTAATAAGTCAGATCATCCATATCTTATGTACAAGGATACAGTTGTAACGCCGTGGGATATATGCCTAGTTTTATTATCTGAAGATCTTCAAATGCAGCAACAACAGGTAGGCGTGTGTCCTTCTTGTGGAAGACAACTCGAATCCTCCCTATAACATTACTGTTCACGGTGCAACGCATAATATGGAAGGACAATTTCAGTGCGCACAAGTGCTAACTTGAAAGTAATTGAACTACTATCAGTCAATATCCAAGTTGGAAAAAAATAATCATCCAAGGCGATGTCAGAGTTTGGGAGTTCTGATTAATGTTCAAACTGTGAAAACCAGCGCTTTAATGATGCTGCGTTATCAAAAAGATGGGATTTCCACCAAGAACAAATGCATAAGAATATCAAACTGCGGTAATATGGGAGGCACTGTTCCCGATGAGACTAGCGTTCATAAACTGGTGTCACTAACTCTGGTAGCAATAATTACAATATCTGCGTACATGGGCATCCTGTAATAACTCGGGACATGATACAACGATAATCTCTGTGCCTGCAGACTGCAACAACGGTCATGATAAATCGCTGCGTGTTTGTGAACTAGAACAGAGTGATACGGGAAATACTCTGTCAAACAAATGGCTGAAACCTAGTACTAATTTGTATGTGTGTTAATCGCATCTCTTATAGTGAATCTGGAGTCTGATTAGTCCTCCGCAAGTTGTAATAGCGCTAGACAATCAAAATGATTTACCTGGATCTATTCAGATTGAAGGACTCGATGTACTAGACGGTAGCAATAATATGTACTTTCTCGCCGACAATAATAATAGTGCAAATATTGAAGTTGATTGGTGTTATGATATGATGATACTCAATAAGTCATGAGGAGATATCGGAACCCGATTCAATTTTACACACTGTAAACCTATTTGAACACTGATTGGAAGTATAAGAGAGGGTAGTGAAGCAAGTGAAACATGATGAAATACCTTATGCAAAGATTCGATTATTGCCTTGCGTTACCAATTAGCTCGTTGAAATAAGTATAAGTTGGTTCAGCGATATTTAAGTCATTGTCAGAAGCGAAACGGAGATCCTCGATATGTAGCTGGAGTGGAGTGTACACTTGAAATGCGACTGGAGCCGAGCGCTTCTTTAATCTATTGAAACAGATTAGACCCAACATTGACTTTTTCTTTTGAATCAGGTAAGAATAGGGTATGGCGAATTGATACAATTGGGCTTTTACTAAAATTGTGATTTAGGATATCCTGGTTTAACAAGATCTGCTATGTCGACCCAACATTTAGCAATTCGGTCCAAAGAGTAGACACAATTAAGAATCGAAATGTTGGGGTCAGGTTGGGAGTCCTTAGTGGATTTCTCCTTTATAGAAGCAGAGAGGTTCGAGAATTTTAGGTACATCCTTGCTACTTCCTCGCTCAGCAAATCGTCCTTAGTTATAAATGCACCTATAGATCTATGCTGCATATTGTCAACGATCATGCCCGCTTCCACGATTTCATTTCCGAATCCAGTTCCCCATAATTTGGGTATTGAGGACGAAAATTCTGAGACATAATCGCCAGCGCTTTCTAGGTGGCTCGCCGCTACCCTGTAATCAAGTATGTCGATATTGCTCAAATTAAGCTTGCGCGCAATTTGCTGATTTTGCATTGCGCTTCTGATCAGACGAACCAATAAGAAGTACTGTCTATCGATTTCATCATCCCTTCTTATTATGAGCTTTATCAGCTTCGTATCTTTATTCACTATAGACTTAAGCCCATCTCTCATCATTCCTTTGATTATTGCATTCATTCGACGAAGGATCTTGGCGGCATCCAGTGAACTAGCATCTATAAGGAATTGAAAGTTAATGTTGAGGCTATCCTCATCAACAATTTCAAGTCCCACCAGCTTGCCGGAGGCAGTTAGGATTTTCTCTCGATCTTCATAATCTATCGGAGTTCTAGCCTTGATCCTGATGTTATCGTAACCTAATAGATAAGCTCCGAATAACTGGTTAATGAGAATATCCACAACCCTAGTTGGGTAATCGATGCCAAACCACCGGATAATCCCATTCTTGTCCTTTGACGGTAGAATGGCAATTGAATTATCATTGCTAAGTTCCATTAGAATGGTATCACCTTTCTTGAGCTGATTCTGGCGGACCCAATTAGCCGGCAATGATACAAGTGTGCTACTTCCTATTTTCTGAAGGCGACGAGCGTAAGAGGTCATTTAAATTTAAATATATTTAAACTAATTAAACATTATTCTTATATTATCAGTAAATTCTAATAAAGTTATGGCTACGTTACTCTCAAATATCGTTGCTACGTCTACGGCATTCAGCCCCGGACATGTGACAGGCATATTTGCTCCTGCAGAACCAAAGCAAACGGATATTCTTAGCAAGGGTTCAATAGGAGCGGGTTTTTCAATTTCTAAAGGCATTACTACGACTGCTAAAACTTTTGAGGCTAAAACCAATGGCTATAGTATTTCCGTTGACGGTATTCAGGTACAAAAAGCGCCAGTGTCAGCGTATGTCGCAGAACATTATCTCAATTTAATTGATAAACCTACTTTCCTGCAGATTAGCCAGATTACAGACATACCTATTGGATTTGGTCTTGGATCAAGTGGCGCGGCGGCAGTGAGCCTCTCATATGCCTTAAACGATTTGTTGAAGATAGGCCTTAGCAAGGTGGAAGCTGCTCAGGTAGCTCATTGTGCAGATATTGCATGCAAAACGGGGCTGGGTACTGTTGCTGCGTTATATGCAGGAGGGTACGAGATTCGGTTGAAACCAGGTGCTCCAGGGAAGGGACTGACATTGAGAAAGGAACTTGACGACTGCATCGCGACCATACTTTGTATTTCACCGCTTTCAACAAATAGAATACTGAGCAATCAATTAATGAAACTAGGCGATAAGAATTGTTGTTCTGGAGAGCTGTTGAATAGATTGAAGTCAATGGATGATATAGAAGGATTTCTGGATGCATCCTTTGGTCTTGCTAGCGCATTGGGCTTGGCCAATGGCATTTGTAAGGGTCCGATTAGAGCTTTGAAATCTGAAGGATTCAAATGCAGTATTGCGTTGTTTGGTGAAACGGTGTTCACGATTATACGACGCGACAAAGCAAAAGAAGTGCGATCTTGTCTGAGTAAATTTGAGGGAACGATTATCGAAGCTAGCATCGATTCGAAGGGTGCTAGAATGATATGCGAATGTAAGTATGCGAATTAGTATTCCAAAAGATCATCCAAGAGCAGTGTCTCTTGGAATAAGAGAAATGCTCGTCGATGGATTAAAAAGTGGGCTTGTTGTTGAAGAAGGTCTCATTGCACACGGAAGGGGGGAGACCTTTGACTATTTGATAGGCGAGAAAACAACACCAAATGCCATCATGGCCATCAACAGCGCTGCAGCACTCCTACTTACTTCCAGGCATCCCATCATATCCGTTAATGGGAATTTTGCTGCATTATGTGGAAAAGAAATAATAGAGCTGAGTAGGGTATGCGGGGCATTAATCGAAGTAAATCTATTTTATCATTCAGCGTTGAGAGAACGTGCGATAAAGAATCATCTCGAAAGATTAGGGGCAACAGACGTTTTAGGAGTAGGCATGGATAGGAATGCAACGATTCCGAGCTTGAAGGGGGAACGAAAGCACGTTGATCCTAGGGGGATCGCGCTTGCCGATACCGTATTTGTTCCTTTGGAAGATGGAGACAGGACCGAAGCCTTGATAAGAATGGGTAAGAAGGTAATAGCAGTTGATCTAAATCCACTCTCCAGGACTGCAGTCCACGCAACTATATGCATAGTTGATAACGTTGTCAGAGTAATCCCTATTTTGATTCAGATGATATTGGAGCTTAAAGGCAAGAACAAACATTCTCTAACAAAGATGATTACTAGATTTGACAATCTTAGGAATTTGAATGAAAGCCTAAGTCTCATACGCCTCGGAGGTTCTGAAATTAGTGCAACCATATAGCGACCAGTCTAGAAAGAAAACGGTGTTCGAAATAGTAGATACAAAGAAGAAAGGAAAAAAACTGGCCGTTTTAACTGCATATGATTTTTCAATGGCTTTAATTATTGACGGTAATGATATTGACGTAATACTCGTAGGAGATAGTGCAGGAATGGTAATGCTTGGATATCCAAACACAAGGCCAGTAAGGATGGCTGATATGCTACTATTTTGCAGAGCTGTATCCAATGCTACAAGTAAAGCAATGATAACTGTGGATATGCCATTTGGTTCATACCAAAAAAGCATCGACAAGGCCATTTCAAACGCAGTAAGATTGATCAAAGCTGGAGCAGACTCAGTCAAGCTCGAGGGCGGAGAAGAAATATTCGATCGAATAAAAGCCCTGGTTGACACAGGAATACCGGTTATGGGACATATTGGATACAAACCTCAGACTTCTAGCATGTGGAATTTTTCAAAAGCTGCTGGGAAAACCAAGGAATCAGCCCTAAAACTCTTGCATGATGCAAAGGCTATTGAAAAGGCTGGAGCATTCGGTATTGTACTTGAAATGGTAACTGCCGAAGCCTCCGAAATAATAACTAAGAATTTATCGATACCAACTATAGGAATAGGCTCAGGACCTGTTTGCGATGGTCAAGTGTTAGTAACTTATGACATGTTGGGAATATATCAAAACTTTAAGCCAAGATTTGTAAAGAAGTATCTGGATCTAAATCAATTAATTGCGGCTTCTGTTCAAACTTATTCGCGGGAAGTAAAATCAGGGATATTTCCCAGCAATGAGAATGTTATCCACATGGATTCCAACGAATACGAAGAATTCTTGAATGAATTCGGTCTTCGATCTAACAAATGAAAAAGCGTCTATATCGTCCAACAAGAGACATTTATTGTACTGAAGGAGAAGAGCTGGTGGGCACCCGCATAGTACTTTGCATTACAGGCAGCGTTGCGGCATACAAGGCCATTGACGTCGCTAGATTGTTGATTAAGCATGGAGCTGAGGTCTTCGCAGTTATGAACCATGGGAAGTCAAAAATATTCCTTTCCAATGAGATGATGAATTGGGCTACAGGGAATGATGTAGTTACTGAACTGACTGGAAATTTGGAACATATTTCATTGGGTGATCAAAATGCCACCGATATGGTTATAGTTTATCCCTGTACCGCAAATACACTTGGAAAATTAGCTAATGGAATAGATGACACGGTTGTGACTTCTGTCCTAACCGTTGCCCTTGGAACCGGTATCCCAATTGTTATCTGTCCTGCGATGCACGAAGCGATGTACTACAATAGGATCATACAGGAGAATATCAACAAGCTCAAAGCAAACGGAGTAGAGTTTCTGGAGCCTCGGATAGAGCAAGGAAAGGCCAAACTGATTTCTGCCAATGAACTTCTCCAGTACGTTCAAAACAATCAATTAGGTAACAATAACAACAATAAAAAATTAGCGGGAAAGAGAATCATGATTACTGCTGGCAGTACTGCTGAATACATCGACCCTGTTCGAGTTATCATGAATATGAGTTCTGGAAAGATGGGCATGTCACTTGCGAAGAAGGCATATGATAGAGGAGCAAGTGTGACATTAATTTACGGACATGGATCGGTAGATCTTGGCACTTACCCGCAAGCTTCGGGCATTGAAATTAAAAGGGTGAATACAGCTCAGGAGATGTTTGAATCGGTAATGTTCAAACTATCTGAGAAGAGATTCGATGTAGTTATCCTTACAGCAGCCACTTCAGATTTTTCTGTCGCAAAGAAATGGAATAACAAAATCGAAAGTTCTCTTGGAAAGGTAGATATCACTCTTGTACCAATTGACAAAATTATTTCAAAAGTAAAAAATGTATGTAAATCTAATGTTTTCTTGGTTGGATTTAAGGCGGAATATAACGTAGAATCCAGAGTCCTTATTGAAAAGGCTTACACTAAACTGCTAGAATCGGGAGCGGATTTAATTGTAGCAAATGATGTTGGAAAAAAGAATACAGGATTTGGGTCGGAGAATAATGAAGTCTACATAATCGATCGACAAAAGAACACCATACACTTGCCGATTCAATCAAAAGATAAGATTGCGGCACAAATTTTAGATTTGATTGAAATAAAATATCCCTCACCCAAAACTACTAATCTAAACAGATCAGGTCCTTAGGAAAGCTATTTAAATTAGCGATCGTGTTTCCGATCTTGGGACTGTCGCCTTTGTCGTTCGCAGTTTTGATTATGACGGTGTCCTCGATTCGCACCCCAAACCTTCCGTTTATATATACACCTGGTTCAATTGTGACACACATTCCTGGCTTCACTTTCTCTTTTCCATTTTTGCTGATCCAAGGCGATTCATGCACTTCCAATCCTATTCCGTGGCCTGTTGAATGTACGAATTTACTTCCATATCCTCTATCAGTGACTAGATTTCTGCATGCCAGATCAACATGCCCAAAATCTGCAGCTGACCGCAATGAGTCCAAGCCGGTTTGCTGTGCATCCTTTACGCATTCATAGACTCGTTTTATTTCGTCAGTCGCATGACCGATAACAAATGTTCGTGTAGCATCTGCCACGTATCCCCCATGTTGAACTACTAGATCAACAATCACCGCATCCCCTTTTGAAAATGGTCGTGCAGTAATCTCAGAATGAGGAAAGGCAGCATTAGGGCCTCCAGCAATAATAAACGGATACCTAGTACTTTTGTATGAAACTAGTGTTCCTCCAAGAAGATAAGTTTCAGACACAAGCAATGCCATTAATTCAATTTCTGTTTTATTCTCTCTAATTTGTTCACCGCTTAAATTGAACAAACGATCGATAATTTGTGCAGCTTTAGAGATATTTTCTTGTTCATCAAGATCCTTTATGATTCGACTCATGGTAAAGGGTTTGTTATCCACTTTTACATTCTTCTCACCAAGTTTTTCAGCCATTATCCTAATAGTATGAAAATCAGTACTATCTGTACAAAATGATTCCCCGGTTAATTCGTCAATTGTCCGTAAGAGCATGTCCTTTCCTCTTTCTGCAGATATTACCTCACATGAAATCGCAGCTTCTTCAGCTCTATGCGTCTCAAGAGGAGGAGTAATAATCTTGGTACTTTCACCAGAACAAATGCCTACCGACTCTCCCCAAAAACCTGTCAAATAGAATGTATCTTCAGGATTAAATGATACCACTGTACTACATTCGATCTTTTCCGCGTAATGCAATAGTCGTTTCCTATGATCCTTTATCAGCATCATTATATTGTTACGTACAACTGCAGGCAATTAAGTAATAAACGTAATTGTATAAATAACGGATGAAGCTCCACGATATTGAGAGCTAAATGGAATATCTGGTAATGCTCCCTGGGCCCACCAATGTGCCAGGCAGAGTTATGAATGCAATGCTTTCCCCCATAATTAATCATAGAAGCGACGACTTTCGAAGCCTCTACAGGGCCGTTGTGGATAAGACCCAGCGCGTGTTTCAGACCTCAAATGATATAGTCGTTCTGACTGCTTCAGGCACAGGCGCGGTAGAAGCATCAGTTATCAATCTAGTCAAGAAGGGCGACAATATTGTAATTCCTGTCAGTGGTGAATTTGGCAGTAGATTGGCTGACCTCGTAGAAAATTGGGGCGGCAATTCGATTCGGATAAATTCGAAATTTGGGGAGAATCCACCTCTCGAAGAAATAGAGGATGCATTTGAAGCAAACAAGGACATAAAAGCTCTCTATGCGGTATATAATGAGACTTCGACGGGTACGACTCTAAGATACTTAGAAAAGCTTGGAGAGCTTTGTTCAAAGCATGGATCACTCTTCATTGTAGATGCGGTTTCTATTTTAGGAGGGGACGAACTTCCAGTTGACAAATGGGGAATAGATGTGTGTATGACTGCATCTCAAAAGGCTCTCGCAGCGCCACCAGGTGTTGCGCCTATATCCATTAGTGCCAAGGCAAAGAAACAGATGATTGATAGCCCTCCGCCGACCCAATACTTCAACCTAAAAAGATATTTTAAATATTTCGGGGACAGTGGTGAAACTCCCTTTACTCCTGCATTGCCGTTATTGTTCGCTTACCGAGAAGCCTTGGAAATGGTGTTAGAAGAGGGACTAGAACAGAGAATTGAGCGTCATAGGAGGTGTGCTAATGCATTCTACAGCGGCCTGAGTGAGTTAGGATTCACTCCCTTCGCGCATCCAGAAGCAAGGAGCAACGTGGTGATAGCCTTCAATTACATACCTGGCATCGAAGATAAGACTTTCAGAAAAATACTTGGAGAAGATTTCCGAATTCTAATTGCGGGAGGTTTCGGCGAGTTGAAAGGAAAGGTTTTTAGGATAGGCTCCATGGGCGAGGTAGATCGCTATCATGTAATTAGAACTTTATCATCTATCGCATCAACTTTGAAAATGATGGGTATTCAAACCAAATCCGAAGCCATACCAGTCGCAATGAAAGCCTTGAACATTTGAAGGAAAATCTCTTGAAAGGAACACTCAAACTTAATATATGGTATTTCGATAGCGACATGTATGCCGTTAGAGAAAGGTTCGCTCATACTATTAGATTACACAGCTAAGATTAAGGATACTGATAATATAATTGAAACCACTATTGAAGAGGATGCCAAAAAATCCGGCACACACGATCCTTCCCGGAAATATGAACCGAAATTAATCTCAGTAGGGGAGGGTTGGGTATTAAAGGGACTGGATGAAGCCCTATCCTCAGCAAATGAAGGTGATAAGATGGATGTCGAAATCTCGCCAGATAAAGGCTTTGGCGAAAGAGATCCTAGTAAAATCCGGATGATTCCTCAACGGAAGCTTGGTGACAAGGCAGACGAGATCTCTAGTGGTGACGAAATTGAAATAGAAAAACGAAAGGGCATAGTGAGATATGTAGGTTCAGGAAGAGTTCAACTTGATTTCAATCATAGATATGCCGGTAGAGTTCTACTCTACAATATCAATGTGGTAAAGAAGATTCAGACGGACGATGATAAAGTAAAGTCGTTAACTAGAAGATGGATACCGCTTAAAGAAGATAAGATCAAATTCGAAAAGAAAGGTCCAATCCTTGAACTGAGCCTCCCAGAGGAGACTTTCCTTTTGGACGGAATACAAATCATAAAGGGTGCAGTTTCAAATGAAATTTTCAAGTATGTCCCTTCAATAACATCAGTCAGATTCATTGAAGAATATGTCAGTCAAGAGAATGTTAAAAAAGACAGCAATATTGAGGAGCAAGGAAGCAAGAAAGTAGAAGAGCAAGGAAGCAAGAAAGTAGAAGAGCAAGGTAGAAAGTAGAAAGTTCAACTACCCGTAGTACGCGCTTCGCCTTTAGCGGCTCAAATCACTTTCACAGATTTGGCAAGATCTGATGCCTTACTTTTGTCTAATTTTTCTCTATTGAGAATAGTAAATCTTTCAGGTCGTAAAGAACTTGCTAATACTAGCGATCGCACTACTTCATCTTCGGTCAAATTTATCTGTTTTCCTTGTGTTGGGGCACCAAATAAAGCCAAAGTTTCGACTATCTTTTCCCAATCTAATCCATGCAACTTGGCCATCATAATTGTACCAATGCCGACTCGTTCTCCGTGAAGTCCAGAATTCTTACCGGCCACGTATTCGACAGCGTGACTAAAAAGATGTTCCGAGCCAGAGCAAGGTCTGCTGCTCCCTGCAATGCATGACGCTACCCCGGCGCTAATCAGGGCCTCTACAACGGTTCTCAATCCATACAAATTATCTTTCACAAGATTTTGGCATTCGTCGAGAATTATTTTTGCACTAAGATATGCGAGATTCGCAGCGTACGTTCCATAGTATTCATGTATTTCGTCCCGGGCAAGTTCCCAATCTTTGACAGCTGTTATCTTACCAACAAGATCTCCACAGCCGCTTATCATCAAACGATGTGGAGCTTTTGACATCAATTCGACATCCGCTAATACGCCAATTGGAGTTTTTGCCTTTATCGAGTATGGTTTGTCTGATCCCTTCATCGAAACGAAAGGGCTTGATATCCCATCATGAGAAGCAGAGGTAGGAACGCTTATGAAAGACTTACCCAAATTATAAGCCGTCATCTTGGCGAGGTCGACTGAACGCCCTCCCCCTTGTCCAACTATTACGTCGGGAGAATACCTCTTAAGTGCTAGAGCTAATTTTTCAGCTTCACTGATAGTAGCGTCAGTGGCTACAAACCATTTGTATTCGCTTAAATCTGCGTCTTTCATGGATTTTTGGGAAATTACTTGAGTCCTCTCTTTCACAATCTCACCACTGATGAAGGCTACCCTTGAAAAATTGTGATCAAGCTGCTGAATAAAATTACCCAATCCCACAATAACAGCTGATCCTATCAATATCTTCCTAGGCAATTCCATCAAATGCGATTCTTGGGTCAAAGGGAAGTTATCACAAAGATACTTTACCATCACTTTATCCTATCTATAACCGTATCTGGAGGGATACGATTAGGCTTTAGATATCACTTCCCAGCACTTGAGTAGAGTCGGAGTAGTTTCATAATCGGGAAATGATTTTGAATTCTACTTTCTAAGCTGGTTAGAACTTTATTGATTTGTAAGATTTACGTTCCCCAGTCGAGATTGTTATTGTATTAAAGGATCGGCCCCCTCTTAATGTTATAAAAAAACGATTTGAACCAATCTGAAATTGTTAAATTCAGAATGTACTGAAATTGCCAATACTAACGAATAGCTATCTCAAGAAACCATCACATTGCGAACTTGCACTCTTTGAATGCGGTCAAGTAGATCCTAGTGATGTGCCTCATATCCATATACTTTGAAAAACCCAATGCTGAGTGAGCAACTAGCCCCAGAAACTTGAACTTCCTTTGGGAGGATTTTCACTATCCGCAATTTGATAAGCGACTCTACTTACATTTTGACTTCATTTGTCAAACATCTAGAACGGAAATTGAATCAATTCTAAAGCAGATACTGCCATTTCAAAGTCATAAGCGAATTACTTTTAATTACTTGTAGTTGATTATTGAATTGTACTGTACGTCGACGTCAAGCATATATATGCATAGGTGCGAACGATGATTGCCTATGATTCGGGAGCAGACCGGACAGAATTTCATGGTAAGAATATTGAATACATTACCTTCAGAGTCAGGGCTCACGCGGATAGAATACGAAGGGCCAAGAATCGCTTTGTTCTCCACTAATCCTGCCTATTTTATCCTAAACAGTAACGTCGTTTCAAACATGGTTAATACGGTAAAAAAAAGGATTGTCGTTCGAACTGACGAGTCAATCAGGAGATCAGAGACAGAATGCGCTGATGCGTTACGGACAGCACTTCCTAGCGGTATTAGGATTTCGAAATTACTGTTTGATCCTGCAGTCGGCGAAGTTACAGCTTTGGTCGAAGATCTGAACACTGAATACTCAATAAGCGATCAAGACAATGCATTATTGTCTGAAAAAACTGGATGGAGATTCTTGATCAGACGTTCACCAAATGATCCTGAATTAATAGAAAAGATTAACGCTATAATGGTTCGAAGGGCTAATGAGCGAATTCGATTCTATAAAGAAGTAGGTGAAAAAATCTTTCGTCCAAGACTAAACGAAAGGACTGAAGTCAGTCTAGTTTTGTTGGGTGGATTCAATGAAATAGGTAGATCTTGCATTTTGGTCACTACCAACGAGAGTAACGTCCTTCTTGATTGCGGTATTAATTCATTTTCCAGTGACATTACAACATTTGCACCCAGATTTGACGTTACTGGCCTTAACATAGACGATATTGATTGTGTGCTTCTGAGTCACGCACATTTAGATCACTCAGGTTTCCTGCCTATACTGTTCAAGCATGGTTACAAGGGCCCAATTTACTGCTCAGAACCTACCATACCTTTGACTTATTTGCTGCTTAAAAGTAACCTACAACCAAAGGAAGAGATAGGCTTCATGTATCCCACTTCAAGTGAGATTGAGGACGTCATTACTCATATGATACCTTTACCTTATGCGGTAGTCACAGATATTACCTCTGATATTAGGCTAACCTTTGCGAACGCAGGTCATATTTTGGGATCGGCAATTACCCATCTACATTTCGGAAATGGTGACCACAATTTAGTATATACTGGAGATTTTAAATTTGGCAGGTCATTGGCACTGGAAAACGCCTATTGGAACTTCCAACGTGTCGAGACACTCATAGTCGAATCTACTTTGGGCGGTAAAGAGGATATCCTTCAGTCAAGAGATGATACGGATCAGAAACTACTTGGCCTGATAAACAGCTACTTATCTCAAGGTGGAAATCTGCTTTTTCCCGTTCCTATTTTGGGGCAATCTCAAGAGCTGATTTTGACTTTGAGCAAATTTGCAAAGGCGGGGTTGCTTTCTGCGAGAATTTACATTGAGAAATCAATAGGTGAGGCCAGCTCGATTTACGAGACCTATGTGGAATATCTCTCAAAGGAAATTAAGCAGGAAATTGATGGTTATTCGATAAACATGTTTACGCCGCCAAAATCTCAGATCGTTGATTCTAAGAAGCTTAGGAAAGGTCCACATCTGATAATCTCACCATCATCAATGTTAACTCATGGCCCCTCTGTCGGTTATCTTAATCAGATATACGACGATCCTATGAGTGCTGTTGTCTTTACGTCGCAGCCCTTGTCAAACACTCCAGCACGTAGTTTGATAGAAGGTAAGAAGGACCTAGTGATCGAAGGCAAGAGACTTAATATTGAATGTAGGGTAGAAAGCTTGACTGGTTTTACGAATCACTCAGATTATGGTCAGATCCTGGCATATGTAAAAAGGATGAAACAAAAGCTGCGAAGGGTGATCGTAAATCATGGAGATAAGAGCGAGGCTCAGAACTTGGCTGGATCGATTAATCGAATTCTGAGGATACACACGCAGCATCCTCTTGTTGAAGAAGCAGTAAAGTTAGTATGAAATTTTCAATTGCATGAGATCTTGCACTTCATTTACCTACCATTAGAACATTATCTTAATGCGAATGCGACTCTATTAAAAACTACTAGGTAAGTTCGTATGAACCCCTCCAAATTTTTACTTTTGAGGGAGTAATTACAACTCGTTCTTCACCCAATCTTGCTATATCTCCTCCCGCGGATTGAACAAACCTGTACAAATCGTTGATGACCCTTCGTAACTCGTCAACGCTCTTTTGAGCAAGAGGAGTGACCCTAATGATCACGATCATCTGTTTCTTCAGATCTTCTTTAATCAACTGAACTTCAACAGGATCGCGTAGAGTTATTGCTTTCAAATAAACCTGTGGTTCATGCGCTTGCATTAAATTATCTCTTATCCATTGTATGAATTTCAGAAATAATCAAATAGTCATTCTGGTCAAAAGATATTGACCCGCAAGGTGAGTTAGATCATATACCTAATTTTCTCACTTCCGAATTATCTAACATTTGACAATCTATCCTGGATTCTTTTTGCTGATGAAAAACGGTCAACTTAACGATTCGACCTCTTGGAGCATCGCTATACCGACCCACTATTCCTCCCGCAATTGGCATTAGATCGTTCCTAAGATCAGAATCTTTTTTAATTCTCAAAATCCCCAATGGTCCTGTAAACTCAATGGCCTCAAGAGAGAAGTCATCGTCAAGACAGAGAAATTTCAACATTTCATTTTCGCTCTGGTTTCTACCAACGATAAGCTTGGCATCAGTAGAGAGCCTGAAATGCCTTCCCACTTTGAGAAGTTCGACGTCGTTAAGGGTCGGAATTCCATCGGTGTATTCAAAAAGATCATTAACGCGCTTTGAGAAGCATGGATCAGTAAGAAGACACCCGCCGGCAGAATTCGGAGGATCTTGAATTCCAAACTCCTTCGCCAATGCTAACTGTTCTTTTCGAGATCTACCTGCAATAGAATAAAGTTTACTTCTGTCAATAAAACCACATTTTTCTGCATCTGATGGAGGGAGCTTTCCAGCCGAGAGAGGTCTAAGTACTTTGCCGACGAGGTCAGATTCTTCCTCAATTGTTCTGAGGGCGTGGCGATGTTGGCTCATAGGTCTCTGGGACAATACTTCCCCTGTCACCAAGTACGAAGCTCCAGTAGTCTCCATATGATCCTTCGCCGCCTTGTACATCATTGTCCTACAATCGATGCATGGATTCATACCCGATCCAAAACCATGTTTTGGATTCCTAAGCATTGCAAGATATTCATCTCCAAAGTAAACCGTTTTTAATCTAATCCCAAGTGAGTCCGCTACCTCCTTTACTCTATGGCCGCATCCCTTTCCACAATCAAAATCACAAAATGGAGTTTTTACTGCAACTGCCTCCACTTCGATTTCCTGATTAAGTACCAGTCTTGTGGAGAGATTGCTATCTAGACCCCCTGACAGTAGCACAACTACCTTTGGTTTCTTCAAACTAGGGGGTTTCGTTGCAGATGAGGATGACATTAATAGTGATGATGCGTAGGTGTGGGTATTATATCGTTTGCCCCAAAGGAATTCGAACAGCGTCGTACGATAGAATCTAGATATATTTTATAGGATAGAAACCAGAATATAGGACATGAAAAATTCTATAGGAAAATTCATGACAGCTAGATTGTCATATATTCTTCAATCCAATACAGCACAGGAGGCAGCCTTGAGAATGGAACAGGACAGTGCCTCTGCATTGGTTGTGTTGGATTCTAGTGAGACTCCCGTGGGAGTCGTTACGCATAGAGACCTAGTAAGAAGCTCGTGTATTGAAGATGTTCCTTGCAACAGTATCCTTGTCCAAGACCTAATGTCTACTCCGATTGTTACAGTTGATCCTTATTCTTCAGTGGAAGTGGCAGCAGATATAATGAAACAGAATAATGTTAGACATCTATTGGTCGTGGATAGTGATAAGCCAAATAAGCCTCTTGGGATTTTAAGCTCTCGTGATTTTGCATTGTACATAGAAGATAAACTCGAAGAAAAATGACTCATTTTACCCGTGCATGACCAACGATTATATTGGAGATTTGAAATTCCGACATTGAATGACTGTAGAAGCAATATCAAATTTCGACTCTTATGCCTGGGTAGCTGTCGGATTATTCGTGCTCGGCATAATTGGCGTGCTGGTCTATGAAAAGTCCGACGTACGACAGCGTTCAACAAGAAACTCACGGAAGCCTTCCGACGTCGGGTCGTAAATGTTTGGGTACAGAGGATAAGATAAGAGAATTCTATCGTAACCAAGGGTTCACAATTCTCACAAATATTCAAGCCAAATCTCTACCGGTAATTTGTAGAAAGATAGATTCAGTACTTATTGCACCAACCGGTTCAGGTAAAACTGAGGCGGCAATCCTGCCAGTATTAACTATGATCAGCGAATCGAATGTAGAAAAGTCTAAAGGGATTAAGGCTTTGTATATTACTCCACTCCGGTCGTTAAACAATGATGTCTTTAGAAGAATTGAGAAGTACGCACGCTACCAAGGTTTGCGGCTGGAAATCAGACACGGAGATACAAATGCGATCAAAAAGAAAAAGATGTCAGACAATCCTCCCGATGTATTAATAACTACTCCTGAAACTCTGGGCATCATTCTAACTAATAGCATACTGATTGGACATTTATCATCGGTACAATGGGTAATTGTTGATGAAGTCCATGAGCTTCTTCCTAACGAAAGAGGGTCTCATCTATCTGTGAGTCTAGAACGACTGGAAAAAGTTGCCATGAATAGGCCATCTAGAATAGGCCTTTCTGCTAGTGTGGGAGATCCACGTGAAGCGGGGAGGTTTGTGGCTGGCTCGGGTAGGAACATCGCTGTGTTGATGGACAGGTCTATGAGAGAATATGATATTGACATCAAATATGTGAACGGCTCTATAAACGACGTTTGTCAGCTGATTCTCATGTATGTTGATCCCATGATAAACCAAAAAAAATCGATCTTGGTTTTTACTAATACTAGAGATGAGGCAGAATATATAGGAAGCATCCTAAAATCGCGTGCCAGATTCGGGGTTGATGTTCACCACGGTTCCCTTTCAAAGACCAGTCGGGAAGAAACAGAGAAGAGATTACGTGAAGGATCTGTTGGACTAGTTGTTTGCACATCATCTCTAGAATTGGGGCTAGATATTGGTTCAGTTGATCTGGTTATCCATTATGGATCCCCAAGACAGATATCTAAACTTGTTCAAAGAATTGGTCGAAGCAGACATAATAATCGCAGGTCAGCAAAGGGACTAATTATTACCAGTTCCCATGATGATGAACTTGAAGCCTATGCCATATTGTATCGAACAAGGAAGGGGGAAATGGAAGAGCAAGAAATACATCAGATGCCATTTGACGTAATGGCGCACCATTTGGTGGGCCTCACTTTGCAAGCAAGAGCATCCATCACCGTAAGTGAAGCATTCCAACTGATCAGAAAGTCGTATCCCTTTCGAAACCTTCAGATATCAGATTTGATGATGTCACTCAAAATCCTAGCTGATGTGGGGTTAATAAGAATAGACATCATAGAAAACTCATATAGATATACGCTAAGATCCTACAAGTATTATTTCAGTAATATTTCAATGATTCCTTTCGTTCAGAAATTCGAAGTCATAGATATAGTTGGTAAGAGAAAAATAGGTATGCTGGACCAACAATTTGTTGGAGATTACGGCGAAAGAGGAAATGTATTTGTTCTAAAAGGGCTGCAGTGGAAAATTATCTCAATTGATGAAAAGCGCTTACTTGTTAATGTTGAGCCTATGAGGGGGGTCACAATGAATGTGCCATATTGGGCAGGAGAAACTATCCCAGTAGATTATTCAACAGCTGTCAGGGTCGCCGAAAGTCGAAGACACAATACTAATTCTGAGGTATTCCATAGTAGAGAAACTGTCGAAAGTAGTTTGATCTTGTTAAAGGAGCTACCTGGCGCAAAGTTGATTTTGATTGAAAGTAGCCGAAAGAATAATGCATTGATCTTGCACATGCCGTTTGGAACAAAGGTGAACAACACCTTTGCATCGGTTCTCTCCACGCTCCTTTCTTCTCAACTGGGATACGTAATTGAAAGCAGATCTGACGCTTACAGGATTTTTCTCACATCGGCTGCGGTAAGAATAGGAAAGGTTCACATTGAACGAATATTCAAAGAATTGGTTGACTCCGAACCTATACTGATTGCATCATTCACGGGTACCTACATTATGAATTGGAAGGTATGGACAGTAGGAAGGAGGTTCGGTATTGTATCAAAAGAGTCAGTGTACGACAAAAAAATAGCTAGATTGTTGTATGATAGGTATATGAAGACGCCTGTTAGTGCCGAAGCGATACGAGAACTCATTCATGAAAAATTCGATGTGCATACCACGAACAGGATTCTTCAAGAATATGCAAATGACTTGATTAGGCTTCAGTGGATCGAGGTTGAAGAATTTTCTGACCTAGCCAAGCCTACTGTGGAGCGCTATCAAAGATTTTCTGCTGCGCCACTGAGCTTAGAGACTGGGATCATTGAGCTCGTTAAAGATAGGCTCCTTAAGACTAAACATCGGTTAATCTGTATTCGCTGTGGAGAGTGGGAAAGAGTATTCGAAACGAAGGAGATACCTGACCAAATTCATTGTAAGAAATGCAGATCCCGCCTAATTACCGCTACTTATGTTTCGGATCTTGGACTTCCTAGTATAATTGTAAAAAAGCTTAAGGGGGGTAAAATCTCAGCTGATGACAGCCGAAGGTTTGATCGGGCATGGAAAATTGCTTCTTTAATAAATAATTTTGGGAAGAGTGCAATTACAGTATTATCAGGTCATGGTATCGGGGCAGACACTGCTGCAAGGGTTCTTCGCAATAGTATCGATGAGTCAACGTTGTATAGAAGCATATACGAAGCAGAGAGACAATACGTACTTACTCGAGGCTTTTGGAATGACTAGCAAACAAAAGATTACCCAATCCGGTGAATGCTAGAGTAAGGTTTCAATGAAATTTGAACCTTCCCGTCTCTGCCGGTATTGGTGATGACTCCCCTGATTTTTATTCTCTCGCCAACCTTAAGATCGCTTACAAGATTAGCTAGATCTCTCCAACCTAAAAGGGTTATTTCAGCCGTATCATCGCCTAGCATAGTCTCGGCCAGAGAAATATTCTCGCCATTTCTTGTAGTAACTGTACTGATTGAGGGTGCCTGAAGTACGATTCCTTCAACGTGATACGGACGATCAGAAGTTGTAATGTCTTCAATTTTTGTTTCGAGCGATTCGGCGGAGGGGAATGATGAATCATCTTCGATCTCGCTAACATAGGAATCATCTCGCGACAGAGTAATTTGAGTGCCAAGAATCATGCTTGGTATGCATTGAATTATTGTACCTGACCTGATCGAGGTTTTCAACAATTTAGAATCGATTCTAAGCGTGGCAATCTTCCCGTCTCTTTGAAGCGCCAAGCATTCCAAGTAGCCAGTCCCTAAGTCTTTTCCGACAGAAATCAATTTGAGGGCAAGGACATCAGGTTCTGCTCCAGAGTTGGATACATCCAAAGAAGTCCCTTCATCTCCGTGTATTTCAAATTCTGAGTTTCCATACTGGGCATTCCCTTGCTTGATTCTTACACCTACAAGGTTTATAGTCGAGCCCACTGCCAAAATCTTGGGAAGCCTCGATTCGTCAATATTCCAGATAATTGTTCGCATTGTCTTTGTGCCTTCGTCGTTCGAGACATTCAACTGAAGAGCCTTGCTATCCTGACCTCTAATGTTCTTGTATTCTACTATCCTAGGTGATGATGAAATCCTTCCGAAGATTACGACATTGTCAGTTTGACCGGAAATATCCGAAATATCACACGCAAAATGGTCCAGAGTTGGTATATCCATAATACCTTCCTTAATTACCTCTATAGTGCTCGTATCTCCAACGTTAAGTACTGGTTTTCCGTTTAGACCTGACTTAACGTAGCCCTTGGTTAACTTTATGAGATCTCCCGGACGTAAACCGGATTCCTCCGGAAATTCCACTCTCTTCTCCCAAAGTTTGAGCCTTATAGCAGCATCGCCGTCAACAATCGTAAGGGTTCTGTTTCGCAACTCTTCACTATTATCCTTTCTCATGAAAGTGCGCGTGGGGTAGATGGACATTACTCTACCAACAACACCAACATCTCTAGCTCCCACATAAAGATCCTTTAGTTTCTGGAGGCTGGACTGATTTCGTTCAAGTGAAATACCCAAGTCAGCGGCGACGAGAAATAAAGCGCCCTGATCCGTCAAGTAACCAGCCCCAATCTTCCGCTTTTTTTCGTCTACAAGATTCCTAATTTCTTCTGCGGTGATCTCTGGCTTTTTTTCAAGCAGAATCTCAACCATTGCTTTAAAGTCAACTGACATTCACCGGTAGCCTCCAGAAAAACTCAAATCCCTCTTAACCAACATATAGATGATACCTGCCTATATATTTTGAGAAGCCCTCATCATATACCTCTGGCTTTTGAATAATTAGAATCGGCGGAACCCTCCGAATAGTGATGAAGAACGCGCAATTTAATTTCATCGTTCGAATGGTTCATGGGTAGATGATAATGCTAATTGGATTAGTTAGAATAAGAGATAAGTAAGGACGACATTTAATATTCAGGAATGTTCAATTTACCTAAATTATACGTGAAATTTAGGCCTGAACATGAACCTGTTCAGAGATCGTAAATGGGAATCTGGAACCCTCAAAATTTTCCGTACCTACCTTCTCCCAGTTTATGTCATAAGCACGACTAATCCTCTTACTCTTTACCATCATTTGTGTAGGAAGACTCTTGTACAAATTTTCAACCTTTGCAGGATCTTTTGTCATTAAAAGGGATCTTCTCCTTTTCATTAGGTACTTTACAGCGACATTTCTGTGAGTATGGCCCAAAACTGGGATCTGAGCATCGTTAACTACCATAACAAACTCCTTTTTACCCATTGCCAAATTGCCTGTTATTATTCTTCATATTAAAGGAGTTACGTTAAATATTCTCAATATTAGCCATAGCTGCCCGTCTTCACTATTATATTTTTATTATAGTTCTCTCTAGGTCATGATCTGACACGATAGGAGGGAAAAAGCTAACCTCCACCCGCGCCGCCACCAATATCCCCCCAATAGTGTTCCTGATAAACATCTATGAGCTCATTGACAAGATCGTCATACGTAAGGTCTCGCTTGGACATATGCATAGTTTCAGCGAGGATGCTGGATAATCGTTTAAATGTTGAATCCTCTATAGGTAATGATTTCACATTACACTTTCCCAACTAAACTTTATTAGGATATCTGCAACAGGCTATGATTCTCAAAGGAAGCCGAATAAACTATTAGATATCAAATAACCATGGGATCGGCCGGATTTGAACCGGCGGCCTCCAGCGCCCAAGGCTGGCATCATACCAAGCTAGACAACGACCCCGGTCAATTCAGTTTCTTTTTTTTGAGACAGTAGCTCTATATATATCATGATAAGCAGATTCTCCTGTCCTATGGATTATCTGCAGTGTTACCAGAAAGCAGGTCAAATAGCGTCCGAAGTTAGGGAGATCGCAAGAAACACCAACTATATCGGAAGAAGACTTCTGGACATTTGTGATACTTTGGAAAATAAAATAAGGGTACTTGGAGGGCTTCCTGCCTTTCCTGTCAACGTTAGCTTAAATGATGTAGCTGCACACTACACTGCCGAGCCATATGATGAAACAGAGGTAAAGGATGGTGACGTACTCAAGATCGATATAGGTGTACAAATTGAAGGATATATAGCTGATACAGCTGTAACAGTTTGCTACGATGCAAAATATGATCCTCTAGTAAGAGCATCAGAGGCAGCATTAGCCGAAGCGGTTAGATACACCACCGCTAACACCAGAGTAAACGAAATAGGGAAGGTTATTGAAAGCACGATAGCTAAATTTGGCTTCAAACCCATCCAGAACTTGAGTGGTCATTCTTTGGAACAGTACACTATTCACGCGGGGAAATCGATACCAAATATACGTACAATAGGACCCTCATTTGGGCTGCTTGAAAACCAAGCTTATGCAATCGAACCCTTTGTGACCACAAAGAATGGTCATGGAGTTGTATTTGAGGGGAAAACAAAAAACATCTTCGCAATTCGATCTAGGAAGCCTTCCAAAGACAAGAAAGCTGATAATATTTTGGAAACAATATGGAAAACGTATAGGACCTTACCATTCGCAGCTAGATGGTTAATGAATAGCTACGAAGCCCCCGAAGTGCTCAGCTCAATTAACGTCCTTCTCGCAAAGAAAAATATCCATGCCTACCCTATTTTAGTAGAGACTCAAGGCCAGATTGTAACTCAATCTGAGCACACCATAATACCCAAGATTGATCATGTGGACATTATTACTCGTTAGGCCGATTAGGTAAAAGTCAAAAATAGACCACTTACGTTCCTGAAGATTGTTTGCCCCTGGTCATATGCTGTCCTGCTATACAACTTATAAAGGCCAATTCATCCTATGAAGGAAAGGCCTATGGTACAAAGACCACCTGAACAGTATCTCAAACGATCGGCGCTTAGCGCAAAAAGTTCCAGAAGATACGATGTCGGAGCTGAAAAGATTCAGCTATTTTCAGAATTTTAAACAAATTCCTTTTCCAGCATTCTTTTCTTTTCGCTAATTTGAAACAATTCGTCTGTTCTTTTTACTGCTTCTGATCTAGGTCTTTCCATAAGCATTGACTGGAGAAGAAGATGATTCTCTGGTATTACCAAGCCTGTTTGATCGTCTGAATACACAATCTTCAGCGTTTCACCCTGGACGCGTAGCACGTCTTGATGAATGTGTACCATGTTCGTGTCTCCATATTCAAATCCGAGCTCAATAGCTTTCATTCTAACATCCGCGGTTCCCTTAGCAGAATTCAAAATAGCTACAGCGAATTCTTTAGTAAACAAGTCTATAATTTGGTCCTTGGTGGGTGATTTTGAATGAAATCGGACAACCATTTGGTGAAGATGCATCATTCTAGAAGGTACTTTAAACGCCTCCACATAGAGGTTGGCATGAGGAATAAAGTCCTTCACGTCCTCTTGATGATGAGGATTCTTATCCCACTGGATAGAATCCTTCACTTCTTTGGAATCTTCTAGATCTGCCCACCTTCTAACCAGCGTGACATCAAAACGTTGGATCTCATCCCCAAATTTTTCAATCAGCGGCTGCATGATTTTGCCCATACCAGACACGTTACAGCTGCCTTGTATTACGTATTGCTTTCCCGAGGCTTCATCGTAATTTACTCTGGAATTATGGATCATTTTTGCGACTGCTCTCTCACCATGTCGTTCTTCTCCTCCTTGGAAGATAGCAGGTTTTCTCATAGGTTCATAGAGTCTGGTTTTATTACTGTATCCGTCGCCTTCCTTAGCCGCGTCTAACACTAGGTCGCATTCAGAGACAGCTTCCCTTACAGTACCAGTTATCGAGTTCTTATATTTATGGACCAAGTTTTCGGGGACATAAATATCAAATTTATTTTTGAGATCCTTTAATATTCTCTCATCAATGGTATACTTGGCGATTCCCAACAAACCAATCTCGTTGTCCTTTGATAAGGCAGAAGCGAGTCTCCTTCCTATATTCCCATATCCATTAACGAATACCTTAGTCGTCTGCTTCACCATAGAATAAGAAGCAGAAGGTTTGCTTTTATATACTGTAGTTGACATATAGAGTTTACATGGGGGTAACATTCCAACCTGAAAATCCTCATCATTGACAATTATGACTCTTTTGTTTACAATGTAGTCCAGCTGATTGGCAAGCTTGGATTTAGGCCCACCGTGATCAGAAACGATCAAAGATCTGTTAGAGATATTCGGAAAATGAATCCGGATGGTATCGTGATCTCGCCAGGTCCAGGAACTCCTGCAAAAAAGCGAGACTTCGGAGTATGCGGTGGTGTTATCAGTGAGCTCGGCCCTTCTATTCCAATATTAGGGATTTGTCTTGGACATCAAGGCATTATCAGCTCATTTGGGGGAACGATTATTAATGCTAAGGAGATTAGGCACGGAAAAGTAAGTGAAATTAAGTACTCCTCTAGTGATTTGTTCATCAATCTTGATAATCCGTTTGTAGCAACACGATATCATTCACTAGTCGCTGACCCGTCCAAGATCCCAGATTGCCTAGAGGTTACGGCAGTTTCCGAGGACGATCATGAGATAATGGCAGTGAAGCACAAGAAGTATCTAATTGAAGGGGTACAATTCCACCCAGAATCAGTAATGACAACACAAGGTCCTCAGATTCTTTTGAATTTTTTAAATATGATAAAGAGATGAAATCTGTTAGATCTCCGCTGCAAGTATTGATCAAGAGAGTAGTCACAGAAAAGGCTAATCTTAGCAGATCGGAAACGGTGTTTGCCTTCGATCGTATTTTAAATGGTAGAGAATCCAACATTGTTATTGGTTCGTTTCTTACTGCCCTAGCCACGAAAGGTGAATCCGATGACGAAATATTGGGAACCTATGAAGCAGTTAGGGAGAAAGAAAGCACGTTTGGACCTGCGGCCGGACCTTCCATTGATATTTGCGGTACAGGTGGAGATGCTTTGAAAACATTTAACATAAGCACTGCAGCCGCCATTGTCACGGCGGCTTCGGGTGTCCGAGTTGCAAAACACGGAAATCGTTCCATGTCTGGTCCCTGTGGGAGCGCAGATTTCCTTGAAGCTGTAGGGTTTGATCTACTCTCGCCTAACGAAAGGCTGTTACGTTCGCTTGATAACCTGGGAGTTACTTTTCTGTTCGCGCCCAATTTTCATCCCTTGATGAAAAATATCTCCATCACGCGGAGGGCATTGGGAATAAGAACCGTTTTAAACATTGTTGGTCCACTTTGCAATCCTTGTGTTAATTTGAGTGGTCAGCTAATTGGTGTGTCCAAGCCATCCTTGTTACCACAGATATCGAATGTCTTGAAAAACTCCAATTTTAAGAGGTTTATGGTTGCTTATTCACAAGATGGATTTGATGAATTGACTAATACTTGCGATAGCAAGGTTATTTACTTCAATAAAGGCGAGTTAAGCACACTTCTCATTCATCCACAAGAATATGATCTGGCTCTCTCGGAGAGGGACGATCTTGTAATAACTTCGAAAAAGGAATGCGTTAGATTAACCATGGAGGCTATATATGGCTATGCCACAAAGCAAATACAAGATGCAGTTATTTTAAACGCTGCTGCTGCTTTGTTGATAGGGAATTTAGTAGACAAGCTGAGTGAAGGGATAGAATTAGCGAGAAATAACGTACAGAATGGAAATGCACGTGCGATTCTTCGCGAGCTCATAAGAGAGTGTGGCGACGAGGAGAAACTGCTAACGGTCGAACGGACTCTTCGTAAACGGCATTAAGTGGAAAAGCAGGCATTGCACGAGGCAGCAATAAGATAGAACCTCTACACTTATAGCTACTGCATGCTATTGTAATTTGATAACAGTAGGTTTTGTTAATAAAGTACGCGGAGAATATTTAGATTACAAGAAAAAATTGTATCTAACGCTTGCTTCCCTTCATCAAGTGTAGATCATTTATTCACTTACTTTTAGTTTTTGACTTCGTTTTAGCCTTAACCTTAGAGGTAGATTTCTTTGGTGTTTTTCCTTTGGCCGCCTTAGCCTTAGGAGCAGCTGCAGTCTTTACCCTACCACCACCTATCTTAAACATTTTTGTACCACAAATAGGACAGATTCCTGACAAGGCCCTTTGACCATTTTTCATCGTTATCTGCTTTTCATCTTCCATGTCTCTTTTTGCCTTACATTTTACACAATACGCCTGTGTTGCCAACTACAGATAATCTATCGTGCTTAAATATAAGAATAGCTCCCATGACAGGGCCATTGTAGTCTTTATTACCATATCGATGCATGGATCATGATACTTTATTCCAGAAACGAGTATTGTAACTTCGATCCGAGGCCTATTGTTATATGAATTGGTGTTTACTATCTAAGAGATTTGGATAGACCATAGGGAAGTTTGCTAGGAATTGCGATTTGATGAAATGGACGTTTGGGATGGTTGGATGGAAAGGGGGGATGTCTTGGTCCAATAGTTAAATACAAGTCAAAATTAGCTACTACAAGCAGGTTTTAGAAAATAAATGTGATATTGCATTTCGGCAAGAATTAATGCGTTACGTTTATTTGCTAATGATTATGACATAGCGTTGCCTTAATCTTTGTCATAGCCATTTGTTACCTATGCTTATTCCTTCTTTTGTCAGAATAATTGACAATATTTATGGTAGACGTTTGAATCTAGCTAGCAGAAGTAGAAATCATAGACTGGAAACAGAACAGACGATAGTCAGAAGATGATAAGGGAATTCTTTGAAAATGGTATTTAGTTGAATCAAGTTAGACATTTTGCAATTCGATATTTGCAGTTAGCTACCTAGTTATCTTTTAGGTAAGTTTAATGTACTGAATACGCCCTAAATTACAAATGCATTTGCCTAAGTGATGATTTTTGAGTTATCGAATATCTTATTAAAGTAATCTGCTTGTTCATGACTTAGTTCTTCTGTTTCACCTTCGTGGACGTTTGCTAATTTCTTCGCCAACTTCTTTTTGTATCCTAATTGCATTTGTCTTGCAATCTGAATGCGTTGGGCCTGAGGTGAACCCGCCCCATGCATAGATTCAGTAAGATATCCCACTGCGTTCCTGCCAAGTGTCATGTTTTCAATTAATCTTAATATTCTGACACGGTTTTCAGTTGATACGCCTTTTCTTCCCTTTAGGTATTTTTCTAGCAACGGCCCAACTGTTGGGCTCTTAAAGTCCTTCTCTGATGGCATGGTCACCATTAAGCCTCCTGCCAGATCCTGCGCTATTCTGCTCAGCTCATAAGGAAATCTTGTTACATTGTGCTTGCATACGTTAGCAAGCATATCGTCGTTTTGAAAATTACCAGAAGCAGTCTGTTGGGACTGGTATGATGATGCAATCCCCGCTGCAAAAATAGTCTCATTCAAATGAGTCATTTCTACCAGCTTGTCCTTGATATGAGAAGCGTTTGCCACTCCATTGTAATCAGCAATTGCAGCAGCAGCCCCGATCAAGACGTCGCCTAGGCCAGTCTTACAAACATAGCTCCGTCTATGATAGCATGTAAAGCGCTCTACAAGCATTGAAGCGTACTCAACTTCTCCATCCATGAAAATCCGTTCTTTTGGTATGAACACGTCCTTGAAAATCATCATGGCCTCTTGACCAGAAAACTGTGCATTTCCGGAGTCCATCTCTCCTCCTTCCATGCTCCTCGTATCGCATGATTGTCTACCATAGATGTATGTTATCCCAGGAGCATCAACGGGTACTGCACCCACTATCGCGTAATCCCGATCTTCAGATCGCAATCTCATGGTAGGCATGACTATTATCCAATGTGAATTAATGCAGCCGGTCTGATGAGCTTTGGCCCCAGTCACGTATACTCCGTTCTCATCTCTTTTTGAGATATGGAGAAACATATCTGGGTCATCCTGCTGGCTGGGAGAAAGACTTCGATCACCCTTTACGTCCGTCATTGCTCCACCAATAACCAAATTTTCAGTCTGAATTAATTTTATAAATTCCTTGAGCCGGGGATGATAGTCGGTACTATGCTTTTTGTCGATCTCATAAGTAGTGGAATACAAAGAATTCAAGGCATCCATACCGACACATCTCTGAAAGCAAGTGGCAGTCAGTTGTCCTAATTTTCGCTGCATTCGATTCTGGTTGACTACATCCGCTGCACTTTCAGTAATGTGTAAAAATCTATTGACTCTCGTCTCAGATAAGGAAGAATGAACCGACGCCAGATCAGGCTGCTTCTCGGCCAATTCATAAGTTTCAGCGACAGCATTAATCGAAGGTCGTATCATAGGATGATCAACTGGTTCACTTACAAGTTCTCCAAACAAATATACCTCTAGATTTCGTCCTCTAAGACTTTGTATATATTCCGCTCCACTGCGAATAGGCATTATTACATAATATTATCTTTGATATTATTTATATCTTCTTTTCAACTTTTTGAAAAGTACTATCGTTATAATAGAATTATTTCATTAAATTGAGAACAAAACAGTTGCATTGTTAGTAAGATGCCAGTGCAAATAGCTTGATGTGGGAACAAATAGTCAATAGACTATTCCAGTGGGTAGGGAATAGAAAATCGGCTTAAGAATTCCATTTGAGTGTCTATATGCTAGACATAGTTAAAATTCCTATTCCGCGACCGCGGACGACTTGAATTATTGAAAATGTGGGCTGAACCAATGGTTGGCCTTATTAGCTTTTCGATATTCGCATTTAGTTTAGAAAAGTTTTTTATCCACTTGATTTCCGTAGGAATTTATTGATAGCAAAACCACTTGATCTAAAGAAGTTAGTAAAGAATTTTCCCGATTTCCCAAAACAGGGAGTGTTATTCAGAGATATTAATCCTCTAATTAGTGATGGAGTTGCCTTAAATTATATTTCAGAAGAGTTTCATCGTAGGTTTAGTGCAGAAAGGCCTACGGTGATTGCAGGAATTGAATCAAGAGGCTTTATCATTGCGACCTGTATCGCAATTAGGTTTGGTTTAGGTGTAATAATGATTAGAAAAGCTGGAAAATTGCCAGGTAAGACTAGTCGTCAATCATATCAGATTGAATACGGTACGGCAGAGATGGAAATCCAACAAGGCATTCTTCTACCAGGACAGAATGTCATCGTTGCTGACGATTTGATAGCAACTGGCGGTACTGCCTTGGCAGCTTCGAGGTTATTGAGAGAAGAGGGGGCCAATATCATTGGATTTGCTATTTTGATAGAATTAGATGACCTGGGAGGTGGAGCATCTTTACGAGAATTAGGTTATAACGTTCAGTCATTAGTAGTGTACTAGGATGACGACCGAGTACGCTGCCGATATTGCAATCATTGGAGGAACAGGCATGTATGATACTACCATACTCACAAATCTAGTTGAAGCTAAGATGAGCACACCATTTGGGCATCCTTCTGACCTCATCACCATAGGTGAATTGGAAGGCGTAAAGGTAGCATTTTTGCCTCGACACGGTAGAAATCATACAATTCCTCCTCATGGCATTAACTATAGAGCAAACATTTGGGCATTAAAGGAGATTGGGGTATCAAGAATAATTTCTCCATCCGCTGTCGGAAGCCTTGATAGATCTTTCGTCCCAGGAGACATTATAGTACCTGATCAATTTGTGGACTTTACCAAAAAGAGAGAACAGACTTTCCACCCAGGGGGAAGGGTTTGTCATATTTCAGTGGCCGATCCATTCTGTCCTGAGCTTAGAGACATAACTGCCAAACTAGCTAGAAAACATTCATTCCCTTGTCATGATCAGGCCACCTATTTATGTATTGAAGGGCCTAGATTCTCAACAAGGGCAGAATCCAAATATTACCGCGAGGTGGTAGGCGCCCAAATAATCGGGATGACCCTAGTTCCTGAATGTGTGTTAGCGAGAGAGGCAGAAATTTGCTATGTATCTTTGGCAACAATTACTGACTACGATGTTTGGGCTCAACACCCCGTTAGTTCTCAAGGTATATTGACCCAATTGCAAAAAAATATTGAGAAGATTAAGACCCTGATCAAGGAATTAATCTTAGAGATACCTAAAATTAGAAGAGGATGCACCTGTGAATCTTCACTCAAAGATGCCTTAGTCTAGACAGTCACTTTATCCCCTTGCCTATTGGGTTTCAGAATTACATCTCCTTCAATAAGCTTTCTCTGGAGACTTAATGAAAGTTTTTCGCCATCTAGACCCATTTTCGTCACCTCGACAAGGGTCTTCTTCGAAAGAGTTAGGCTAATGTTATGCCCACCGATCCTCCCGAATGCTAACGCATTAAAATGAAATTTCTTACCATCTATCAAAATATATCCTCTCAGCTTGCTTGCAATGTTGCCTCCTCTAGAGGAGGTTACCACCACAGTGTAGGAGTGATCGAATTCTGGAATTTTATTTGGTTGCATTCCCAGGAAGAACCTCAGTAACATCTACTGTTCGATTTACATTGGGCTCGACCAAAAAGCTCCACCAGTCAGCGTCAACAATACTAAAGCTCGCACTGCTGACTTCAACTACCGACTCATCATCTGAATCAATGAATCGTTGAAGACCCTGTGAAACAAGTTCTACCAGCTTCCATCTATTAGTTCCTCTTCGCTTTTTATTTACTGCTACCGCCCATTTCTTACTTTTATCAATTCTATGTAGCCCGATCTTGTCTGAAATATCTAGAATACCGATTCTTTTTTCTTCACAGAAAAACTCTTTCGTCACTACGCTTCGCCAGATATCAACAGATCCAATATTTCTATGTCCTTCATTTATATTGATAACCCCAAAATATACAACTCCGGTGACAGAATTGGAATTACTCGTATCCAATGCCAATCAATTCGTTCTTTGATTTAATCACTGGTATATTTATTTGGTTCTCACCAAATCGTAGTACTTTTCTAAATAATTTGCTAGGCTATCCACTTTATCGTTCCTGCCATATCCTATGCCTAGGTCAATGCATCTCCTTCTATACCTGTTCGATAGTGCGAATCGAGGATGAAGTGACTCGAATTTATTGTCATCAATTTCGATAAACATTCCTTTCTCCTTCAACATAGTTGCATAGAGCCTGGCCTTCTCCTCGTTCCAATTGCAAGTCTCTGCAATTTTGGATACAGTCATCTTCCCAGAATATACCACCAACAAGTAAAGTTGGGCTTCACTCGGATCCAGCCCTAATAGGGATCTCAATGTAACATCGCAATTTCTACGGCGTGCGATCACGACGGTTCCAGTACTTTGCAATAGCCTTTATAAAGGTATAATAGGTTTGTCGAAAGGAAGGAAGGTGTAAATTAATTTAATACACCACTTGATTCATTGTTACTTGAGCACCTAGCCCCGAGAACACAAGAATATTGACGATGACTACCGAAATCATAATTAGCGCTGGAAATGTCAATCCTTTTACCCCTCCTGGGATTATATGGCGCCTGAAAATAACCAAGAATGCTACAGCAAGAATACCCGTTATCGATAAAGAGGATATTAAACTTGCATTGGCGATTAGTTCAGTGGCATAAGAAACACTAGAAATAACACCTATTTGTGTATAAAGCCCTGATAATACTACTAAATTCACACTCACTACTGATGCTACAGTAACCATAGATAGCAAGACACCTTTAATTCCCCTAGGAATTATCTGCCTCCTGAACATAATCAGAAATGCCGCAGCGAGAATACCCGTTATCGATAAAGAGGATATTAAACTTGCATTGGCGATCATCTTGTCTAATTCCAATCCAGGGAGGCCCAAAGCGTAATTAACCAGCAATACAGATACTATTGCAGCGACGATACCTGCATAAGGAATTATCCACATAAACTCCCTCAACGACTGTCGCCCTATGTTTTCTCTGGACGGCATCTGATCCTCCACTACCTTTGGAGGGACAAACATTCGTTCCGGTCGACTATTGATATAACTATGATCGATTTCTTGAAGAAACTGAAATCCTTGGTCAGTAAGAGCATATTCCTTCGAATTTTTTCCCACATAATCAGCCATTCGTTCGAGATGATAGTATATAGAACCGGTAGAAAGTCCGGTAGAATTTCTAATGTCAGAGAACCTTGCAGCTCCTCTCTTTTCTGCTATCGCTCTCAAGATCTTTATCCTGGTTCGTCTTGCCCGCAGCTGCGTTTCTCCAGTCAATATCGTTGGGTATGCTCCGAAATTATTTATCTTTTTCCTTGATAGGCATTCTTAGATAAATTATCCACATGGCAGAGATACGCAGATATTACGCTTCAATATTTACTGCCGTTGCAGGGTGGGGTCGTAGCGAAGCCAGGGATCGCAACGGGCTCCAGATCTTAAATCTCAACCAATGTTATTGGGCAGAAACCCGTGGATCAAGGGTTCAATTACCGACACGTGATGGTGCAGGTAGAACATATCCCTTCGGCCCCATCCCTTCAAACTGAATGTTTAGGCATGTAGCAAGCACTCTGAAACCAAAACGTTCTATGGGGTACGGGGTTGGTTTTAATACTAAAGGTGTATGTACGTTGTAACGTGACTGAGCCAACCTATGTCATTTTTCTCGTTCTGCGCCACATTCCTAACCTTAGCAATAATATGCCTGCAGCTATTCCTGCCAATGAGATAATCAAGGCACTAGGTTGGACAATAACTCTGAGGGGTTCCGGAGATTCAGAAATGAATTCACAATTGTCAGCGTTATTTTCACAGTATTTTGAGACAGGATATGCCAAGAGGACGATAATCAATGTCAGCAAGATAGCAACCCCAATCAGAGATGAAATTGCCCCACACTTGATCAGCACATCTTCGAAACGATCCAATCTCTCACACCCTCATTATTCATAATACATGCGAGCTATAAATGGCGTAGTCGCTTGACGTCCATTACCTTGAAATAGTATGTTGAGTCGTCTGAAACTTGTGCAAACTTATCATTATGGTATAAAAAGGGGATTGAGCCTTTTACATGGCTTTCCCATAGGTCATGAACCAACGAGAAATACTCTTTTCTATGTCTTCCTAATAGCCTCAAGCATTCATGAGTAAGGAGGTGGGATATTTTTGCACAGTTATTTTCTGCGAAGAATTTGGATCTATCATATCCAATTACGTTGTCTTCTGGTCTCTTCCAATATACCATCGAAAAATTTTCTGCTGAATACCCCTCAATCTTACAATCAGTCCAGATCGGTTTAAAATATGCCAAATAGAAATGGTATGTTGATGAGCCTCGTTCTTTGTGATCTCTTGTCAGGTAGCCTATTGACATTCGATCGAACAAATGGCTTGGAATCACAGGCAATATATCAGCATCTAATGTGAAACCAATATTGAAATTCCTTTTCATCCACCAATTGAAGAAGCGCACCATAGATAGAACATAGGTCCAATCTTGACTTTCTCTTTCCTTCCACTCTGACTCTTTAGCAACATAGATGAAAAATAATTTTCCCTTATTCACAAAGGAATCAAGAAACAACTCTAGATATAGACATTTTTCCATACGTCTTGTCCAATAATTGGTACCTTATGTTACCTCTTCATTTAGTTGTGGCATCTAACAAGAGATTCAGTTCAGAGGGCCTCCCCCTTACCGGCAAAAAAGATACTGTGGATCGTTATCATGGCGCCGACCGGAGGCGCCACAACAGATCTTGTCTGATACTACTAGCTTTAAGACTGCATGAAAAGAAAGAAGAAACTCTTCAAATCACATATTGCGAATCGGTGACGGTAATAAGAAAGCTATAGGAATTATTGAGGATACTATAGTTAATCCGTCCCTTTTAGAAGAATAAATTTCATACGTTCTGATAATCTATGAGTAAAGACGATTTTTGGCAAGAATAACATAATGAATCCAGGAAAAAAGTGTTGCTCACTTTACAATACGATTTGAACAATTTTTCAAGATGGCTTTCTAACCCTCTCCGATATCACCTTGGAACAAATTCAATCTTCAAGTCAGAAGCAAACCCTGTAGCGGCGTATCGCCAAGGTCTATCGATGGCTTTTGATATCCCTATCCTTTTGCTTGTTATAAAGTCGGAGATCTCTACTCCTTGATTGATAGAGATAGGAGAAGTCTTTCGAGTAACGTCCAAGCCATTGTGAGCCAGTGTTATTGACATAGCCTCTGTAACCCGGCCAGGACCTATTATTAAGTTTTTTGAATACTTTCCCATCTTTCTCATCATGTCTTGTCCCGCTAAAGGCAGAATGGATCGTATTAAAACAGCACCAGCCTCGGCATGTTTCTTTCTTGCGGTGACGTTAGCACAAAAATGCTTGCCATAAACAAAATAAACATATAAACAGCCCACGTTTCCGAACATGATAGAGTTTCTTGGCCTAGGACCACTGAACGCATGACTAGCAGGGTCATCGCGGTAGCCATATGCTTCAGTCTCGATGATGTAACCTGCTAATTTTGAGATACCACCACGTAACGCCAAATTCCGTACAAAGATCTTTCCCAAAAGGGATTTTGCTACCTCAGTGGTATCCCTCTCGTAGAAAGTACGTCCTAAACGATTGGGAGATTCGATCGTCATTGGTGCATGGTTACCTCCTGTTTTGAAGCAACAAGCTTAAAAAATCTTTCAAGTCTAAAGCTGTGTTAATGTTCGGTAGAGATGGAATCTTTTGATAATTTCTTCGTTGCCGATACTCAGAAGTCTGGTTAAGCCAAAATCTTCTACTGCAAATGACCCCATGACGTTACCGTAAACCACTGCAGATCTAAATTCTTTCACACAGCTATTCTCAATTGATGCTAAGTGCCCCATAAATCCTCCGGCAAAGGAGTCACCCGCTCCAGTAGGATCGACAATCTCTTCCAAAGGATAAGCAGGAGCAACAAATATCATGTCAGATCGCACCAAGACCGAGCCGTTTTCACCTTTTTTGACGATAACAAATTCTGGACCCCACGAGAGTATCTCTTTAGCACATTTGATTAGGTTTGAAATGCCGCAAAGCATTCTTGCTTCTTGGTCGTTAATAATAACACCGTGTACCATTCCGAACATTTTCTTCACTGCATCGGGCATTGTTTGAATCCAAAATTCTATGGTATCACAGACTACCAACTTTGGATTTATGAATTGTTTGAGCATCTTGATATTCTGGATCGGATCGTTGTTTGCTAGATAGACATACTGTGAATTCTTTAGTTGATCAGGTACCAACGGTTCATATTCTGCGATTACATTCAGCTCCGTCTTGTTAGTAGTCCTGTGCGAAAGATCGTAATTAAATGAAGAATCGTATCTAAATGTTTTTTTACCAGATTTCATTTCTAGTCCAGCCGTTCCAACCTTAGAACGCAAGATCTTTAGGTATTTTTCTGGAAAATCAGATCCAATTACCCCCACGATTTCTGTTTCGACAAACTGCCTGGAGGCAACAGACGCATAAGTAGCGGCGCCTCCCATTATTTCCACTTCCGTTCTAAATGGAGTTCTAGTAGTGTCCAATGCAAGACTTCCAAATACTGTTAAACCCATTCGTAGAATTCATCTAGTTGAAAGTTCATTAATTTGTTTTTGTTACTACTAGCTCATCAGGAATAAATAGGAATTGGCTTTTACTAAGGTGGAATATGAAACTCGTAGTAGGGATCACCGGAGGCTCCGGCGTTATTTATGGGATAAAGTTTCTAGAGGCGCTTTTTGAGTTGAATATTGAGAGTCATTTGATTATTAGTGAGTGGGGCGAAAAAACCATCAGGATTGAAACGAACTTTACCACCAAATACGTTAAATCGCTTGCCTCTGTAAATTACGACTCTCATAACATGGCATCGGAAATATCCAGCGGGTCGTTTATCTCGGATGGCATGGCGATTATACCATGTAGTATGAAAACATTGTCAAGTATAGCGAATGGTTATGATGATAATCTAATTTCACGTGCCGCAGACGTTTGTTTGAAGGAGACACGAAGATTGGTGGTAGTTCCCCGCGAAACGCCACTGTCTAGAATTCATCTTCTCAACATGCTTCGATTGAATAAGGCGGGTGCCGTATTGCTACCTGCCATGCCCGGTTTCTACCATAAACCTGAATCTGTTGATGAGCTAGTGAACCACATCGTAGGAAAGGTCCTAGATCAATTCAGTATTCCAAACAACGTGTTCAAGCGATGGGCACAAAGCATTAATAGAACGAATTAGATGCCTAACGATCTAATTCGGATTCAGAAGCTCATAATGGTGAGATCCTGACCTAATTCATTGATTAAGTAAACTGTTCCTCCCACAGGGACATTTTCTCCTGTTTTACTTTTCGTCTGTAGTTCTGCAACATTGCATAAACGCTCTTGTGAGAACTTCCTTTCGACAATAGAATTATTGCCTCAACTGCTACCTTAATGGCCTCAAAAATTCCAATAAAACCAACGGTGTGTCCATAGACTGAAACATCGGCACCGCTTAGCTCTTCGATGGTGCGTCGTGACTTTCCACGTTCACCTATAATTCTGCCCTTTAATCTGCTCATTGAACTCTGCGAGTTTCCTACATAGTCTCTAATATCAAGCAGCTGAAAAACAACATCTTCATGGAGCAATTTGAATGCCCTCTCTGGCGAAAAGCCTCTGGCAATTGCAGAGATTATCTCTAGCGCTTTGAAAGGATCTCCTTCAAGTAGAGAGCTGAAATCGTATCCAACAATCACATTTCCGGTCTCACTCTCAATCTCCACGTTCACCCTACATTCCTGTTTTATTCTCTCCACTACTGCACCTTTCTTTCCTATTAGGACTCCTATCCTTTCTCCGGGAATCTTGACAAACTGTTGGGAAATTTCTGGGCCATATTTAGTCGCTCCCAACTGATTTTCCACGCTCAATCTTGGTATTTCCCTGTTCCTTCATTGGGCTAAGTTAGCTATATTAAAGTAACAGATTTGAAAATTAAGGAAATTCAAAAAAAAAGTGAACTACCTATGGTAGAACTTGAAAATCATTAGGAAAGGGATGCCGCAGATTCGTTTCACACTAACTTCTTTTGCAAGTCCCATAGAGATGGCCATCGCGACAATCTTCTCACCAACAAGATTGGCAATCGAGCACTTGTTCAGAAGGTCAGCAGCTTTCTCCTTTTGAATTACCTCTTCCTGAAAATAATCTTGTGACAAGGAAATGACCATTTCTCCCTGACTTAATGTTTTGCCAACCAGATTTGCATCGCAGACGCTTATCATTAAAGAGTCACTATATTTTGTCGTTCTGGCGGCATAAATTTCGTTATCTCCGCGCATTGACTTCATGTAAGAAACTCTCATGTTAATAAATCAACTATCACGTCTTTGCATAAGGCAGTCTGATCATGAGGTAGAGATATCAGCGTCCTCGATTTTTCCGATTCGAGTTTAGATATTACTTCTCAGATCTCTTATTGATCAGATTAATTAAGAGGTTCGACCATCTTGTAACCTGTACGTGCCCTCTAAATGCCTGATGTAGTTGGTAAGAGTAAAGGATACCGAAAGAGTCTGTTTTCGTCTTCAGAGGAAATCATAAAGAAACCTGTATCACACAACAAGATTCTTGTCCTTTGTGTTGATAGAGACGACGACATAGGCTCTAAGGGAGGACTGCAGACACCTATTGTTGGACGAAGTTCATGTATAAATGCAGGGATACGCTTGGCCATCGAAGACCCTGAAGATCCTGATGCGAATGCAATTTTTGGAGCAGTGAAAACATATGAAGAGTTGATTTCTAAAGGACATAGTGCTGAGGTCGCAATAGTAGCTGGAAGATATGAGAGAGGAATAGAGGCTGATGAAAAAATCTATTCAGAAGTTCAACTAATTATTAATTCGTACCAGGCAGACGCGGTTGTTTTGGTATCTGATGGAGAAGATGACGAAGCCGTAGTCCCAGTTTTGCAAACACTAGTGCCTATTATTTCACTGCAACGGATTATAATTAAGCATAGCAGGAGCGTGGAGTATTCATACGCGGTTCTAGGGAGATATGTAAAAATGCTAGTATATGATCCAAGATACTCCAAATTCTTTTTGGGTGTTCCCGGAGCATTATTGGTTGCGACAGGGATCGCTACTGTTTTCGGGCTTACCAAGGAAGTATTTGCCCTTGCCTTGAGCATTCTTGGTATTGCATTCATTATGCGAGCCTTTGATTTAGATAAAGCAATCGGATCGTTAGGCAGGCCTACACCTTCGGGTTTCATCAGGATGTTTTCAGTTTTCTCTGGAATACTTATAATTCTGGTTGCGATAGTCAATGGATTTTCAAGTGTTCCTGCTAATCTCATTGATCCGAATTCCGGCGTAACCGCAATAATTACGAATAGAATGATAGTTGGGTCCTTTATCCAAGGCATGATTACACTCCTGTGGATAGGTATTGCTACTATATTTGTTGGTTCGCTGCTCAGCAATTGGTTCAAAGGTAGTATAAAGACAATGTCAGATATTCTTCGATTGGTAGTCCTAGCGTTGCTCTATATACCAGTACTTCAGTTTACATCGATTCTTACCGAGGGAGCAAATCCCTTTAGTCTGATATCATCTATCCTGATTGGTTTAGCAGTTACTCTTGTTGCGGCTACATTTTTGTTCCAGTACTTTAGAAATAGAAAGGGCGGAGAAGTACTGAAACACTAAGCTAACTGATCCCAATGCAGACAATTGAAAACGGGAAGGCATTTGCTGAAACTCTTCTGCAACTGAGCGGGCTATATCAATACTATGAGAGGAAACTCCAGTCACACATTCTGCATAGTCCGTTACCAAATCACGTCGCGATTATTCTGGACGGAAACAGACGTTGGGCGAGACTAAATCTCCTAAACATTGATGAAGGACATTTTATGGGAGCAGACAAGGCCGAAGAGCTTCTCAACTGGATTCATGACATCGGGATTCGAATTACGACCCTCTATATCCTCTCAACTGAAAACCTCAATAGAAATGATGATGAAATTAACAATATTTATGACCTATTATGTATAAAATTACAAAGGCTCTACAACGATTCACGTATTCATAAAAGAAGAATGAAGATAAAGGCTATTGGGAACGTAAAATTGGTGCCGACCAAGCTACAAAAGATACTAAACGAGTTAGAAGAAGCAACCTGTGGATATGACTCGATGTTTTTGAATATAGCCGTAGCCTACGGCGGCCAAAAGGAACTTGTTGATGCGATAAGGCGAATAGCAGGAATGGCCGTCTCTGGTGATATTAGAGTGGAGGATATCAACGAAAAAACCATTGAATCCTGCCTCTATACTTCCCATTTACCGCAACCGGAGCCTGATCTCGTTCTCCGGACCTCTGGGGAAAAGCGTCTTAGTGGCTTCCTATTGTGGCAGAGTGCATATAGCGAGATAGTATTTATGGATGTTTTCTGGCCTCAATTCAGGAAAATTGACTTTATGAGAGCAATTAGAATTTATCAGAACAGAGTAAGAAAATATGGTATTTAAGAAATTAGCTTATTCGCTCTCGGTGACATTTGTTTTTGTATATAATTGCTGCATCGATTCCATGTCCCCTAGTGAAGGATATCGTAAGCGAAGATTGGATTTACTTCGTTGGCGGAGTGGTCAGTCTCACTTCTGTAGGAAGACTTAGATTGGTTGTTCACTGTCCATGGACGTTCTAAAAAAATGGTTAAGGAGCATTCAGCGGGAGCAGTACTTTATGGATACTTCGCAAATGATGAACGAAGGTTTTTGTTACTGCACTATACTTCAGGTCATTGGGACTTCCCGAAAGGTAATGTAGAAACAGGGGAGACTGAAGTAGAAGCTGTCATAAGGGAAATTTTCGAAGAAACTGGAATAACCGACTTGAGATTCGTGGAAGGATTTATCCAGCCAATATTTTATAATTATAGAAGAGAAGGGAAATTGGTACATAAGAAGGTCAGCTATTACCTTGCCCAAACACTAAGCAGAAATATTAAGCTCTCAAATGAACACCAAGATTTTCTCTGGGCGAACTATCCTTCAGCTTTAACGACTCTAACATATAATTCGGCTAGAGACATTCTCATCTTGGCAAACCAGTTCGTCCAAGGCATGCAGATTTAATGAATGCGGCCCTAACATTTTCTTAAGCTATCCTGGAGTAAACCCAGGGTCTTCAATGGGTCTGCACTCTGAATTATGCTTCTCCCAACGATAAAATAATCTACCCCATACTTCGAGGCTTCCACTATGTTTCCCCCCTGACGCCCTAAGCCTGGAGAGAAGATCGGTGCTGGCTTTGAAGATGCGACTTCCTTTATTATATCGGGCTTTGTAGCTCCTACAACCAATCCATCCACATTTGCTTCCTTCGCGTGCTTTAAAAGCAATCTATATAGTGGTACTTTTCTGTTTCCTTTCTCTTCAGACTTATCATAAACCTTGATTCCGTACGTTTGCGAGGCGCCAGGATGGCTCATATAGATTAGCGCCAAAATACCTGCCCCAAATGAGTGGGCTTTTTTTGCTAATTCAATGATCTCCAATCTGCCAATAATGGGATTCGCTATTACTGCGTCAAAACCTTCTCCTATTAGGCATTTTAATGCTACCTCATTGGTCGAAGGGATATCATTAAGTTTAATGTCTGCTATTACTTGTATGCCATATGAATGGCACATTTGAATAATTTTGGTCATTTCATCTTGACCTAGAGGTACGATTACATGAAGGTTGAATTTGATAGCGCAAAGACCAGACTCTAGGAGACTGACAATTTCATACAAATATTTGGATAGGTCATTTTTTTGGATGGGATCGAGTGCCAAGATAACGTTGCTTTGCTTTTTCTTGGAAACCCTCCAAATCCGAGAGGAGAAGTCGTCACCTGAACTCAAGGGACCTCACTAGTGGGTGTGGTTTCGCAAGTCGTATCAATTTGAGATATATATAGCCATGCTCATCAATCCTGTTGCAAAATGAGGTAGCTTCGGATTTCTGACTTGAATATCTTAGGAAAGATGCTGCTGGACTTTCATCCAAAACTACATAATAAAAATAAGAGAAAGTGTCGCTCTCACTTACGCTCATTGGTGCTCCTATAATGTGCTTAATATGATTTTCGATTTTTTGTTCAAACACCAAAAGAGGTAAAGGTGGTTCTTCATAGATAGTCTTGTAGGCACACACCTTGGACAAACTTGCAAGATCCGATAATCTGATGGCTACATACTCAAACGTAGAGGTGACCTTGCTTGATCTCGAAAAACTCTTGGGAGATTTATCGATCTTTACAATTGGAGAATAGACAAAAGTGGGATTTGATACATAATCGACCAACGTTACCTCTTCCACTTCACCTACAATTCGATACGCTAAATACTCCCCAATTCTTCCAAACTCATTTTTGACAAAGAAGATGACAGGTCTCCCATTCACAAAATCGACCTGAACTGCCAAGGTCGGAGCTCCATTCAATGAAAGTGCAAAGGACGGAAGAGGTATGCGTTCCAGAGCACACACAAGCCTGCCAAAGTCCTTCAGCCCAGAAAGCTCAACATACCATGGTGATTTTACCAGCAATTTCAAATAGATTCAACAGAGATCCTATTAAAAGCATGTGAAAAGACACACGATGCTTCCATTCGTGGAATTTTAAAATTGTTTTTTTAAATTTGCTCGGCGGAATTGCATTTCGAGAGTGTGGCATGACAAAATTTAGATCGAAAGTCCCTATCTCGGAGATTATGAACGCTAGAAATTTGGTAAGAGAATTAAGCGTATCCTTCTAAGAAAATTGAAAATGCACCGTAGATTCTTCAGATATAAAACAGCTATAGATTCTTCAGATATAAAACAGCAACTTGGATCGGCCACGCAAAATTTCAAAGCCTGATGCTGGGACCCCGGCAACGGATGAGATTTGCTTCGGATTAAACTATTATCTGCGATCTATTATGTCATCGAGCTCTTGGCCTGTTCCTATTACTGCAACCTTTTTACCTATTTCTTTTTCGATATTATTAACAAACCTTTTGGCATCACTGGACAGCTTATTGAATGCCGTTTTCCCGGCGTCAGAAGGAAAAACAATATCGAGTTTCGTTAATGCTACTTGTGTGGCGCTGTTCAGCATTATCGACCGTTTGGCCAACTCAAAATTGAAGGGTGAGGCTCTTCTCAATCGTCCCGTGACACTACCAAATTCAGTCCATCCTTTTGAAGTAGTTTCTTCTTTTTCTAGTTCCCCCTCGAGGGGGCCTGATCCTACTCTTGTAACATATGCCTTGAACACTACCAGTACCTCGCTGACTTTTTTTGGTCCAATTCCAACATCAGAACATATAGCAGATGCTGTCACATCCTTTGAAGTCACGAAAGGATAGGTCCCATGGTAAAGAGATAGGAACGTACCTTGTGTGCCTTCAACTAGAACTGTCTCATCTCTATCGATTGAACTGTTCACGATACGAGGTATGTCCTGCAAATATTCGGATAGCTCAACCGAATCCCTTGCAAGAAAACCTTTTCGCAACGCTCTGTCAGCATTTGCAGGTCCTGTTCCCGTTCTCGTTGTTCCTATCCTCTGTAGATTTGAATCAGAGGCATCCTCGTGAATGTGAGTACTATCTATAATGCCACACTGAGGATCAACAAATGTTCTATCTTTCGTATTGAAATTTTTGATTTCTTCAAGGAGGACGTTCACGTTAATAAGTACTCCTGGGCCAATCATAAGTCTAGTTTGATTGCTTACTAACGCACTTGGTAACATTCTGGTCTTATGTTCTTTTCCATGGAACGTTATCGTATGCCCTGCATTGGGCCCTACACCGCCTCGAACCGCCACATCGGCTTTATCTTTCTTAGCTAAATATGCAACAATTTTCCCCTTACCTTCATCACCAAAAAATCCACCTACTATTACTGTGCACGGCATCCCCTCTCATAGATAGGATCTCAGATATTTTAAGCAAATGGCACTATTACGGTGATCATTAATAAGCAAGATTTTAACTACTACCGCGACGATTAGCAAGGATTCAGCGCTAATGTTGAAATGAACTGTCTTGTTCCCTGTTGTCGGGATTCTTTTGCAATTCCTCTGGTTTCTCTAATCCAAAGAACATTCTTTCATGCTTACGTAACGCCTTTCTATGTTCGGGAAGTGACATATCTAGCCTCAGTTCGTTGATCACCATCACGGAATAAGTGTTCCATTCGGCCCAACAGGTCGGACATGAAGGATACTTCTGGGAAATCTGGTCTGTAATAGAGGAATCATCAAAATCCTTACCACATTTTATGCAGGTTTTAGACATCAACCGATTTCTAGCTGTCGAATATTTTATTGTTTGTTACTTTACCAAAAATGACTACACATGATTCCCTTGAATTTTTTCATTTGCAAACTGATACTCTAGACTCTCCTATTGTTATAGCTGTGAAATTTCATGATGTGAGCCCGCATTTGTTCCATCCCAAGATATTCCTGTCCACAAGAATTACATTTATAGGATTTATCTTTTCCATGCACGACCTGTTGGTGCTGCATTAACTCTTCGATTTTTCTGAAGGTTCTCCCACATTCTTCGCACTTATCCCTCTTAAAAAGCAAATTTATAGTCGTCGTTCTCCTTTTGTGTTTGGTACCCCATATTCACAGATATTCTCAGATTGGTTGCCGTTTCCAAATTCCTCCCACATTCTATTCTCATAATACTTTAATAAAAGGTCATTGTTAGCTAAATGACCTACCTATGAAAAAGATAGAGGCAGTCATGCCACATGCACGTTTGGAACTTGTGCTCTCGGCGTTAAAGGATATGGGATTGGGAGGCCTCACGTATTACGAATCCAAGGGTAGAGGGCAGACCCCGCGTCCGATATTACATTCTGGAAGAGGCACGTCCACATATACCCCTGAATTCAATCTCAACGCTACATTAGTAGTTGTGGTTAAAGACTCAGCCGTCGATAGTATACTTAACGCAGTACTCGAGAATTCTAGTACTGGACTCAAGGGAGAAGGGAAGATATTCGTCTATGATATGGATGATGCCGTAGACATAGGATCAAAATCCAGAGGTGAAGCTGCGATATAAAAAGTCATTGCTATGAACTTTTTGGCAATCATGGTTTGTGGACTTCTCAATTGGATTAGGAGAGAAAGGCGACGCCGCTACAAGGAACTGTCTTTGCACCTTCTAGCTTTTCGCTCGCACTACCTTAATTCGTTCTAAGACTTTCCAGTATTCAACTTCGCCGCCCTGCCTGATCTTGTTTTTCATTTCATCATCAGCAGCCTCAGTCTCGAATACTTCAAAAGTTTCAAGGTCCATAATTTGTAGCGACTGGCCAGATATTGATATGATTTGACCGCTCCGCTTGTCAATAAGTGGCACATCAACGTTAGCAGAGACTGGTGAAACCATACTATGTTTAGAACCATCGAAAACGCCAATCGCAGAGATTCGAGCCTTAGCGGACCCGTGCTTGCCTGGTTTGCTATGGTCGTATGATACTATTCTACAGGGTTCATTGTCGATTATTATATAGGATCCCACTTTTAGGCTACCTAATTCCATTGGCTTACTCAATGTCGATCAGGTATCAGGAACTTGAAGGGATATATTTAATATTTCTGCTTAAGTCACTTAAATTCCTCTAGGATAGAAAAACTAAACAAGTTAGACAGAGACATTCCCTTTCGTATTGCATCTCTTCTAGTCCTTTCACAGTACCGCTGATCGCTTTGATGAGTGCGACCACCATCTACTTCAAGAATCAATAGATTTCTTGAATAGGGAAAGCTAAACTTGGGTTTCATTGAACAGGACACTTTCATTTCCGCCAGTGCGGCCTTTGTTACTCTATCCCTTTTGGCGAGTGAAGTGGCCAGGTCAACCAATTCTTTCTCACCATATGAGTACCTCATGAAATAAATGGAAACATAGTTAAGTCGCTCGCATACTCTTTCGAAGAGAGTAGTTGTTAGCTTGAACTCAAATACGTGTCTCTCATGGGTGGATATTATTTCCGTTGTATCCTCTTTGTCTTGCTGACCTAGATTTGAAATCAAGATATAATGATTTGCTCTGCCCGGGAAATAAAGGCTGGTTTCTTCCGTAAACGTTGCAGTCACAAAGTACATTCTCCTTGGTCCCTGAGAGCTCTTCCATTTTTCCAGAGCTACATCAAGGCTCACATGATGTGGGATACATAAGTAGACCTGATCATTATCTCGCTGGTGCTCCAACCCAGAGGAGTTTATTATGGAAAGTATTTATACGCTACGATATTTTGTTACTTAGTTTTAGAACTTAGAGTCGAGAAAGGCAACTCTGAAGGCAATTCTGTCAACCTGCCTAGCCTTTTGTGGAGGTTGCAATCGTCCATTTGTATGAATTGATCCCATGGAGTCTTGAACCATAGATAGGGAGAAGGCATGAACAAAGGAGCATAAAAAACGCATCAGTAGGATTGCCATAAGCAGTCTTTAGAGACGCCATCAAAACTGACCACGGGGAAGCATTGATTCCAAGCTTTCTTACCTGAGTCGAGATCTGTCTGTGGCCATTTCTCGACCTCAAGACCTGGGAAGCAAAGTCCCTCATAGTAGATGGAGGTGTGAAATATACCCTAGCTTTTTCTCGGTAAAGGATGCGGTACCCCATTTCCAGAATTCTACATTGCAGATACAGATCGATTGCGATCGTTTCTCTGGGAATGGTGATCCTCTTGGCCAAGTCAGTACGTATGGAAAGCGATCTCCCCATGACGGTGTATTGGGAAACTCCACGCCTTCTGATAGCAGCTAACCAACTTGAGATGAACGAAGTAGCTCTTGCGGTTGACGAGCCAGGTTTGCAGCAAACAGGATTAGATGCACATAATCCTACTTTGTTGCTCGCCATGCGTGATGCAAGTTCACTAATACATTCTTTGAAGGGCAGAACATCGGCATCGAATAGCACTATGATGTCACCTGTAGCTAAAGAAAAAATTTCATTCCAAGCCGAAGCAGCACCTCCTCTTTCGTCATGATGAACTAAATATATCGGCAGATAACGGTGTTGGGACATAAATGACCTTAATATTTGAGGCGTCGAGTCGGAAGAATGGTCACAAATTATTACTTCACTAATCCGAGCTTCATTGTTGAGTGTACTTTCGTATACTGATCTAATTAACGATATGATTTTTTCTCCTTCATTATATGATGGGATTCCTATTGTTAGTCTCAACATGACCCCTGCGATGGGCGATCGAGGCCTCGGCTATTTAACATTTTGCATGGACGAGAAACACGTACGAGGATTCGAACTTCTAACTCCTGCTATACAATTCTTTTATTGTCAAGCTTGAACCTGATGATTTGCGCATGACTCAGACCTCAGAATGATATCATATTATAGCGGGAAGTTCAAATTCTGTAGCAAGGTGTCCTTAACGGTCTCAGACCTAATCATACCGATTTTAGTATATCCGAGGAGCCTGAAACATCTTATTTTTGAAATTCAGAAAGGTGGCCCAATACTAGCTTCCTCTGTTGACGAAATCTGTTTACTTGTGAATGATCTGATTAAATATGGAATCACCGATGTCCTTTTATTCGGACTTCCTCATAAGAGAGATCAATACGGAACATCGGCGGCAGACAAGTCTGGAGCAGTTCAGATAGCTACCAAAGAGATTAAGCGCCATATTGGTTCGGCTGTAAATGTAATTACTGATGTTTGTGTATGTCAATACAATTTTTCAGGACATTGTGGGATATCAGATAACAATCATGAAAACCTGGATAACTTCAAATCGCTTGCTTTACTCGACAAAATAGCAATTAGTCATGCAGATAGCGGAGCTGACTACGTTGCACCATCTTCTATGATGGACGGCCAAGTACATTCGATTAGGGAGTCCCTCGATTCTTGTGGGTTTGGAACCGTGAAAATAATGTCCTACTCAGCAAAACATGCTTCCTCGTTGTATGGCCCGTTTAGATCAGTTGCCTTCGCTAGGAGTAAATCTCGCGATCTGGCATTCGACAAATCAGCGTATCAATTGTCATATTCTAATAGAAGAGAAGCCATTCGAGAAATTGAGCAGGATATCAACGAAGGTGCAAATATGGTGATGGTAAAACCTACTTTATGGTATTTGGATTTGGTGTACGAAGTCAAAAAAATGATTGATGTACCATTGGTAGTTCAAGTGGTTTCTGGAGAATATTTGATGCTTCTGAAGGGGGAGGAAATAGGAGGACGAATACGTGGCAAATTTGATGAGTTAATTGAAACGCTGATTTCAGTCAAGCGCGCGGGATCAGATAGAGTGGTCACGTATATCGCAATGGATTTTCTTAAACGAATTAACAAAAGGCTCTCTTGAAGCTATTCCTTGATCAAATGCGGTTCCCGCTTCACCTATCAACTTTCAGCAGCATCACAATTATATATCATGAACTTGACGATTGGATTATCCCGCGGTAGCTCAGCCTGGTAGAGCTTTCGGCTGTAGATGTCGGCAATTGTTGGTGCTGACCGCGTGAAGCAGCCTATCGGGCTAACATGTTAGCAGTAACCGAAGAGTCGCAGGCTCAATCAATAATGCTAAAGTGCATATTGGAGCAAATCCTGCCCGCGGGATACAATTTCACATTTAAGGAGCGTCGTAGAAGTGGTTGAAATTGGCAGTGTGTAAAGCATTTTATTATTTCCTAAAAGGGCGATCTAACACTTGGTACTTGTGGTACTTAAGATAGCCTCAATGACATCTTTTTTAATCACGGCACGAGACCTCAAACTCCTTAATGTCCCAGATACATCCAAGACTACCGCTGAATGTTCATTACCGATTAACATTAGTGCACACAATACCTCTCCCAAAAACTCTGACCTGCAACGGATTACGTGTAAGTCAGGTCCGATCTTGTCTATTAATTTCAGGGATGCCTTTTGAGCAAAAACGTAGCCGAACATGTTTACTGTCTTACCTCTTGTCATGGATAAAAGCTCCTCGGAAGAGGAACGGTATAATACTAATATGTATCTACGTTTGTATCTTCTCTTAAGCGTCACAGGCATAACATCTCATGTTTATCTTATGTTCTAACCAATTGTTCAAACTGATCCAATATGTCTCAGGTTTAATATCACATAATTTGAGTAAAGCATCGAAACATCTCCCTGATACCATTTCGAACACCGATGAAGCACCACTGGTGAGAACTAGCTGATTACCGTACTTCTCTGTGAAACTGTGAATTGACTTGATAAGCGCTACATTCTTTGCAAGCTTTTGACCGCCGGTAGCACGTAGCTTACTAACAGTAATCTCGATACCTAGCTTTTTTGAAGGAGCTTGCTTCAGCATTTCATAAAATTGTTGATCGATCTCTGTTATCTCCAAAAGATCCACGTTTTTCGAGGCTAAGTCGTGGTAATTATCTGAAGTAACCAAGTAAGGAAACGTAGTAGAGGCTAAAGGTTTTTTCCTCAACAAATGTATTACTTTCATCGCCGCATCATCACTACTATTATCAATATCAGTACTTAACTCAGCACCAATTATCTTCAGCCCGAGCAGATCCTTAAACCTTAGAACCTGCTGCAGATCGCGAATTAGTACGTGTAAATCTAATCGTTCGAACCTAAAAGCCTCCTATATTGCAGAATGTAATCTTGCTTAATTCTACTAAAAAATAGCTTCGGTTTGAATTTTATCTTGATGGAATCAATGTCCGATAGCACAATTTTACCCTCACAGATCTTTTGCTTATCGAGACGGAGATGCAGTGTTCCTTTGTCGTCAACATAATCATCCAATGAGTAAAGCATTTTCTTTCGTCCATAAGTATCGAAGGAGGCGAAAATAGTGCTTGCAACGTCATTAGCGAATTTTCGCTTTAACTTACCTCTAATCATCTCGATTTGATTCCCCCAATGACCTAGGAGGTTTTCTGACTCAAATTCATCCTTGTCGACAATTAGAACTGATGATATCATATTGATTACTCGATCTTTATCCTCGGTTGCGTGAATTAAAAAACTGATTTCTGCAACAGCTATCTCGAAGGACTTTAATTTTTTTGCACCTATAAAGCATTCTGTGGCTAGCTATATTAGCTATATTAGAATCACAAATACTCAACCATTAGCAGCATACCCGAATTTCCTTTATTTTCATGGTTACATTAAACTTCCTCTGTGGATGGTGTTGCTTCCTCTGTGGATGGTGTTGCTTCCTCTGTGGATGGTGTTGCTTCCTCTGTGGATGGTGTTGCTTCCTCTGTGGATGGTGTTGCTTCCTCTGTGGATGGTGT
>JBAUMZ010000187.1:0-1706 GCA_049578985.1 Nitrososphaeraceae archaeon
TATGCCCATTGTCCCGTTCTCGTTGTCAGATAAATAGAAATCACGCGCCTAGAATGCAGCGCTGATGGCAATATCACAGCTCTCCTTGGTTACGATAATCGGGGCAAAGATCGAACTTGAGGAACTATCTAATTATACAATTGTATAAATTGCAGGATTTTCATCCCAGTGAGGCTCCTCCATTATACGAAGAATTTGGTTTGACTCATTCACTTTTATTGAAAAATCTAACAAGGTTCAAATCACTTCCGTAAAGAGAACGCTATCATTTAATGGTATCATGATAAATGTGTCTCGACGGAGAGGATCATAGTCAGGCATTACCGAGCCGGGCATAGGCAGGATTAATCAGAAACGTATTAGCGGTCGACGTAACGGAAACAACGCATCCCTACCGTAGCAAATAACGGCCCAGCATAGCTGGGTCATAAAATTGAATGGGTAAGACAACTCAATTAGAGAAACCTATATCGGAGCTATTTTGTATATTGAGCCGTCATATCCAAGTATGTACAGATAACCGTCATACGGATTATCTTTTATGTCTGTAATAACACCAAATCCTTGACCAAAAACAACTGGACCAAGATCTTCGTAACCCTCTGCAATCTTGTCAGCAAGTGGACCAGTAAGAGCTAATCCTGTTCTATCTTGGTTTAGTCTAAAGTTATACAGGTTTCCTGTGTTTACATCACCCATAAATATCGTATTTTGATATTGCATACCTAGCTTATCTGAATTTAGAAACTTCAGTGCAGTAGGACCAATGGTCTGCTTAGACACAAATTCAGGATCTCTATATTTTCCCTGTCCATCAAAAGTCAATAGCTCTCCGTCTAGACCCGAATCAAATGATGGTGATGATGATGCGGATGAGGATGACTGTGATGTAGTTGAGGGTGGCGATGCAATTCCTGTTAACTTCGACCATCCACTGTTAAAACCCGGCGATACGAGGTTTATCTCATCGTTGTCATCTGCCCCATTCTCACTCTCCCATAGATTGCCTGTCATAGGATCAAAATCTATTCCAAAACTATTGCGTATACCATATGCATAATAGTAGCTAGCTAATGAGGGTGATGACGAATCACCTGCTGATGAGGTAGCGAAGCTTGGATGCCCTTTTACAGCATCGCCGTCCTTAGTTACTCTTAAAATCCCACTAGTTCCATCAAGAGGCTGACCATCTTGGATATTCTGAGCTTGTCCCCTATGACCTCCGACGTCTCCTATAGTGACATACACATTGTGATCTGGGCCTACCGCTACCTTGCCGCCATCATGGTTATTCGAGGTACCAGCATCAGGTGAATTAGCTGGAAGGCTCAAAAGTAACTTTGGATTAATTAGTTTATCATCAACTAGTTCATACCTGTAAAGACGATTTGCCATCTGCTGCTGTATTTCTACTTGTTGTAGTTCACCTGATACTTCACTGTCTCCATTGGTGTTAGTACTTTCCCTATCATCATTATTATTGTCTCCATCACTATCCTCATTACCTGTGTTTGAAACAGTTGTTGGCGAGTTACTGCTTATGGTACTAGATGATGCCGGCTCTGTATAATACAAAAAAACATAAGTATTTGATCCATTCGCAATGTCGGAGTTAACTTTATCCGCTGCGATCCCAAGCATACCCCATTCTATCTCTTTGCCTATGTCATTCACTGTTAGTACAGGTTCTGGCAACAATACACCAT
>JBAUMZ010000188.1:0-11877 GCA_049578985.1 Nitrososphaeraceae archaeon
ATATTGGAATGTAGATATATACAAGTGGACTAGTTTAAATCAATTTGTGTTTACTTAATCATGGGTTGCCTTACACATGTTTTGTATGAAGAAATTATCTTTAATTCAATTAGAAGTGTGACAAGTGAAATAAAATTATGAAAAATGAGAAGTATCTGTCCATATTACTTCGATTGTCTAGATAACAAAGAATTCTGTCTTTGTCTAGATAACAGAGAATTCCGGGCATTTTCCAATAGGGAGGGAAAAACTTTTACTAACGAATCGTAAATCTGGCATGACGAGCACGTCGACAGTCCTTATGGCGTAACCCCCACAAATGTTTGTAGTCAAGTTTGTATTGACAATGCTGTGAAAATATGAAATTCCTGACACGAAACTTATGGAGTCGAGAGCTTAGTTCTGTGTTGCCTAGGCGCTAATTGTCATATGTAAAGATATATTAATAGGGGTTCAGCTATTTTTTGCACGTTTGAGGTTTCCACAAGGTACACAAAAAATCATGGTATGCTAGGTGGTTTGGTATGACAAAAAATCGACCAATGATGGCATTTGGGGCGCACCCCGATGATATAGAAATCGGAATGGGAGGAACAGTAGCGAAACTGGCTGGAATGGGTTATGATGTCCGACTAGTTATTGCTACTCTTCCAAACTTTGTAAAAACTGATACTAAAGAGGAGCGCAAACAAGAATCCGTTATGTCAGCAAAAGTCATGGGTTGTAAGTCGCCAGAATTTCTTGATCTTAGTCCTGAAGAAATCGTCTTCAACAGAAGGTTCGTTACTCAAATTAGTAAGATAATCCAGGAGCTAAACCCTGAGGCTATATTTACTCAATGGATCGGTGATACACATCAGGACCATCAATCATTAACGAGAGCAGTTGTGGCCGCAGCTCGCGATTCTAACAATGTATTTATGTACGAAACCACTATCCCTGGAGGCATTAGTGAACACGCATTTAGACCTCAGCTCTATGTGGACGTCACTGACACCTTGAAAATCAAAAGAAACGCGCTTGACTGTTTTGATTCTCAAAAAATTCGATGTGGGCCTTTGTGGGTAGATTCCCTAGTAGGAAGATGTTCTTATAGGGGATATCAAATGAATGCAAAATATGCAGAAGCATTCGAAGTTATCAAGGTTTCCAAGTGGTAGAAACTTAAGAGCCATTTGTACGTCTAAGGCCAATAAAAACATAAATGATACCGTATGTCAAAGGTCACCTATATCTTTCCTGCATCCCTAAGCCTGGATTTCATCCTCAACTCACCTTCGCTATACCTCTTTTTGTCATTGTCATCGTCTAAAATTAAATGAGGGACCTTTGTAGGCTTTCCATACTTGTCCAAGGCTACCATTGTCACGAACGCAGTGGCCGCATGCACTTTGGTATTGTCATCTAGATCCTCGGCTTCGACATTTACCTCGATCTCCATGGAGGATCTACGAACGTATGTTAGTTTAGCAGAAATTATGAGTGCATTTCCAATAAAGACTGGTTTCAGGAATACCATTCGGTCTATACTTGCAGTAACAACATTCGCTCTCCCCGAATGTCTTTTGGCTACCAAGCCTGCAATTAAATCTACATGTTTTAATATTATTCCCCCGAAGACGTTCCCTTTAGGATTGGCATCAGAAGGTAGCATCATCACAATCATCTCTGCCTCAGATTCCGTTGGATGTTTCCCCGTATCCCTACTATTACCAGACAAGACTATGGATCCGATTTTATTTTCTCTATATATACTAAGTACAAAGTAATGTGCCGTATCTCCTCAATAGCTTTTCTGGCCGCCTGGATTAGTAGTCTTCCGGTGGAGTGTAAGGGCATTTCAAATGACTCAACTTATTGAAATATTGCATTAGAATATCCAAGACAAGGAAGATTTTTATATATCAATAAACTATTAAATTAAAAATGGCGCAGAGAATTCTAGCCGGAATTTTTGCTAGCATCCTGATCGCAGGATTCGTTTCTTATCCATTATTGGTGGGGAATCCTCAGTCAGCGGCTGCTTTGAATACCGAATATGAGCTAAGCGGAAAGACAAAACATGTAACCCTTATAGCAAATGAAAATGTAGTTCAAGTTGCTCCTGATAATGCATTGCATCCAGGAGGAGTTATGTACAATGCATACACGTTTAACGGTTCAATTCCAGGTCCTACAGTAGGTATAGACCAAGGCGATAACCTTACAATTACGTTGATAAATGAAGGAAAACTAATTCATAGTTATGACTTCCACGCTGGTTTAGGGCCAAGAAAGGCACTTTCCTATGGGGAAAATGGCACAAATACTAGTGTGCAGCCTGGTGAAACAAGAACTGGCTGGCTAATCGGCGTTAACCCAGGTAGCTGGTTATATCACTGTGGTGCTGATTCACTTAACGGCGTATGGGAACATATTGCTAATGGAATGTATGGAAATATCGTGGTCCATCCAAATAATGAAGAACAAGCAAAAGAGTTCTCAGTAGTATTCAGTGAAATATATAACGCTGCAGATCCAGGAGTTTTTAACGAAGTCAACGGAACAGGTTCATTTGATATAACCAAATTCCTCAACCAAAATCCTGACCTGATTCTTACCAACGGAATGTCGTTTAAGTATGCTCCTTCAATAGGTGCTGTGTCAAAACTTGAGCTTAATCCAAATGCAACGGTTTTCCAAGTCCAGCCGGGTGAACCAACACGATGGTATATAACTAACCCAGGACCCAATGATGGAGTAGCATTTCACTTCATTTCAGGACAGCTGGACGTAAGGGATGGCTTTAATCAAGACGCAGATACTTATGGAACCGTAGACCTGAATGATGAAACTTGGTGGGTGCCAGTAGGATCGTCATCTGTGATTGAGACTACATTCCCAGATGAGGGAGTATACGTGGCCGTGGATCACAATATGGCTGACGTAGTTAAAGGAGCCGCATTTGCAGTACTCGCTACTCCAAACGCAACAGCTACTGACATTCCAGAAGGTGCTTGGGTGCCACCACAGGGAAGTGACTTCGCAGGCGGAGGTCAGCAAGCCCAGTGGGTTGCGCAGATGGAGTCTGCTGGAAACGAAACTAGTTAGACCGGTGGTTAAGGAAGACGATACTTCCTTCTTTTTTTTAGATTTTAATTTTGCCTTGTGAATCTGAAATTTAGTTTACTATAACGATATCGATTATCGACATTACTGCGTTCAGATTACAACGGCAGGTTGCCGATTCTATAGCCTTCAAAAGTCCAATTATATAGACCCCCTTTGAGATGGCGATATATGAATGAAAGTTATCGATATTTCATATTAGGACGTAATGTGGTATTTAATAGGCTTTCTGACTCTTCAGACTAATTATAGTGTGTGATTAAGGGTAGCATAGCCGAATGATTTTTCAGAATATTTTTAAATCTTCTATATGGAATTTAGCTTTTTCCAAAATGCGTATATAATATACAAGAAAATATGGAATATCTGTAAAGTTTAACTATTCGTTTGCAGTATATAGTGTATGTTGACTTTTGGTATGCAATCCATAGTGTTGGATGGGGCCAAATACGGGGCCATTGCTGGGGCCGTTGCAACATGGTCGATATCATCTATTCTATCTCTAGTGGAAGCTGGTGCGGGTTTGCCCATTGGTGCTTTCTATTCTATCATTGGAATTGCATTGGGAATGGATAACGTGATAACTGCATCATATTTTGGATTTGGTCTTCACATCTTGATAGGGACACTGATGGGAGCTCTCGTAGGCGCGGCAATCGTTCGAATGGTTTCGCATAGCCTGTTTAAAGGAATTTTAGCAGGAATGGTAGCTGGGATATTAATTTGGTTAATTGTGTTTCTTCCGATCACTGCTTTTCTTGTACAACCTTCCATGGCTCAGATTGTCACATCGTTGGCACTTACTACTAACTTTTCCATATCAACGACCGAGATAAATCAATTTATGCAAACCACCGCTTTGAGCTCTGTGCTGTTTCATCTTGTTTGGGGAGCTCTGTTCGGTTTTATCATAAGTTCTCTCTTTAGGATCAAGTCATATAGAAATGTGAATTGGAAGGAAAAGCTGGAAAGTTATATGACCGACAATGAAGATCAGCAGACTACAAGAATCAGGTTTAGGGTCTTAGGAATTGGTATGTTGGCTGGCTTCTTAGCTTCTGCCTGTGTTAGCGGGCTGATCCTTGTAGTAGAAAAAACCATTGATATCCCAGTAGGAACTTTTTACCTGGTACTGGTGTCCTCAGTCACGCAATCCCATGTAGAATCAGTGAATATGATCGTAGCCGGGCTACTCTTGCATTTATTCACTGGTAGTATTCTTGGCGTCATGATATCAATACCTTTTTCCATAAGGGACTTGAGAATCTTCTCTACTATGCATAAGTATGCTCCGATCTATGGACTCATCAGCGGGGTGATAGTTTGGGCATTTCTGTTTGTTCCGGTCACATTTTGGGTCATTATACCCTTGTTAGGTGATCTAGACCAAAATCAACTTATAGTCCAACAGACTCCTGTAGAAAAATCTCTAGGAACATCATCATCAATAACGGTAGGTGAACTCCTTTCGATAAATGATAAAATTCTGATCGGGGCACTAGTCTTCAACATGTTTTATGGATTAGTGGTATCAATCATTATTAAATCCATGACAAGTAAATTACTTAGCCAACCAAATACTGTTAAGCAAGTCTCTATGTGATCTGCTATCGTTTCTTTCCCACTCATATGAGGTGTCGCACTCCGGAGTTTGTATGGTGTTCTTATAACAGCTCATTAAATTCAGATAATGATATGTTTTTGATGTCGATGGTCGTCCGCCTGGGCGTAACTAGACCTTCAGTTTTGTATAATTTGATATGTGATGGGTCAAGAATTGGATGCTGTAATTTCACTAAGCTGCCATAAGGTGAGCAAATTGAACACTTCCAATTGGAGTCTCAATCGCTATCTGTGGGTGGGTCCAAGGCATGCCAGTGGATTGTTTTTGCCCACATTGCTGTAATTATTTTCAACTTTGGAAGTTTGATTAAATACTAAAATAGACATTTTAAGCCAGTTGCTGTGAGATCCATGTAAATCGCACCTAAATTATGCACGAGTCTGGAATTGACTAAGGGTACTTTTATATCGTAAGACGTGAAATATAATCACATTGAATCGAATACCTGCAAAGCGAGATTCGGTAATCGTGATTACTGGCTCCTGTCAAAACTTTGAAAAGGAAAGAGGCAAAATCATTAGCTTTATCAGAGATCTTGAATTAGGAGCAAAGACAAAGGTTGAATATCAGTGTTATTCAACAGGAATTTCGATGGGCTGGGAGTTCTTTGAATTGTGTTTAGACCCGGACCTTGTTTATTCACTATTTAGTATATTTCCGGATATGGAAAAAGAAGAAGGTTCAATATTGGAGCAGCAGTTTGTCCACTGGCTTGCCAAACAGTTTAAGAAGAGAAAACTGGAATATTATTTAAAGCTAAATGATGTTCCTCGTGAAAAAACTTCAGGATTTAGACTTGATCCAGATAATTATAGAGACTACAGTCTGCTAGAGGAATGGAGATGACTAACCAATCTGGCATAGAATTTGTCAATATGTAGGAATGGATAATCTTGACCGGGTAAATTAGGGATTACGATAGGTAGCAGAGTTAATAGTAGTTACTATATTTTCATACTATTGAATTCTTTTTGTAACTGCGCTTTATTCATATATGTACTAATAAAATCCTAATTACCTATATTATAATGATGTAATCAAATTGAATGAATTTTTCCATCCTTTAGGCCCTATCCCGGTGCACCGAAGAAGATTTTTTATCCTCGAGTCACACCATGAACCATTAGCTCTCTGGACTAGCACAGGAATGTCCATTAATTTTAGCATGGGTAGATCGTTCTCGCTATCGCCCAATCCAATGAAAATAGTTCTCCTTGGTCGGTACTTTTGTTTGAAGAGATCGATTAGTATACGGGTGGCCTTCCCTTTGTCATTTCCCCGTGTAATATCAGTGTACCTACCCCCATGTATTACTTTCAAGCCAGTTTTTGTGCAGACTTTAGCTAACCTATCCAGGTCAGATGGATCTATTTCTAAAATAGTTTCCCCATATTCGCGATTTGACATTCGCTTCGCGAAGGGCAATGGAATTTGTACCTTCGTACTAATTTCATCCGATGTCATATCAGTCGTCCCTTTAAAGCTAATCTGGAGCTCGTTTCTAATCCTAGCTAGACGCTTTCTTATTTCATTGGAATGACCTCCTATTTCAATAACACTATAACCATTCTTTCTCGTACGTGGCACCAATTCAACATCTTCGAAATATCCGTCAGGGATCACTACCGCCCCTCCATTTTCGATTATGAAAGGGTCAGGCAGTCCAAGCTTTTTTCTGATGTACTCCTGTTCACTGCGTGTCTTGGCGGAACAAAGTATGACTGGGATTCCCATTTTTGCGAATTTTTTTACTAGTAGATCGGTCCCTTCAAACTTTCCACTGTATATGTCTATAAGGGTGCCATCAATATCGGTGAAAACTATCTTCTGCAGTGTAGAATTATTCATTAGCAGATATGGAAAGCATTCTCCTACACTTATTTCTTGATTACGACCTCTGCGCTCCAGTCTAGAAATTAATGGTCGATTTGCAAGATTTCATGTGCATTGCGATTTTCAAGGATATCGGCTTCCAAGGTTCGTCCCGTAAAATGAGGCATAAATAAGGCATTTTAGAGTAATTTAGATTGGGACAAGACCAAGAAGTCACTATAGGCCATCAATCGTGAGAAGCGTTTAAAGGCAACGAGGAATAATTAGGTTCTCTGGGATATAATGAGATGAAATTCCCACTACGAAATTTAATATTTGAAAAGATAAAACAGGTAGGAAATATCACCGATGTTGATCTTTTGAATAACCTCAATAAGGAGGAAATTCAAGTGACCGACGACACATTTAACAAAATCCTTCTGGATCTTGAAATATTCGGGCTCATTAGGGTCTCCTGGATCGAAAAACATAAACGCAGAATAGAAGTCTCTCACGGCGATCTAAAACTTGATTACATGGATAGAGGAGACTGATTGTTGAAAAACAATTAGGGGGGTTTGTAATCTGTTGCAGCTGTATCGATGTTTCACCAAAACACCTATTCTAAATTGCTTCTCTTGTTAGTTTTATGAGGATTATTCAAAATGAGACCCGCGCGAAATACATCGATATCGAAGAAGAAATTAAATGAAAGAGCAACGTATTGTGGCCTCATGGCAAATGATCGTCAACAACAAGATCTTTTGTTTAAGCCTCTTGTTATCGCAGGACTTGTGATAGTTACTTTTAGCCTTGCCTGTCTCTGGATTGCAAATATGACGCTACCACAAGAAGAGTCAGAAGGATTCCGAATAATTGGGTATCGTTTCATGGTAGGTGGAATAATATCGATTGTCATTGGCTTTGTTTCGAGGCATTATTACTTTCTTTACAATTTTGGCAGATTTTACTGGAATCAGCTTCCGTTTAGAAAAGGTGGAAAAAATACTAGCAGGTTTTCAGACTGGTACAAACCGTAGATTCATTTAGGAGAGTCTTTGATAATGCTCCTGAGTATGCTCTAAGCTAAGCTGCCCTAGACTACTGTCTTATGATAATCTTGAAGGGTCGAAGCTAAATCCAGCAAAGTTTATCTCTCTTGAAGAGTATGATACGTACGATGTTGACCGAGGTCTTTATTTTTGCTTAAAGGCTATAATTGTACTTCATTAGGGAATGCGAAAGCAACATTTAAGGTACTTCATACATGTTTGTATAGGTGAAATCAAAGGTAACACAGGATATGTCATCTAAGATTGAACAAGAAAGTTTTTCGCAGGACAGAATTTTGGTCGTTGACGATGAGCTAGACGTGAATATCTCATTACACCTGGTTTTGGAAACTAATGGTTTCAAGGTAGATTCATACAGTGATCCTCGAGAAGTCCTCCAGAATTTTCGTCCTGGGGTTTATGGGCTTATAATACTTGACATAAAGATGCCTCATCTCAATGGTCTTGCCTTATATCGTGAAATAAAAAAAATTGATCAAAATGCAAAGATTTGCTTTTTGACAGCAGGAGAAATGTTCTATGGAGACTATAGTGACATTTTCAATAGCGTGGGTGCAGACGGTTTTATGCGTAAACCCATAGAGAATCAAAAACTTGTCGAAAGGGTAAGGAAAATAATATCCAGTTAGTCATATCAGGGGTTAGTCATATCAGGGGTTAGTCATATCAGGGGCTAAGGATGACTCGCAAACAATATTATTCCAGACTTCATAACTTGATGATTTGTGGTCTGATTCAAAAGACAAACGGAAGATAATTCCAATCTATCTATGGTAACAGCTTGCTAACGATTGCATGCACATTTAGAACATATCTAACGCTATCATTTCTTCAGGAATTCAAAGAGCAAGATCCAAAAAAGAAGGATTAGAGAAGGTCAAAGAGTAGTACTGCTTTTATTAAGAGGTGCAAATTTCAAAGATAATATGGATTCTAACGAATCACGTCGTTGCGTCATCAACCATATTTATTATTTCATAGAAGATTCTCAAAACTGTATAGCAGTTCAAAGGGCAGGAAAGAACGGTTGACTCTTGAGCTTGTAAGGATAACTAAAAAACTTCCTGGTTTTATGTTGGGTCCTTTGGACATTCGAGTTGAAAATAACAATACATTAGTAATAGTCGGCCCAACAGGAAGTGGTAAGACCACAATCCTGAATCTCATTGCGGGATTGGTAAATCCAGATTCGGGTTCGGTGTTACTAAATGGTATTGACATAACTAATAAACCTGTGCATCTTCGTCGTACTGGTTACACATTCCAAAACCCCAGCCTGCTTCCGCATTTAAATGCGTATGAAAATATTGTCTTTGGACTCTCTAAAAAAGATAGAAAAGAAAATGAAGCACAAGTAAGAAGACTTCTTAATGATCTCAGTATTTTACATCTCCTACACCGAAATACAAGGGATTTGAGTGGTGGCGAGTTACAAAAAATTTCATTAGCAAGAATGCTCGTCACAAACCCACGAGTAATACTAATGGATGAACCCCTTGCACACTTAGATCAGATTACTAGAAGAACTTTGAGGCCAGAGCTCCGGAAAATTCTTAGGATCAGAAAGGTGCCATCAATCTATGTAACTCATTTCGAAGAAGATGTATACGCTCTGGCTGATAGTGTATCAATATTGAGAAATGGTCTGTTTGAGTACACTGATACCATTGATTCATTTCTAACTGGAAGTCATGTCCGGTTTCTATCCGGTATGTTTAGCGAGACCAACTACATAGAAGGGGAGGTTGTAAGATGCGGTGCGGGAATTACGACTTTCAAGATCGGTACTGATCTGATAGAAATCCTGGGAGAATATACTATTGGTAGTAGGGTAGGGATACTTCTAAAACCTGAAGATATAATTCTCTCAAGAGAGCCAATTAGAACAAGTGCGCGCAATATAATAAAGGCTAAGATAATAAAATTTGTGAATCATAGCGTGGGGGCGATCGACATATATCTTAAGGTTGACAGACTGCATATTATTTCAAGGATAACAGAGCAAGCCCAACATGACCTTAGACTTCAACTTGGCGATTACATATTTGCCATATTTAAGGCATCGTCCCCGCAGATAGTTCGAGAAGGATAAGGTGTACTATTTTGGCATCCATCTGAACCGTTTTACCTGTTGTGTTAAAGCAACTCTTTGTGTTTTGAGTGAAGTTTGACATCCATCAGTTTGGGTTTTGATCTTTGTGCGACCATTGAAAGTCATCATTAATATTATGAACTCCACCTTAACATCATTGCTATGACCGATTCAAGCAATGGAAATCATAATCTAGTACATCCTGAGCGGCTAAAGGATCCTGTTTCCCCACCGGAACAAGAAACCATCATTAATTCACTGAAAAACATAGATCCTATTACGTATCATTATTATTTCAACTTCTTCTTGGGCAAGACAAAGGAAGGAACTATTTGCTATTTTCCTGAGAGTTATAGGAAAGGCTATAAAGATTTTCTAGATGGTCGGAAATTGTTGATTGAATTGGAATTGTTTGCCATAGGGCAATCTACAGGTGGAGATTGGGTTTTCTTGCCAAGTTATTTCCAAGGAGTCGATGCGGCTAGGAATGAACTGAAGTTTGCATTGCTTGCCGAAGGCCAGAGGCGGCTTTTTGATGAAACCTCAAAGGCTGGACAAGAGGTACTGAAACAATCGCAGTCACTTGGGGAGATCGTTAATGAAAATACACGTAACAAAGATGCCTTAACGACGCTTCAAACCGGATATGAAAATTTGCGTGCCGAGAACCAGAATTTAAAGAAAATGGTCGAAAGCCAGAAAAAATTTGTTGATGATTACAAGAAAGAAACTGATGAACTTAAAGGTCAATTGCAAGAGGTCAGGACCATGCTCCAGGGTGCTAACGCGCAACAAATTAAAAGTTCAAGTACTGCCATGCGCAGTAACAATAACCGAGGAGAAAGGCGAAAAGGAGCTGCTCCCATATCTTGAGATTATACTCTGTGTTGGGTTGAAATCGGCTCTCAACGAACCAATGTCAAATATATGACAGATCATCTTCAACCCAGAGAAACCATCTTCTCTATCTGAGATGAAAAATAGTGTAGTAGTTTCTATCTTGTTCCTATCTATTGAAAAAAGCTTTGACATTTGGCCTATATAGATAGTAAATTATTATGGCATTGATGATAGTATGAAATATCGATCCAACGTTTCCAACTATAATTGAACCTATTCCTACTATTATTCCAATTCCTGAGAGGATTAGTGTTAGTGTCCAAGCCCAACCCTTACCATTCCATAACCCGTAGGCCATCAGAAAATAAGCCAGCCCTAGAATGAACAAGCCACTACCGATGAAGATTCCAAGTAGTGGAATCAATATTAATGTCCCAAATCCGCTGACAAGGAATGCTATACCACCAAGTATGGCAAGCAAAGCAATTATTGTAACCCCAATGGGCCTCTGTTTGTACATTTTTGCTAACCGGTGTGAATTATATACACTCCACAATATAACCAAATTGGTATTTTCTTATCTAACCGAAATACATTGAATTACCGGGGAGTAATGAAATTGACTTCGATTAATTATTCGAATTTCTAATCATAAGTAAGCAGTTTTCGGTGGAAAGACTCTATACTTCCCAATTTTTCAGATGACTACTCACAGGTCGTGCCTCCTTCCCCTGTACTTCAGAATGAAATAAAGGGACTTGCCATCCACCTGTTTGGCATGTAAAATGAAATGTATAGCTTCAGCCTGCTAAATGCCTTAGATCCAATATAGCGTTAATGATAATAGATTATGAAAGATAGATAGCTAAAATATATAAGCCATAGCGTTCGGTCAAACTTGTGCAGAATAGTGTATCCTCATTTCAAAAATATGCATTTATAGCGATAGCATTAGGCGCATTAGGCCTTCATGTAATACCGATAGATCAAATTTTTGCCACATCATCTGCTGGCTCAGCATCTGCAGCATCAGGAGCCTCGGCAGCTTCAGCAGCTGCTGCAGGTGATGCTGCATCGGCGGCCGCTTCTGCGGCTGGAGCCTCATCGGCGGCAGCCGCGGCAGCAGGCGAAGCAGCATCTGCTGCAGCCTCATCTACTGGAGAGGGATCAGCCGCTGCGTCAGCGGCAGGCTCTTCCGGACAACGAGCAGCATCAGCAGCAGCAGCAGCTGCAGGATATTCAGCAGCAGCCGCAGCCGCAGCCTCGTCAAACGGTGATGCAGCAGCCGCAGCAGCGGCAGGTGCGTCAGCAGCAGCCGCAGCAGCCGG
>JBAUMZ010000189.1:0-4025 GCA_049578985.1 Nitrososphaeraceae archaeon
TTAGTCAAATAAACCTAGCAGAGATACAGCTATCATTATTAAATATGGGCCATCAGGGTACACCAATGAATTCAAGTCAAGCAATAGAATTTGTCACAGGAGGCTCTTTATCAAGCGCGAGAATGGGAGCAAACTGTATAATTGATAATCAGGCAATGGCTCTTTGTATGCGGTGAACTATGGCTGAACCTTCATCTTTAGTCCTATTTTATGTTCTAAATATTGAACTCTACGTGTACTACTTAATAATTCTGGATTGGAGAAGATCTGTTACTGCGTTTCTATCAAATTTCAAGATCAAGAAGCAAAGAATGATATCTGTTCTTGGAGAAGAAAGGGAAACAGAAAGAATGAAGAAAGAGATGAAAGAAGAATTGATGAAAGAAATAAGTACTACTACAAAACCATAGACTTTTATTCTCATTCGCATACTTTGGTTTGCGACATTTCAAGCGTGAAACTCAGGGACCATATTATAACTTCTAACTTTGGGCTTTGGCAGGAGCAGGAGGTACAGCTCCTAATTGCTGCATAAGCCCCATTATATCTGCATGTGCCCTATTTTCTTCCAACTTGCCATCGATAATAGTTCCAATCCCTGTGCCACCAAATGAGATCTTCTTGCCAGTTGGCGGTATTCCTTGAAACTCTCCTTTGTGAGTGCCAGTAACAGCCAACCTAAATGCTACTTTGTTACCTTCTGCTAAGATATCTTCAATAGCAAAATGAATGTCTGGGAATGCATTGAAAAGGGCAGTCAGAAATTGTTTATGTCCGTTCCAATCCATTGGTGGCATGCCTGAAAAGTAAAAGCGATGATTAGGGGGCCATAGCTTTTCGATTTTTTTGCAAATCCTTTTGACTGTGAAGCTCAAAGTACTGACGAATCATTGCCATATCTTGTTCTTCCTCACCATTTTTTTGGTCTTCCGACATAGTTTTTTCCATGACTTGACTTATGTGAATCCTGTTCTTAACTATGAGCGGATATTAGAACCGCAATTTGGACGTCCTTCTTCATCTTTATATCAAAGATCTACGATTACCATTAGGGATCTATCATGCAAATGGACAAGATAGATATCAAAATCATAAGAGTTTCTTACAGACTTCGTATTTCCTCCAAGAAATGCGCACATTAGAAGATCCTTCCGCTCACTCGCAAATAGCATAAAAATAGACCAGCATGCGATTAGAAACAGAATAAGAAGGCTTCAAGAGCAAGGAATCATAAGGCGCTGGTACATTGCAGTAAATCCTGCCATCTTTGGATTGAAGACTGCAAACCTACAGGTTTTTTTGCTCGATAACTCCCCCCCATAGAACTCTCGGTTCGAGTTCTTTTTGCTCCATTTTTCATAAGTTCTGTGTGTGTAAGGAGTCTGATAACTTTTGCTATCCATTATTTCGTATCGGTGAGAGCAGGAGTCTTCTGATCCTTCACTCACTAGCATAGGTACAAATTATACTAATGATTAAAATCACAGTCACGGATAGCAAATCCAGAGGTTTTCCAGAATGGGATAGTTTGTACAAGAGTCAGCAAGTAGAAACTATGCCATGGTACAACGAGAAACTAGATTCCGATTTAGAAGAGGAGATATCGGAAAAAAAGAATCTCCACAAAGGAAGGTTTCTCGATCTTGGCACTGGTCCTGCGACTCAAGCTGTGCAGATTGCTAGGAAGGGACACCAGGTGACGGGCTCAGATATTTCTCAAGCTGCGATTCGCAGAGCAAAAGAGGTTTACGATAAAGAACATAATGTCAGCTTCATTGCCGATAACATCCTAGAATCTAATTTCAAGGAAAATGAATACGATTACATCTTTGATCGGGGCTGTTTTCATGTTCTAGATCCTTCAGACAGGCAAACGTATGTTAGAGAAATAAAAAGGATCCTCAAAGAAGATGGCACATTGTTCCTAAAGTGTTTTAGTATTAATGAAAAAAGAGAAGAGGGACCCTACAGGTTTTCTAAAAAGCAGATAAGTGAAATATTTGAGAAAGAGTCCTTTATAGTCATAAAAATAAAAGACACGGTGTATCAAGGCACTTTAGATCCGTTACCTGTGGCATTATTTGTAGTAATGAAAAACTCAAGGAAGAGATGACGGCATTCTTATGGTTAAGAATGTATTAAACACTATAAATTTGATTTACGTAAGTTCTAATGTAGAAGATACAGTGGTCTTTCTGATGGCAAAGTAGACTGCAGCTCACCATCTTGTATCTCCTCAGCAACACTGGGAAGCTCTTCATCCGAGGCCATAGTAGACTGCAGCTCACCTAGACCACAATAGTATAGTTATGCTATATGATGCTTTGTTGCACAAATCATTATCATATTGGTATGGATTTGTTGACCAATTGAGATTTAGCTAAAGGGTAATGAGATCATTGCTGGCATCTTAAGTTGGTTGGTATAGTGAATTGCATAGTATGAATAATGGAAAGAGGGGTGCACAATACCACTATCCAGATTCGTTCATTCAACTATTAGGTTACATGAGAGTATATTCTCATCTGCCATATCGGCAAGCAGAAGGTGTAGTCATGGCACATGCTGGAAATAAGGTACCATCTATTCCAAACTACAGTACAATTAGCAGACGTGTTAATAATAATCAGGATATCAGAATCAGCGAACGACATGAGGTAGGTAATGACATCATTATAGCCCTAGACAGTACAGGAATCAAAGTTGCTAATAGAGGAGAATGGATGCGGCACAAATGGCATGTAAGAAGAGGTTACCTAAAGATACACGTAGCAATAGACATCGAGAATAAGAAGATTATCTCTTTGGAGGTAACAAGTGAAGAAGTACATGATGGCAAGATGCTAAAGAAGTTAGTAGACAATGCTTCTGAAAATAACAATGTAAAGAGAGCGATAGCAGATGGTATGTATGATAGTAATAAGAATTTTAGATACCTATCTAAGAAGCATATCAAACCTGGTATAAAGACAAGAAGCAATTCCAAGGTTAGACCGACTAACTGTCAAGCTAGGAATATGTCAGTAATGAGGCAACAGAAAAATCTCAAAAGATGGAAGCATAGCGTCAGCTATGGACAAAGGTGGATGGCAGAAACGGTATTCTCGTCTATTGAAAGAATGTTTGGTGAGTATGTAACTGCAAGAAAATTTCAGAACATGGCAAGGAATTGATCCTTAAAGCGTCATTGTATAACACGTTTGCCACCATGATGTAAAGAGATATAGATAATGTACGAAGGAATAAAATGATTTATGCAACAGAGCTCTTATATCTTTTGGATCCTGAGTACAGGATGAGCTTTGTCATCTATTCGAAGGTCCCATTGGACCATGATAAACCAGTGCTTTCATGGCTGAACTTCACAAGTAAATCACCAAAGCTAGCTGATGTCGGTTTATGGCTAAAATCCCATAATCTAGTTGGATTGAATCAGTTCGGGGTCATTATCTTCGTAATTATAATACCTACATTACCAATAGCTAATCCCTCACCAGTGTTTTCTCAATCCGATCGAATGATGACAAACTTCACTACGGTGTTTGAAGATGAGCTAACTGGCGAAGAAGCTTGTGGCCTAGATTACTGCTCTTTATATCTTGACGTAGAATATCAAAGTCCAACCTTAACAGGAAAATTGTTAAGATTAGCAGAGGGCACTACAGGATATATAACAAATAATTTGATTTGGAAGGGTGTTGATATTCTAAAAGGCGAGGGTTATGTCATTGACTCTGTTCAAATATCAGGGTTTGGTACTGATGTAAATCCTTATACATATCATGTCATAATGTCAAATGCCGTCAACTTTACTGCAGAATAACGTACCTAAATGTCCTTTGTTATTACTGGCCAATTTGATATAGATTGTATTGCAATCTGAGCTTGATTTTGGTAACAGTGAAAACAGATGAAATCATATGAAATTAGTTGGAAGCTCCTGGTAAGTATTTGGTTCGATGGTAACATATGATAACAATGTTTAAAGCTTCAAAATCCATTCTTATATGTAATATGCAGGGACT
>JBAUMZ010000190.1:0-3249 GCA_049578985.1 Nitrososphaeraceae archaeon
CTATCAATCCATCATTTTTTAACTCTCTAATGACGTCTGCTAGTTAGTTACTAATAGGTAAATTGGAGTTAGCTAATGACCGAGAACAGCGTGGACAAATCATAGCCAGAGCTGGACGTACAATCAAACGAATTAACAAATTTACGTATCGAGTAAAATCACAAACCAATGGCAAATACTATCATGTCAAAACAACAGATATTGGTTGGAAATGTGACTGCCCCGACCATAAATACCGTGGTGTAAAATGTAAACACATCTTTGCAGTAGAGATTAGCTACGCAATCAGGGAAACAGTCAGAGAAGATGTTGTTATTCAACAAATAACTGCTAACTTATGTCCACAATGTAAATCGACCAAATTGGTAAAACATGGAATCAGACATAACAAATATGGAGACATTCAGAGATACTGTTGCAAAGATTGTCATAAACGATTTACCATCAATATCGGATTCGAAAAAATGCATACTACTCCACATATAATAACAGAAGCTATGCAATTGTATTTCAGTGGAGAATCTTTTAGAAATATAACAAACTTCTTTCGAGTCCAAAGCGTTAATATTAGTCATGTCGCCGTATACAGATGGATCAATAAATACACCAGTCTTATGGAAAGTTATTTAGAAAGGTTAAAACCAAGAGTTGGTAACGCTTGGAGAACTGATGAACTATATGTAAAAATCAGTGGGAATATGAAATATCTTTACGCTCTAATGGATGATGAAACGCGATACTGGATTGCTCAACAAGTGTCTGCAACTAAATTCACGGCAGATGTGAGACCACTATTCAGAAAAGCCAAAGAAATTGCTGGCAAACGCCCGAATATTTTGATAAGCGATGGTGCCCATAATTTCAATCAGGCATTCAAAGATGAATTTTTTACACGACGTAACCCAAGAAGCCGACGTGTAAGACACATCAGATTACAAGGTGATCATAATAACAACAAGATGGAACGGTTGAACAGTGAGGTTAGAGACAGAGAAAAGGTCATGCGTGGGTTAAAGAAGATCAATACCTCAGTATTGCCCGGCTATCAGATGTATCATAACTATTTCAGACCACATGAGGGAATCGGAAATGTAACACCGGCTGAGAAATGCGGGTTGATAGGCAGTATTTTCTGGATAATGAAGATTTGATATGTGATTGGGCTTTAGATAGAAAGAATCCAAAACTTATATCTAAAACATTCGGATAACTTATTATATCTCTACACACATCCAATTTTTTACAATAATGGCTGTGATATTAACTTGCCCTAAATGCGGTCATGAATTCCAATCAACTACCCTGAGCGTGAAAGATCCGAGCGAATATCAAAACGTAACGGCTATGGGGACAAGAGAGACTTGTCCAAAATGCGGTATTGTATCTACATTTGACAGCTCTATGTTTGAATGGAAATCAGATTAACTAAACTATGGGTATTTTTTCTGACGTAGAGCATGATAATGCAGTTTGAAATTTGGAGGTAGTGAGATATCGGGGAAAAAATTCAAGATTATCTCATTTACTATTTTTTCAACACTCTCTCTAGATTCATCTTTAACGATAATACCACCAAGTGAAAAGAATTGTGAACTACCCTCTATTATTCTTCCAGTAGCATCCAAATAATCACCCTCATCACCGCTTTCATCTATATAGAGTTTGTACAGGTGGTTGATAATTCTTCATTTTGAGATAAACTTTACTCATCTGGGGGCCGCACCATAACTGATAATGTAATCCATGGATGTTTATGGTCAAAGAGTCTCCTGACATTATAGCCATTTTCAGAAAATGATATTTTGGTTCCGTGTATGAAACAAGTCTCACTATCGCCCCGTCGACCATCAATATTCTGATAGTACACATTGTTCATCTGTTTAGGTATATTGGCGACTCCTAAGCCCTTTAGTTGAATATTCAGTTCATAGGTATACATCGGTTTGTAATTATTAAAGCAGGTATTATGCTTTATATATTGCAAATTGCAAGCAGGTATTATATATTGTCATTCGAAGACAAAAGAGCATCCTAACATTTAACATAACGCTTAACATGCCTGTATATCTTTGCGTGCCACTCTTAATTTTTCATTAATTTTTCTATCCCTATTGTTTTAGGGGAACGTGACAGAGAAAATAAACTCATTGATATAATCAACGGTTTGGGCCTAACGTCACCAAATGCTTTAATCCATCCGTTACAGCATATGTGCACGGATCTTGACATGTATTTGTCAAAAGTTGATCTGTATGAAAAGACTGGCAAACTGGCACTTGAGCAGGCTGAAGAATTGCGGCAAGCGGGGACTGCGTTAAAAGATGAATTGGTATGTTAGCAATCTATTTCGGCTAAAAGGTATCAATACCCCCACTCGCTGAGAGAGCGACTGTATCTATCACTAAACTAATGTCACCGTATTGTAGCCGTATTATACGTGGGATTGGATAATTATGCTCCCATCAGGATCCCGTTGTGAGCTTCATCAGTCACCAAAATTGTTTGATATACCATCGTCATCATTGCCTATTCCGTCATTGCTGGTAATAGCTGCGTGCTTGCGTAGATGGCCCCAGGTTTAATGCCCAAATCATGACACCGAGTTTCCTAAAGTGCACATTCACAGATAATTTACGTGGTTCTTTCACCCATGTGGGAATCTTTATATTTAGATTACATGCACAGTTATCGAAAATGACGACTGTCGAAACAAAGAAAATCATGTTCGCAGTACTAGTGGCCGCTCTTGTGGTTACGATAGCATCAGTATCGTACACAAATTCAGTATCTGCTAAGGGCCCACCAGAGCCTAGGGGTTGCTTCCACGAATCAAACGCTGGTGGCGCTACTGAGACAGGCGAAAATACGTGTGGCACTGGAGACGACGATGCCGATGAAGATGCTGAAGATGAGAGAGAACAGGAAGAGATAGATAAAGAAGCAGATGAAAAGGCAAATGGAGAGTAGATATTAGTCTGTCACGCATCATCACAATCTTTTTTTTATGTTGCAAATTTAGATAATCTCTCTGCGATTACGAGCTGGTCTTCTCTCTTGTTTAATAGATCTCTTGCGTAATTAGCAGCTATAATCTATTAACGAAATCATACCGTGAGACGATTAGGGTGAACCAATTGTGTCATACGTGCAGCAGCAATCCATGCATTACAGTTCGATATAATATGTCTCTTTTGTTGGATATCCACTTGATACTATTTCTGCAACTTCTCCAGTTGAAATATACTGGTA
>JBAUMZ010000191.1:0-4585 GCA_049578985.1 Nitrososphaeraceae archaeon
GAATGGTTTGTAAAAGCACAACGATATCTTTTTGAAAGTCTTTGGAGAAAAGCGATTCCAGCAAAACAGAGATTTAAGGAGATAGAAGAAGGGAGCAAGAGAGAATTCATTGAAACAATAAGAGACCCCATAGAAATAGTAGAAATTCTTCCACAAGTGCTGTCATCCACGTATGAAGAGTTATCAATATTATTTCCCACCGTCATGACTTTCAAAAGATTTGAATCAGAAGGTTTGTTTGAGTTTGTGAGACATCAAATAGATAAATTCAATATAAGTGTCAAGTTATTAGTCAGAGGAAATCATAATAACTATGATGAAAATAAACTATACACAGGATTTGAATCTCTGAAAAAATACCATCAAAATATAGAATTGCAGTTCGCTGACAAACTAGATACCAGCATGTTAACAATTATTGGAGATAGAGATAAGTTACTGACCATAGACATACATGATGACTCTGAGATGAAGATAATAGACTCATTAGGATTAGCAACATATTCAAACAGCGAACCTACAATTATATCACACAATTCAATATTTGAGACATCATGGATAAAGTCCCAGATTAGGAGAGATAGAAATGAATAGCTCTGTCAGCTGAAGTTTGTTTCGATAATTAAGATTCAGAAGAGATTTATACAACTAGAGGTATCATTCCAGCGCCATATTGCTGCGCTAGAGTTCTATAGGTAAATGATATACAAACGGTGGCGCTAGTTCAAGAGTAATCAGATTTCAAATTTGGTTCATGCAGAAATGAATTCGTTGTCGATGAACCATGGCGCAAAAACCTGATCATAGGTTTACGCCCCTACCTTCTTAGAGGTTGGTTCTAGTGGCAAATTAAATGCGAATGTAGCTCCTCTACTCATAAAGATTATTTTCAGCCCATATGTTACCACCATGTTTTTCAACTATGCTTTTGCAAATAAATAGCCCCAAACCAGTTCCTCCAGTGTCTGATTTAGTGGCAAATTTTGTAAATAGCTTCGGTAATATGTCTGGATGTATCCCAACTCCTGTATCCTTCACTCTAATCATTATGCTATTGTCACTAACCTGCCGCTCAACGATGACTCCAATGCTTCCCTTAGTTGTGAACTTGAGAGCATTATCTAACAAGTTGTCAATTACTTGACAAAGCCTGTTTCTATCTCCTTCGATAATTATTGGACTACCTTCACTGGATTCACAATATAGATAGACACCTCCTCCGCTGTGGCTAATTCTTTGACTATATTCACGCCTTTATTGCCTAACGATACGCATTCTCTGATACTGTGCCTCAAGCCTGTCGAGAAAAGGAAACATCCCATAAAATGTGAGAAGTTATTTCAACCTACCCAGACGAGTATTTTCAGAAGCGGAATTATAACCGCAGTAACGACAACATGGCAAAAATTTTTATAATTTTATTTACACCAGTATAGAAGATATGAAGATTGTCTTCAACGATCCTACATTCTCGTTTCAACTACTGCGGATCATTGGTTCATCATATTATGGCGGAGCAGATATAGGAGAATGTTTGTCAACTGCATACTCCATAACGGAAGGAGACTTTGAAAGTTGGTATAGAGAATGGTTCAAGACTGCTGAGAGGGTCAGAAAGTATGGAGAAGAGTGTGTCTCGGCAGGCAATAGGCTTAGCGCACGTCAGGCCTACCTAAGGGCATCAAGCTATTACCGAACCTCAGAATTCTTTTTACATGAGAATCCTAATGATCTGAGGATTGTAGAATCATGGCAAAATAGTGTGGACTCTTTTCTCAAAGCAACAGATCACTTTTCACATACCTTTGAATCGGTAGAAATACCGTTTGAAGGAACAACCATTCCTGCATATTTTTATGGGGCCTCTCGTTCTTCATCATCCCCGTCACGTAGACCTACCCTTGTTGTACATACAGGGTTTGATGGAACTCAGGAGGAATTATACTCGCAATGTGCGGTAGCCGCCTTAGAAAGAGGATACAACGTAATTACGTTTGAAGGACCGGGTCAAGGTAGAGTAATACGTAAACAAGGAATTCACTTTAGATACGATTGGGAAACCGTCCTAAGCCCGGTTATAGATTATGCCATCGGCAGAGATGATGTTAATTCGGACCATGTGGCATTGATGGGGATAAGTTTGGGTGGCTATCTTGCTGCCCGGGCTGCAGCATTCGAACAGAGAATTACTGCCTGCATTTTAGATGATGGTGTGTTCGACGTCTATAGATCATTTGTTAGGAACTTCCCCAAACCATTAACAGACATCGTGGAACAGAATATTGAATCGAAGTCAGAAGTGTTAGATACGGCTATAGAAGTATCCATGGGTTTGGTAACAGGAGCCAGGTGGGCATATTCCCATGGAATGTGGGCCTTTGGAGTAACAACACCTTTCGAGCTTCTCAGAAAGGCCCTAGATTTTACACTTAAAGCAATTATTGACAGAATAAAATGCCAAACCCTTGTTCTGGAAGCAGAAAAAGATGAATCATTTCCTGGACAGCCAAAACAGGTTTACGATTCTTTAACATGTCCAAAGAATTACATTCTATTTACGAAAGAGGAAGGTGCAGAGGAGCACTGTCATATAAGCGCACTCTCCTTGGCAAACCAAAGGATCTTTGATTGGCTTGATAGATTCACTAATGTCAATGGCTAACTCACTAAAATGAGGCTCAGTAACTGCCGATAATGTACTCAAAAAAAGATCGATCTCAATAATGCAAACGGCTTACCAATATACACTCTGTATCATCTTCGATGAATAGTAGTAGCAGCGGTGCCATGTCGCAATATTTGTATAAGAATAGGTTCAAGTTTTGGATATTATAAGACAGGAATAAAGTATTGTAGAAGATGTGAGGCATATCTTTTTCATGATGGATACATCTGTCCTTGCTGTAAACGCCCTTTACGAACTTCGCCCAATAATAGAAGAGGTAAGGAAAAATTACGCGCTAAGCGAATGATACAACAAAATGATCAACCTGCCTCAAGTCTCAAAGTTTAGGTATTTTTGTATTCATGCTAGTTGGTAGTAGTGATATGCTATTGGTGTTAGTATTAGTGTTACTAGTGCAAGTCTAGCCTAAGCCATTTTTTCTGTATTGAACTCCAAAATAGAATCTGTTCTGTTATAAGTTAAGATTCAAGCATTTTTCGCATTTCTTCGTACTCTTCTCTAGTAATCTCTCCTTTTGCAAACCTTAGCTTAAGTATCTTAAGAGGATCACTATTTACGTTTTGAGCATTAGACAAATTATTATCAACTTGAGATGATTGAATCTGTGAATGAGAACTGAGACTAGAATCGATCTTTTCCTTTACTACTTGTTAATATAGTTTTGCAGCCCATTCCCTTATTGCTTTGCCGCGAAAGGAAGAAACACCAAATCTAGGTTCTTGGGGGATTCCATTTTCATCCACATACGGAATAACGATGTGCCTTACCTGTATCACAGACAACAGCACTTCCAATTGCTCCAAATCTGTCTATAAAGTCGCCTCCTCCCAAGACTTTGTGTCTTCTACCTTCCTCTTGTATACCCCATCTTTCAACGATAATCGAATTCAACGATGGGTTCAGTATTCTCTGTGAATATAATTTCAACTGTTGATTTTACAAGAGACCCGAACTGCTGCAATTTACACTCCGCTTAACATATGCTGCCAGATTTGCCATAATTCATATATCAAAGCTGTGTAAACTGTATTTAGGAAGTAATAATGAAATGACATCCCATATAGCGAAAATAGTAGAGATTGTAGGTAGTTCTGAAAAAAGTTGGCAAGACGCCGCACAGGCTGCGGTGAGCGAAGCAAAGAAGACAGTTCGTGGAATAAAAGGATTAGAAGTTCAGGACATGACTGCAAAAGTAGATCCTAACACAGGTAACATAACTCAATATCGAGTCTGTGTGAAACTAGCATTTGGTATAGAACACTGATTGTAAATAATACCTAATACCGAAAAATCCTTTTTCTACTCTAGACATAGGAGATTAATTCAATTACGCCAACATTACATATCCCATAAACTACCTAATGAAAATAGCTCACTTGTAGGAATGCAGAATATTGAAACGTATTGCAAACACTGCAAAACAAATTTGTAATGATCTTGATTGTAAACGTATAAAGATTATCGAGACAGATCAGGGTAGAATTAATTTCGAATTCGCTGATAAAGAAGCAATCGACTGTGTTCTTCAATCAATACAAAAACATTTACCAGCAATGCCTGGCACACAACAAGAAGTCTTCAAAAGGCTGAAAGCAGAATTTGAAATCAAAAAGACGCAGTATTAGCTGCCAATCAGTTTAATTATCTGGAAGTTACCCTACTACATGATAGCGTTTCATTTAATAGAATCATTTTGAATTCGACTCCATTTAGCAGGACTATGTCTGTCTTGATGGAGACACAAGCAATTCATACATATCCTGTAATACATCAACCTGCGTTTTTATCTGCTGAGTCTATTAGTCCCATATGCTTGTAAACAACTACTGATGCTCCATCTACTGGTAGACCATCTGAGCCTGTTACAAAGCCATTTACCCTACCAAGATCTATAGCTGG
>JBAUMZ010000192.1:0-1605 GCA_049578985.1 Nitrososphaeraceae archaeon
GTCTAGTTCTAATGCTTGATTCGGAGCTGCATTGGCTGGTGTTGAGGCTATTGATGTTCCATCACTATCCTGTACTAGATTTTGATCATTCAGACAGTTTGCGCTCGCCTGAAGCTGTATTCCTATAATGACCGAAAGCAACTCCGCTGGACAGTCGTTATTCGCAGCTGATGTTTGGGCATTGCTATCGCCATATTTTTTTGTTGCAGATACATCGTTGCTGCTGTATGCTGCTATAGTTGCGCTGGCAAGCAAAGCTGCCATTGCTATTGCTACCATTGGTAGTGTTTTGTTCTTCATGATTCGTAAGAAGCTCTTGCAATCACATTTAATTGGGTTGAGTCAATTCAATCTGATTTATATTATTGCGTTATCGAGTAGAGGATTTGTCTTTCAATCCGGTTTATAGTACTACACATGGATACTATTGGTATTAGTTATCTAATAGAAGAGATATCAGATATGAATGGACGTCCAATTCTGTTTAATGCAAATAAATCAAACATTTGTTAAAGCTAGCTGAATATGAATACGAAAAACCTCGTAATTGTTGCAGCCATAGCAGCAGTACTGGTCGGAGCAACAACGCTTACAACAGCAGACAGTGCATTTGCAGGCAAGAAGAGAGAGTACAATCAAGCATCATCACAGGCTAACGCTTGTGGAAATGGTTTTATGCCAATGAATGTTGGATGTCAGAACACAGATTCCCAGATCCAAGGAGATGAGAACGCAGTAGGGATAACAGCTCAGCAGGCATTCCAAGAGATGGATAATGGACACGACGGTGGACATCACAAAGATAAGAATGGCGGCATGCAGTGGTAAATAGCATCTAACAATCCACAATACTATTTTTTATTGGTTGAAAATACAAGAATAGGCTCTAGCTAGAGTAGCATTAATTTTTATCACCTACGCTAGTTCTAATAGAACGCTACGCTGGTTCTACATGATACTATCTGAGCAAATAGATGTAATGCGTTTGGGCTCACAGAAAGACAAGCATGGATCGATAATAGCGAATTCCATTTAAAGGTGCAAAGCATATGACGACTGGATTGAAAAGATCTCAGTAGGGAATTAAATTGAAGATGTAGAAGTTGAAGAGGAACAGATCTTAAGAGATTATTTCGAAAACCACTGGGCCTAGTACTGATCTAACTCCTCCCTAGCACTGACATCATGTCGGAGATGGGGATTGTCCAAACTTTTAAAATCTATAGATATACCTGTAGGTCAAGCAATGACGAGAGTGCTAAAGCATATCCTGTATCGCTATACATTTTCACACTTGATCCCTGAGTTTACGTAGGAACAGATTTATCATTAAATGGTCATAATGGAACATTTCTTCTGCAACAACTGGATTTGAATTACTATCTTTCTTCATCGAGGTAATAATAATTGAAAAGAGAGATCAATAAGGGGGAATCTTCTGGTTCCCGGTACTATCTATCACTGTAACAGACTGTCCAAACTCATTAGGCAGATTAATGGATGTTCCATTCTCAGCCATAATCGTGTATGTTAAAGTATTTGAAGTGGTATCATAGACAGGATCGAACAACTCTATGACAGCAGTATCTAACTGCCCTGTTCGTG
>JBAUMZ010000193.1:0-4905 GCA_049578985.1 Nitrososphaeraceae archaeon
AGTCCCTCTTCGGATCAGCTCACAGACCATGGACAAGCAGAATATGGCGAGATGATGAATCACTTCTAGGACAGCAAGCTCACTGCTTTCTCTAACTGGGTACATAACAAATCCTTGGTCAAAGACCCTAGTGATAATCAGCAACCTGGGATATCCTTACATTCATTAGCCGGAACTCTAGCCTGCATGATATGGAAGGGCACTCCATATTACACAAATATTGATTATGATAATACTAAGAAGGATCCAGCAGATGGACTTCCTGATGAAAAGGTTGTCTCGATAGTACAACTTCCTGTATATTCCATTGATAAACCAAGAACTGAATCTCTTCTAATTCTCAGAGCTTTAAGCAATACCAAAGATGGGAAAATGAAAAAAAGAAAACTAATAGAATACCTAGAAAATCAAGGTGTAATTGATAGTGAACTATCTGCTGCAGCTAAGCATAGCAAACTCAAAGTATTACTTGCCCCTATGTCTATAGGTAGTCTAGATAATCCATTAGTAGAGATAGAATATAAGGGCAGGCAAAGTAATGTTATTCTCACTAGTCAAGGAGAAAGTACATTAAAAATTTTTGGTTAAGGCCGTTTGATGTTTGCATCAAAATGTCATGCTGGTCGGCATCGAATTAACACTTTGATACGTCGAGAGAAATGATAATTTCAGTTAAATCACATTTTATCTTTATTGGCAACGAATCTGGAAACCGTATAAACCTAATTGTTGCTGGAAACCGTATAAACCTAATTGTTGTACGTCCTAACATAGGTGACATTATAGCTTACATAGATGGGTTCAGAAGCCTCAGCATGCCAAAAGAGGTCCAGTATTTCATATGTGGTCCCTTATAACTAATGAATCTAACCGATGTCGATTTCCATTAGGATATCGGTATGCTAAAGCCAAATGTAGCGCCTCTATTATTGTTACTATTCCCAAGTCCATCAGAATTATTATTGTTGTTGTTGTAAGCCCATATCCTTCCATCATGTGCTTCAACTATTCCCTTACATATGTACAATCCCAAACCAGTGCCTCTATCAGACTTTGTTACAAACTTTGTAAACAATTTAGGAAGCATCTCTGAGTCTATACCTCTTCCTGTATCCTTTACATTTACTATTATATGATTATCTTCATCATCGGTTGTAACAGTTATTGTACCCTCCTCAGTAAACTTGACGGCATTATCTACTAAATTATATACTACTTGTTTGATTCTATCCAGATCAGCCAGTATGTTAGTGGACTTGATATCATTTGAATCTGAATTGTTGAACCAAATAACCAAGTTTCTATTAGAATTACTGATACTAGTAGTATAGTCTTGAACCACCTCTCTTATAGTCTCTGCAAGAACAAAATTCTGTTTGCTTAGTCTGAGAGTCCCGCCTTCAATTCTAGTGACATCAAGAATATCTTCAGTAAGACGCTGCAGCCTTCTTGCATTTCTAGCGATAATATCGATCATTTCTTTTTGCTGCTTGTCTGCTCCGTTACTGTCTAAGAAAGTGTCTGAATGTTGAAGAATATCTGATAGACCCAATATGGGCTGTATTGGGTTCCGTAGTTCATGAGCAGCAATATTGATAAAATCTTTCTGAGCCTGGCTACGAATTGTAAGTTCCTCTCGTAACTCGCTCTGCCTCCAAAGCGTCTCAAATATTGATACATAAGACAGAACTGTTGATTTACTGTTGGAATAGGTGGCCAGTCCTATTGCCTGCTCTGAGTTTTCCTTAGTATCATCTTTTAACTCAACTACAAGTGAATATCTTCTATCTACCACCAGGATAGTCATCATTGTCTGCATTGCTTGTTCAATATTTCTGATTTGTATACCCTTAATTTTTTGTAATCTGTAAACTGTGCTTGTTATTTTATTATCTATTGGAACGAGAATTCTAATTCGAGTTTTATATTTCAGTGCACTCTCTATCAGCAAGCCTACTCCTCCCATTTTCTCTTGGCGAAGTAATCCATTTGCAGTATGAAAAATTATGAGTATCTCTTCTTCGGTCGATCTAATAAGATTATATCCTATTTCAACTATTTCTCGTGGTTCTCTAATTGTCTTAAGTACCTCTGGATGTATTCCTTCCTCCAGGTGCTTGATCCTAAGATGCGCAGGTAAAGCCTGAGACCAAAGGTTCTCGAAAGTGAATAGATGTGCTTCTACAGTGCCCCTATGTGTTGAAAATATTGCGTCTTTGATTGACTCGCCTGGCCTATCCACGAAAATTGAAAAAATCTCCCTATCATCATGAATGGTGAAGTTACCCTTGACACCATCCATATGACGCATCTCAATGTTTTTTATCTCCTCCAGTATCTCCTTGCAATACTGGAGATTTTCACTTCTTATGTCAGTAAGTACTCTGACCTTGACTCCCCTCTTATCCAATTCTAGATTCGCCCGCCAGATAGGCTTTGTCTTCTTGATCGTTATAGGCCCCAGGTAATCATCACAAACCACTATATTCTTTCTTACAAAGTTATAACGCTCAATGTAAAAATTTAGAATCTTTTCGGCTCCGTTCAAAATCCATATTTTCTGGTCGTTCTGAGAGTTGGTTTCTGTGTTCATATTAGTAGATCATCAGATCATAGGTGATCATATTGAGCATTACAAGAAATAAGGTTTTCCTTGGTCATACAAGAATCAGGTCATGACCGAGCATAATAGATTCTCCTAGTACTGACAGATTTATAACGCCAGTTGAATCCTCAAGTAAATAACTCTTCTTATCTAGAAACTTCTTGGGTTATGATTAAGATAACTATTCCTATGATGTAACATATATCAGATTTATCTCAAGGTCACAAATCAACAGTTGTGTACCTTTGCTTGTTGGGTCAAATCTTTGACAAGAGGCGTCCGACATCTATCATCCTCTCAAAGCCATTAATGACTCCTTTAGAAAATGTTTTACTCTCCCCTCTCTCAGGCCAACTGAAACCAGGTGTTTAACCATTATTACGCTATGGAGATCGCTAACAATAGACTGCGAGGATCTACTGGGCTATCTAATTGAAACTGTACCATCTGCTCCGATAATGTCTTCAATTGTTTTTCATCTAGCGAGCGCAATATATGGCGCGCGTAGTAGTGGTTCCCGTTCTTGTGGTTTCAATCCTATATTAGTCAGATACAAACCGTTTTGGATCGTAGTGACAAAAACCTTTACATCTACCGTTTCAATCCTATATTAGTCAGATACAAACTCAGGGAGGGCCTGTTGTTCCTACTGCCGAGTTACTGTGTTTCAATCCTATATTAGTCAGATACAAACATCTTTGTTACGATACATCTGTACTGCGATATCGAGTTTCAATCCTATATTAATATTAAATTGCGTAAATGCAAAGAAAAAAAGAAGCCTAGGGCTACTAATTACTTCCGATTAAGCGGTCGTTTGGACCTCTGTAACCCATTCGACTAACAGTCCATGTTTGTTATGGTGATCTTTTACCGCTTGTTTATTCGGCGCCTCAAGAAGGCAATAAAATTTGTCTTGGTACCGGCACCGGATGTGCTGCCTTCCAGAACGGACGTTATACCATCATCACATTCATGGTAATCTCTCGTGACCCAGTGACAGGTTAGACATTACTCTGGCTGGCTGATGGTGAACGTTGAGCTTCATACCTGTCAGCACATTGATGTCTAGCAACAACGTTGTTACTCTTGTAAAACTCTATCTCCATTCCTCTTGTTAAACTGTATTCTATTCTAAACGATTCGTCAGTTGATATAGGCATTAGTTCTGTGTTATGTGACCTACAAACGGGACAATCAAGAACATGTGTTGATGAGCCAGATAGAGATTCTAGATCGTCAATGCCAAAATAAGATGCACACCAGTAACATGAATTACAAATTACAAAATAGATTTTATCAATAGGTTGTAGGATCTCATCATTTTCTATGGTATTACAAGAGAGTTTGGTGTCTTTCAGCCGCAAATCATACGCAACATTAAGTCTAATCGCTTCCATAACAATTCTAAAATACTATTATTACAATCTTAGTCTATTATACGTTGTTACGAGTTTATGCGTCTCATTCAACCATGCTCGCAGGTCTATTATTTTTGTACATTATAGTAATAACAATTGACCATTAGTCGGCTGGATCAACTCTAACATGCTAACTCATTCTTTAACGCTGTTCCGAATTGACGTAATTCTTCAGCTGGCTGTGTTAAGTTAAGCTCTCACCGCTCATTAGTCGTACAAGAGTCATAAACTTGATGTCTAGAATGTCTGAATGTCTGCATTATGCATCAACACGAAAAGACCAAGCCAATTATGTACATGTGTCAGATCATATTGGATAGTATTTTTGCATGGATAGTAATCATCAAAATGTTCAGTCCTATCTTTGAAATATTCAATTGTTCTTTCTATGATACTTTTTTCGAAAGATGTATGAAGTAGATGTTTAAGACCGAGATAAGAACATGCTTCTGGATACCATGATCCACCATCCGAGTACACAGTATATTTACCATAGACCTTGATCAATGTTCTCAGGAATGACTCAGCAACCAGCATATTTCTGTGTCTTGAGACATAAACTCCAGGCGTCCAACAGTAGCATCCGCCTGCCACCATTCAAAGGGTACTGAAGCCAAGAAATCGGGATTGTAGGATAATGTTTAGCAATCTATAATGAGGGTAACTTATCGGGACATCTACCATTTTTAGACGCCTGTTAACTTCGGGACATAAATCCTAATACTATTTCTATAATCATTATCAAACGTGGCCTATCAATCCATCATTTTTTAACTCTCTAATGACGTCTGCTAGTTAGTTACTAATAGGTAAATTGGAGTTAGCTAATGACCGAGAACAGCGTGGACAAATCATAGCCAGAGCTGGACGTACAATCAA
>JBAUMZ010000194.1:0-10139 GCA_049578985.1 Nitrososphaeraceae archaeon
ACATATGTGTAATAGTATCCATATGACATAACCCCTCGATATACTTCATATTTTCTTTGCAGAATAATAGATTCTCCCTTGTAATTTCGGTAATAACCCTGATTTTGACTCCTCTTTTTTGGGCAGCTATATAAAGTCCAATGCCCCCTTGCACATTATCTACAATATTTGGGCCTCTAAAGTCAGCATAAACGTCAATAGTCTCTTCCGCTTCATCCATGATGTTATATAGTTTTTTGATAACAACATCTGCATCAGATATTACACGAACTTTGTCTTATTTTTCTATTGGTATTTATCTTTATAATGTCCTAATAAAGGCTCATTTCTTGATTTACTACTCTCGCTGCCTTTACCTTCTCCTCATTCATATTTTCTTCGTTTGGATAGAGAGGGTGTCCACCAATGTAAGTAGTCTATTCATGAATAGAATGATTTTATGTCATAGACATCTAATTGAAGTAGTACTAAAAATGATAAAAATCATCTGATCGAAGGAATTTTAATTTCTCTTATACTAAGATTCTTGAAATCAAAAATTAGATTATCTGCTCTAAAAGTTGCAGTAGGCCCAGAATTAGTAATTATGTAGTCTTTTTCTTTACCGCAATCCACACTATAAAATTCTTCGTCAGTTGTATCTGCATACCATTTGCCATTATCTTTAGCTTCAGACACTTTTTCCCATCTATTGTTGGCGTCAATGTCCAAATATGATTCCATCTTCACAGATGAATCATTTTCAAGATTATACATGACGGTTTTCCATCCGATCCATTTATTTATGAAAGAGATGGGAATCTCTGAAACTCCACGTGCATCTGAATATCCTCCAGTATGCCATATTTCCTTTTTCCAAGATACCCTACCATCAAGGTACAAACCGCCATTTAAAGCTGTTCCCTCACACGGAACCATATCATTATGTCGAGCTCCTCTTGCACGCCATGTCAGATGAGGATCTAATGAATCTCCATCTTCACTTCCCTCATCTTGATCAGGGAATTCACTAGAAGCTGTGGTTAGAGTGGGAGATATCATTTTCACGTATCCTGTCATTTCCACATTCTTCCATTCTTCTTGCCCTGGAGGTGTATCTACACGTATCCTCACCTTTGAATTATTAACTCTCCAAGAATCATCCGACTGCTGATCTAGAGCAATATCTGAATTGAAAGTAATTATCTCGTCATCGAATGGATCCTTAATATTGATGAACCATTCTCTTCCACCCGGTACTGTAGGATAGATCTTCAGGGTATCATATTTATCCATTCTTCTTTCCCCCTCTGGAATTGGAAGGGGAGTAGGAGGAATAGCAAATCGTGTATAAATCATGATGAAAATGATAAGGAGAACTAATATGCTTGATGTGACTAATAGAATTCTAGTTCCTCGTTTTGCATTATCAGGTATCTTCATTTATACTCATAGTTTTTGAAAGAGAAAAGGAGGAAGAAGGCGAATAATTGATTTCGAACAAGTTGGAAAGATGATGCAGAAAGATTCAAGCAATGACTCATATCATATGTATTCTTTCGCAGGACATTTAAACGATGATATCGTCAACCGTTAGGGTTAGTTGTGAACATAGACCATCTTATGGACACCGGTGATTGTCTTAACTACAGTTAGCACTACAAAAAGGGTTCGCTTAACAATCAGGCATCCATTGAAATGTTGTTACTAATTTAATGGTAACAGAGTCTTCCTCGTGAAAGCTTAAGACATCACTAGTGAAATTGTTGGGAATTCGCTATAATACCTTAGCCAGCAATCTTTTTACGCTAGATCTTACTTTATAGTTTGTGTTGTCTGCGAAGAATATGAATTTGTCTAAGACAAAACGTATACTGATCTTAGGATCAGGATTTGGAGGAATAAGTGCGGCTAATTTATTAAGAAATCACCCAATAATTGCATCGAAAGGGCACCAAATTACCATTATCGATCAAAAGGATTACTTCATGATGGGATTAGTAAACTTATGGATATTAAGTGGGATCAGAACACTTCAAGACTCTAAAATTCCTCTCAGTAAGCTGGAAAATAAAGGAATAAGATTTTTACATGATGAAGTTACAGCGATTGATGTTATATCAAAAACTGTCACAATTGGCAGAGCTTCTAATCTTAAATTGGAATATGACTATTTGGTGATAGCATTAGGCACAGAATTTGCGCTAGATGAAGTCAACGGATTTTCTGAAAACGGAGGCATTAATTTGTATGATGCCGACCAAATTCCAAGCTTAAGGAAAAAACTCCTCTCATTGAAGAACGGAAGAATAGCAATATGTATAACGTCCGTACCTTACAAGTGCCCTCCAGCGCCATATGAAGCATCGTTACTGATCAACGATATATTATCGAAAAACGGTTCTCGAGACTCTGTCTGCATTGATATATATACACCAACTCCAATTGCTCTACCTGTAGCCGGACCAAAGATAAGCCAGAGTGTTGTTAACATGCTTAATGCTAATGACATTCATTTTCATCCGTCACATAAAATAAAGGAAGTATTAGATAAAGGAAAAATTGACTTCGAAAATGGAAAGAGGGTTGATTATAATATACTTATAGGTATTCCGCCACACAAAGCGCCTGCGGTTATAAGAAATTCAGGTCTTATAAAACAAGGACAAAATTATATGAGTGTTGACAAACATACTCTTAAAACAGAATATGAAAATGTTTTCGCGATAGGGGATGTAAACGAGATAAAGGCGAATGGAAATATTTTTATCCCCAAAGCTGGAATATTTGCAGAAGCTCAGGCGAAGGTGGTAAGCCAACTAATTATTGACGATATTAATACTAACAATTTGTCTTTATCATCGTCATCAAGATTTGATGGAAAAGGCTTTTGTTTTATGGAAACTGGTAATCAGCAAGCAGGTTATGTAAATGCCGATTTTTATAACGAGGAAGGTCCTGCTGCATCACTTGAACCACCATCAAAGGAATCATATAAAAAGAAAATAGATTTCGAAATAAGTAGATTGAAGGAGTGGTTTTGATGATAAAGTTATGTATATTGCATTGATGTTCTATCAAAAACACGATCTGGTTAGTGAATATCATTGAATCTAATCTATTTGATGCCGAAGCACAGGAATGGCAGGAGTGCAAGTCTACAATACAAAACAAGCTGAAAATCATTTTCAGTAGACATTCCAACTGGACGCTGTTTCAAATGAATCTCATGGCTAATGAGTTTCAATCATATGCTTGATAATCAATAGAAAATGTGTATCAAACTATTGGCATTGGTCTGAAGATTAGGGGTTAGCCTTAATGGGAATTCCCAATAGTGATCTTACTAAAGATGCGAGAATTAAATTAACCAAAGATTAATTAATTCAAAAATCAATCTGAAACCGCTTTCATACTTCCTATCATTTTTCATGAGGTGTTTTTAGAAGTCCTTTGTCCGTGTTGATAACTACCATCTGATGGATAGATCACCAACAATCCCGTTTATTGTTGCACCATCATTATCTAGCTTATCCTTAATTTCATTTTCTTTATTTGATGCTCTAGTTTTCAATATTTTCAATATTTTGTTGAAGGATTTCTGTTCATTTCTTGAAAATTAGGTGACATTATTTGGTCAACTCTTATCTGTCTTATTCAAAAAGCTTATTTTCACTTCTGTTCAAGATTATGAATATCTTCTTCCAGAGTTTTCTCGGTAATGCCATGAATAGATCTACTGAGGAATTTTTCTAATATTCCATAATGAAGTTCCCCTTCTAATCTTATTTGAGTGCTGCCCGGACTTACTTCCTGGCATCTAATGGTCGTTACACTTCCTTTACCATTTCCATCTATTATTTCTATTCGTATAATATTCTCATTGCCAAGCCTAGTGAGCCTATTAATTGACGTGATCTTCTTACCATGAAATGAACCTTGTTGCTCAAATTCTATACTATTATTTTCTCCTTCTTTCTTGCTAACAATTCTGACATTCTTAATATATTCTGGATGAAAGCGAGGCAGCTCTTCTACATTCGTGAAATAATCTAAGACATGTTGAGCAGAGGCCTTAACCTCCTTGTTTAGTTCAATTCGAATAGTCATGTACTGTCAATATATTAGAGCTAACATCAAAATATATGCAAATCGATATGCGCAATAGTGGCATCTTACTAGCTGCGCTTGCTATGAAGGATGCGATCACAAATGTAAGCACTACGATCTTTGTTCTAATCATTGTTTTAGCAAATAGGGCATAATATTTGAGGTTTTCTGTTGGATTGGTGTATTGATAATGAGTATCCGCTTGGAATCGATTTGATACATATGCACAAGTAGATTGCTATCTGTGTTACCGCTGTTTAGTCCTAGTATGTGTGGTAGATTTAATTAACCTTTGTAGAAACATGTCTGATGGAGTCAGACCATTGATTCCTCCATGTTCCCGTGTCTCATTGTATTCCTTAACAAACATATCGTATCTTAGCTTACCATCCTCTATATTGGGTATATCCTCTAATGCTAGAAATTCATTTTTCACCATCCTTGTAAGCTAAATTGTCACCTATGTTAGCAAGTACAACACCTAGTAGTTGGATAAACGAATCTGGATAGTGGTACTGTGCACCCCTCTTTCCATTATTCATACTATCTAATTCAGTATATCAACTATCTATGACATCAAAATCTAGAATAACTTCACCTCGCCTAACTAGTGATTTGTTATAAAAAGACCAGTTAACCATGTCCAGCAATGATCTCGTTACACATTAGCTAAATCTCAATTGGTCAACAAACTCATACTAATATGATAATGATTTATGCAACAAAGCAAATTAAGCTACAGTCTACAGAAGAAAGTATAGTTCAGTTTAGCTTTTTCGATTTAACAAAGTTTATTCATGCCTCAACAAAACTCAACCACTTTCCGGATAGGCTCTTAGTCGTGTCGTGTATTCTAGGAATAATTTAGCTGCAAATGAGACATATTTTGGTTGAGTTATATTATGGAAATGGAATTGCATTTATAGTTGAGGGTATCTGTGATTCGATGTTTAGGTTTGCGTTATCCTCATCGTTCTTAGAAATGATTACACGAATGCCAGAAGTGCTATCTGTCGCATCGATGCCGAAATTATGACTCTCCTTTTCTTCCCCTACAGTTTTAGCAGATGCAATAGCAAATGATCCTTCGCTATCAGATCCTGAAGGGCATCCGAATACAGATTGGATCTTAGCATCGCAGTTCGATTCCACAGCCAATACACTATCAAAAGTATTCAAATTCATTAATACCAGCCCTCCAGTTAAAACTAAAATCGATATCAACAAGAATAACCTGACTGTAGACATATCTTACAAAAATATTGATCGCAGTTGTAGATAATCAATTTAATTAAAGTAAAGTACCTACTTTTGATATGTAAATATTCTATCCTCCAAAGATTAGTAAGAAAACTAATTATCAGTGTATCCAACTTAATTTTACCTGGGTCTAACGGCAGGCATCTAATTATTATTTCAATTGGGTGGATTCCATTAAATTAAACTACGCATACAAAAATTATCTTTGATCCTATATTTGGATCAAGACTTTAGATTCAGAATAATCCTTTGGTTCATGATCATTGATGATTGATGTTATGGTTTCTTTAATAAAAGAATAGCATTATGGTATCAAAGGAATGATTAATAGCTCCGATATGCATAGATGTCCACTCTGAGTGCTGCATTACCAACCCTCCTTTCGGATCAGAATCTAATGGTACAAACCATCTATTTACAAACCAAGTTTCCCGATATCAAAGTTGTACAACCAATAAACAGCGCCTTCCTTCTCTCGCACCCTGATACCTTCAATGTTATATCGTCGATAAGTGCGGCAAATCTAAAAGCCACAACTGTTACGTGGGCATCTAATAACTTCTTCATATGCCTTAATAATTTGATGCAATCTCTTTACTGAAAATTTCTATTTGTTCATTAAAGTCATATATTGGCCAAAAATGAACGCGCTGGACACCTACATCTTGAAGTGTATCTATCTTATTTATGCAATGATCAACAGATCCAAGAAGAAGTAATCTTTCTAAATCTTCTGGTGATCTTCCTAACGCAGGAGACAATATGTTTTTTACCATTCTGTGAACCTTCTCCTTGTCATTATCAATGTATCCAAACATACTCATCATGGGAAGCAAAACAACAACTGAAGATGTGATAATAATGCTGTCCACATAAATAGACAAGTAAATGATTCGTCAATCGATGGTTGTTAAATATTTCTTGCCTGTGCATCCGAGTTGTACTCGATTTGGTGATGCACATAGTTTACATCTTGCTTGGAGATAGATCCCGAACTTCAGGTTCTGATTACTTCAGGGGAAACTCTTATCGAGCAGAATTGCTGTCATCATGAGACGTTGTACAATGTTTAATTATGATATCAGTAGATTATTTGTATCATATCAAATTCTTCCTTTCTTTTCATATTTGTTGCCTGTACTACTATTCTACATACTTAGTAACTGAATCCTATTGACCTAGAAATATTTTGGTATTCATTGGGATTGTTGGGGCAGGTATGTAACCGCTGTCGTAATCGGCACATGAGCTGTGAATTTGTCTGTCTCTTGATCATAAATAATATAAATAGAAGACAAATCCACGCTATCAAATGACACGTCTGTAAGACTACCATTTACCTTTACATTATCTGCCATCATAATTGGAAACTCTATTTTGGTTTTGTTCTCTTGTATTTTCGTAGAGTCGGTCTGAATTTGGATATTTGTTGCAGAGATGTTGAAACCAAGTAAATTATAATCTAATGTAGGAATAGAATATTTAGTTGGTTCGAATTCGTTTAATATCCTTTCTTTAATAGTTTGGTTAGGAAATACTTCTTTTGGATCGATATCTACAGTGTATTCAAAATACCTGGACAAGCCAGATATACCTTCCGTAACAATACCTAGAGTATTATTGACTGTATTTGATAGACTATTTATTAAACTGTTTTCCGATGACGCATTTACATCTAATATGAGAATACTACTGAGAATACTACTGAGAATACTGTAACAGATCATAATAATCATCACAAAAAAAATACACACTAATAACATAGCTGTCTTATTTTAAAGACCTTTTATTTCTATATTTGGGGATAATTTGTAGATTAGCATATAGTATAACCTGAGATTATGTGAAGGATAGATCGATAATATTAATAATGCCATATCACAACAACTTAATGTTCATATTTTTTGAGTAGATTTTCAATTTTTTACAAATTTGATTATTCGCTCGTATAAACTTATATATATCGTTATGAGAAGACAGTCGAAAGAATTGAAATACATAGTTTATAAGAGGTTATTCATATGACTTTTACTGATTATTAAAATTGAAACGAAGAAGCAATTTTTCGACAGGCGGTAAATGTGAATGTATGTGTCACACTAAAGGTAATATTCAAGATTTTTGTGGTTATTGTGCGTCCTCTCATACAAGAAGAACAGCAACAATAGGAATGAAAAGATAGACTTAACAACATTCCAATCAATTCTGTTTTTTTTTGGTTAGACCCCGATGTTGTGAGATCATGGGTATAAGCTAAATATGCAAGTGGAGTACTTCCAATATGTATTATCACGATGAATGTTGTTCGTCGTGGGGCTTATACTGTTATTGTTACTCACTAGTAATGGGTGTATTTTGTTATTATTATTGTTATTATTATACCCGACTTACTTGTATTTAAAAAGTATACAAATCTGCAACCTATACCGATTAACATTAACATAAGTGTGCTTACATATTATTGATGCAATTGTCACATTCTTTGCACAGAAAGAGCTTTAGCTTCGGACCCTGATGTGCATTGCTGAGTAGTAGTAAGTACTGAGTCTCAGCAAGGAAGAGTTAGAAACTCTGTATATGAAGGAATCAGATGTTGGCCAAAAGGAGAGGCTATTGCTTATTCTTAAAGTTGAAGGAGAAGGAATGATTCCAGCTCGTGTTGCAAAGGAGCTCCACAGAAGCAGAACATGGACTTCTGACTGGCTTGCAAGATATCATAAAGAAGGTATTGATGGACTATCGAATAAGCCCAAAAATGGTAGGCCTTCTAAACTACCTGAAGGAATTGTTATTAGGATAATGAATAAACTGAAGGAAAGAAAACAGGGGTGGACTACACAGCAGGTACATGAAATGATAATAAGAGAATGCAACGTACACTACCATCAAATATACATCTATTCATTGCTTTACGGATGGGGATTCAAACTGAAGATACCAAGAAAGGTGCATGTTAATACCGCACCCAAAATGTTACTTATTCTTAGATAAGGCTCCTCAACACTATAAATCCCGTAAGATAAGAAAGTACTTTGAAGAACATGAGGATAGTTTGATACCAGTCTATCTTCCAATAGCATCACCAGAATTTATGGTACTGGAAGAATGCTGGAATATATCCAAGAATGATCTATTAGTATTGACATACTACAAGTCATTTACGGAATTCAGGAATAGACTAGGACAGTACTTCAGAACCAAACGTTTCAACCTGAGTATGGGAAATTATCTTACCAGGAATGTGTCAGATGACTTATCTTAATTGGTCTAATTGCCTTATGTTTAGTAACAGTCATAATTCTTGATATTATGTATTGCATTAAAAAGGGAAATAAAATTATTGATCCAATATTGTTTGATATTCATCGTGTCGTGAATCAAATGTATTTAACTGCTACATATTATTAATTCAATTACAAACATTTACCATAAATTTCATTCATGAAAAATATAAAAACACCTATGTGGATAATAAGTACTCAAGATGACATTGAGTCTCAATTGTAAGGAGGCAGGAGATCCTGTATGTACTCATACCATGTATGGCGATACGGAAGAAGAGCTTCTTGCTAATGCTAAGAAGCACGGAATGGAAGTGCATGGATATACCGAAAAAACGTGGAATGAAGAAGTTTCAAAGAATCTGGACCATTTTCGTAAATTAATCAAGACTTCCTAGAGAACAGTTTAGAGCAAAATAAGATATCCACATTTTTTATTCCGCGCGCTTTGCGGGTTATTCTTCACCCCTTTTTGGTTCCTCGACAATTGTATATACTAAAAATTGAATATCAACCATATAGTATATGAATAAGTACCTTGTATAGATGTATATTATGAAATTACGAATCTGACTCGCATGAATCACTAGTGATATTTTAACACCTTCACGCTTGGACTATCCAACTAGTAACAGAATGGCTGTAGTTACCTGGCTTCCTTAATATTTTAGCCTGTCGATGCCTATTTTACTGTCTATTACTATGAACTGTTATATTTTTTGGTATGTTTTTCTGGTTCTATTTGTTCTTTTGTCTGTAGGCCGAATACTCTTTCTAAACACTCTATTACCTTCTGAGCGATCTCCTCGTCAACTCCTGGGTTATCAGGTAAAACAGGCCTTATCAGTACCCTGTAGAACGATTCTAAAGCGCCCCTCTGTTGATCTGGAGTTAGGGCATCAAACCTAGGACACAACTCATTTATGGTAGGGCCAATATTGCTCGCAAGATTTTCCTCAAACAAAATTATCTGTTCATCCGTAAGGAATGCAGTGAAGCACTATACGCATGTTTGTAGACATCCTTCTAAGTCTTCATCTACCATTCCATCTCCGTCATTGTCTAATCCGTCACAGATTTCGTCTGGTGGTGGAGGTGGCGGTGGTTTAAACTTTTGAACTACGAAGAATAGTTTTCATAAATTGGTGTCATTACTGTCATGCCGTCATTGGACAGGTTCGGTCAAATTGTATGTGAATACACCAAATTGCTCATTAAGCTGTATTTTGTGTTACGGCTATTACATGGCTTCCAGCATCTGGAATGCTTATCGTTGTAGCTCCGAAGAATCAACTACACTACTTCGTTTCATTTATCACCCAATATATTATAATGGGGGGGCGAGAATTCACTATAAGATTTAGATAAAATCTTAATCTCTAAAAGAAAAAAAGAGCGTATGTTTAGTATTTTGTCCTGTTGTTGTTGTTATGGGATTGATCTGCTGTACAGCTTTCCTTCTAATGCTAGTTTGTACATCTCTGCTACGTAGGGATTCTTTGCCGGTGT
>JBAUMZ010000195.1:0-9459 GCA_049578985.1 Nitrososphaeraceae archaeon
TAAGAGCCTATCCGAAAACTCCTCCTCTTCTATAAGTGATCCAAGCACAAGCAAAATGTAACATTACAATATGGTTCTCTACCTTTTTGTCCCATCTAATTAACAACCGTCTAAACCTGTTCATCCAAGAATGGGTTCTTTCAACAACCCAATGTCTAGCTCTGTATCCAGGTATCCTTTTTTCCTTACTGCTACTTATCCCTCCTCTTCCTCCTCTCAATGGGATGTGAATTGTGTAACCATACTCTTCCAGTAATTCGTGTACTTCAGGAAAGTCATAACCCTTGTCAAGACACATGTGCTGCTTTGATCTAATTGTTGGTTCAGGTCTACAGATTATTATACTCTGAAGTGTTATCTTACTCATCTTCATGTCATGTCTGTTAGCACCATCTACAGATACACCAAGTGGTACTCCTTTACCATCCACCAATATACTACGCTTAGTACCTGATTTAGCTCTGTCTGTGGGATTTGGTCCTGTGCTTTTTCCCCCAAGAGGTGCTTTTGTAATAACACCATCCATAGCCTGCCATTTCCAATCTATTCTATTATTTTCATCATATACTGATAAATTTTCATCATATACTGATAATCCATCAATCCACATACGTTTGAATACAACTGCTTTCCTCCACTATTGGAATCTATCATGTACTGTACTTGAAGCACCAAGACTTCCAGGTAGCGCTTTCCATTGACAACCAGTACGTAGGACGTAGAAGATAGCACTCATAGCCTTCCTGTCATCCATTCTTGGACGACCAGTTTTCTTCTTCTTCTTTCTATGTGTTGACGATGATGGTAGCAGCAGTGGAACGATCCCGTCCCATATAACATCAGGTATGCAGTATGAGAAATCAACTCCTGTAACCTCTGATATCAATACATCTCAGAAGAAAGTGCAGTACAGCTTAGCTTTTTCGGCTAAACACAGTTTGCTTATAACTCAATAAAACTCAACTACTTTTCGGATAGGCTCTTAGTGTAGGACCGGGCAAGTAAATAATTATATTTCCTCAAGTTAAACGAATTGGCTATTGAATGATGCCATGTGTTGAGTACATCTCGAATAATGGCGACGATCACTACGCTTTTGATCCCCTTGTATATTTATAAACTATACTCTATATATTATTGCCAATATGAAGAAGATAACTCCGTGCTTATGGTTCGACGATAAGGCAGAGGAGGCAGCAAAGTTTTATACCTCTATTTTTGAAAATTCAAAGATTGGTGACGTTACCTATTATGGAAAAGAGGGGTACGAGATTCATGGAAGAGAAGAAGGTTCAGCTTTGACTGTAGAATTTGAAATTGAGGACCAAAAATTTGTGGCACTAAACGGCGGCCCAGTTTTTAAATTCAACGAAGCCATTTCATTTCAGATTCATTGCAAAACTCAAGAAGAAGTAGATTATTATTGGCAGAAACTTTCTGAGGGCGGTGATGAAAAAGCGCAGCAATGCGGTTGGCTCAAGGACAAATACGGGGTCTCGTGGCAAATTGTTCCAATAGTATTGATTCAGATGCTTAAGAATAAAGACACTAAGAAATCAGATAGTGTCATGAAGGCAATGCTTCAGATGCATAAGCTCGACATAAACACTCTAAAGCAAGCATACGAAGGAAATTAGTAGTCTGTAGTCTGTAGTCTGTATTAGTAATCAGTAAAATAGTAGCAGATCTACATGACGTAGAGACGAGTCAAAATTATTCTTTATTTCTTGTTCCAAATGTTTAGGTATTACCTAGTTTTAATATTATAGAAACCTCAGAAGGCCTCAGAGGTATAAAAAAAGAAGAGTTTATCCTATTTGACTTCCGCTTCTGCTGCTACATTCTGTAGCGCGTCTTCTGTCGTCTTCTTGAAGCTATCTTTTGCGAAACCCTGCCCAATAAGTGGGATGTCAGATAAATTGATTTTCCATACTACATCAACTCTTGTTGTTGCGTTATTATCTGAAGTTAATGTAATTATTCTGTAACCCGTGATGGGCCCCTCTGTAATATTCATATTTACTGCAAAATGATCTGGATTCACAGTTACAAGCTGGTGAGTTTTTGCGTCTCCTCCTGGACCTGCTTGTACTGTAACCTCTCTTTCAGTTACGCCATCTGTTTCGTTAATATTTTTGATATTTTTAATTATTGACCAATATTTTGTCTCATTGTCGATATTTGAAACAATATTCCAGACTTTGTCTATAGGTGCAGATATTTTACGACTGACCTTGATTTCTTCCAAGGAGGCAGCTTTTACCGAGGATAGCTGACTTACTACTGTTATCATAGCAAGGACCGAAGCTATCCCAAAGGCCACTGCCATGATTATTGGTAAACTTCCATATACAGATTTTTCCATATTCATATCTCCTTTCATTGCAGTTAGCAGCACTTTAGAAAATCTAGAAGATAAGTCTAGTGCAAGCAAGACTGCACAAAACGGAAGTTATCTCTTTATACGGCTTACGACATATTCGAATAAATATCCTCATGGGAGGTACGCTAGATCAACTAGATATCGAAATCATTCGTGTTTTAATCCAAGATAGTAGAACTTCATATCGAATGGTAAGTAGGGCCGTGGGATTGAGTACTAATGCTACAAAGACAAGAATGAAAAGATTAGTATCAAACGGTATTATCTTACAATATTTCACCACGATAAATCTTTCAGTATTTGGATATTCGAAGGTATGTTATATTTTCCTGAGAACTGGCAATAAAGTAGAATTGATTTTGAGTCGCCTTAAACGATTAGGGAACCTGGTAATAGAGGTTCATGGTGATGGGGGAGTATCAATGTTGGGAATTGCAATAAAACCCGAAGAAGAAAGAAAAATTCGATCGTTTACGAAGGAATTAAAACCGATACTTATTCAGAATATCTTTATAGGACAATCTTCCCCGATAAAGCTGAAGCTTAGAAGAACTGATTTTATGATAATGAGGTGTCTGTTAGGTAATGCAAGAATGGAAGTATCTGATATAGCAAAGAGAATATCAACGAGTCCGAAGAGTGTCAGTAACAGACTTGCAAAAATGAAGGAGAATCGGCTTATGATGTTTAATGTTGCTACTGATCCTCTGAAGATGAACGGCTACATTAGATTTGGCATGGTTATCTGGTTGGAGAGAAAGGACCAGAAGACAATTAGAAGGATTCAAGAGATATTAGATAGATGTTTTGCAATAGTCCTGCCTATGATAAACCAAGAAGAGGTTATTAATTATCAGATAGTCGTTAATAGTATCTTTGATATAGATTCAGCGCTTAGTGAAATTCGATCTTTGGATGCAGTCAAGGCGGCAGAAGTATTCATACCTTACAAAGCGAAGATACATCAAGATTGGATATTATGGGAAATTGATAAAAGAATTAATCCCCAAGAAGCTTTCCTCCCATAACTTCATTACTTGTTACACCCAGCTATTTAGCATGTTGAATATGAAATGGGATACCACTCGTGAGTCCCAATGCCACCTGTCGCAGAGGTATATGATGACTCAGGCGAGGTAAAATATGGTGGGCAGTGTGAATGAGTTACACAAGTCTTGTGACCAACTATATCAATAACTAACCTTACATAGTCCTATTTTCTATATTAAACATCATTCAGGATTATGTGGTAAGACAAACTCTCAGTTCAATATCTTTGTGAAGATGTGAATATCGTGAACAAACACAACCCCCCACCCTCAACGACTCTGAAAGAGATCTGATATATGGCAAGATTATCATCTCCAGGTCTACTATGATTCAAAACCATGGTGAACTAGAGTAGTCTATACCCTAATATATTATCAATCTTCCTTGCAATTGATTGCTTATAATATTTAATTCCTGTAAAAAGATAAAGTTCAACCTTCTTTACCTCATCAAATGATAAAATTCTCTTAAACATTGAGTCAATTGCAAACACATCGCTACCGAAAACAGAGACAATAATTATGTTGTCGTGGCTAATGATTGGAGTACGTAAGAAAGGAAAATCTTGAGAACCAATGTAAAGTCGCTCTAAAACCTTGGTGTAACCCTTTTTTCCATGTTGTTTATTATTATTATTATTATTATTATTATCATCATCGTTAACGTAAATTAGTAGTCCAAATAAAACAAGTCCTTTCATCAAGCTAGGATTACAAATTATTGAAAATCTTACTACCCCCTTATCTATCAGTTTATTTAGAATCCTATTAGCAGTTCTTGCCGAAACTGATATTAGTTTAGCTATCTCTGTAGCCATGCCAGCCTTCGAATAGATGACAAAGCTCATCCTATACTCAGGATCCTAAACTGCCTTCTACCAAGTATAAAATTGATACATACCTTACCTTAGCTTGGAATTTCAAGAAAGGAAACAATAGAAATCTAAATTATAAGCATAAGTATAGTCCGCTCAACTCGAGCGGATGCTAGAACATAATGTAGCATCTATTCATTTGCATGTTGCCACAAGGTACCTTACGTTGCGTTCACTTATTTACGATTGAACATACCTTTTGCTATGAGCAATAGATTGAAATAAAAGTAATCCCAAGTATTCACACTCAGGTATGCTCTATGTCTGCCTAGCGGCCTTGATTGTATTATCACAAGATCCAGAAACAATCTTGCTGTTGTCTGATATTATAGCTACAGAATTAACACTTTGAAAATGATCTTCACTGGCACTTAAGAATGCTACCCCCGGTATGATATCTCCTTGCAGTAGTTCTTCCAGCTAGATTATCAAGCTCTTTGCTAGCGACCTTCTTAAAGGCTGCCGACAGTTCAACGACACTCGTGAGCGTGTCAAGGGACTTCCGAACAAATTCCAGAGATGGTTGAAAGCTTCTTGCGATTAAAAATACAAAATATAGAAATAATAAACTCTGACGAAGAGCCTCCTGAAAATACTATATCGGTTTCTAGCTTTTTTCCGTCCCTGAAATGTATGTGGATAGATGGGACCAACTTTCGTTGTCTAACGAAGACTGATGGCTACACATGGGTAAACCATGTTATGAAAGCAAGAGTTTCACCAATGCAACAATCAAGTCTTGAGTCTACCATTAGTACTGGGAAGGTAACTGAATGGGGTATAAATGCATGTTGAAAAGCATTGTTTAGATCATCATTATCCAAGCTGTACTGTGTAAGGTTCATCTGAGTCTCTATTCTCTGCAGATTTGTAAAGATGATAAGTGATTGTGTTACGTCTTCTTCTTGAGCTAATACATCATTAGTCAGGTCTAAGCTGAGATCCAGAGATGGTGGTTGTAATATAATCGCAACAACAAGGCCAAGACCTATTATAAAAATAAAAAATATAGAAAGGGAGGTTCTCATCAATTTGCTATTGCTTATACAGTAGGCCAGACCCGATTTTAGATGCCCTTGCGGCTAGCTTGTACTACTCAACAATGTCTCTGCTTGATCCAAGTTACTGTTTATTTTATCTATATGGTTCTGAATTTCTTGAAGTGATACGTTATTTTGAATTAGCTCTCTTAATTCTTCTCTAAGCATTACCTCAGTTGTCTCCATTAATGTCTCATTCTGTTCAGCCAATGGAGCCTCTATAAATTCATAGTTATCCAGATACGCTTGCACAGCTAGAGTATCAGCTTCGTCATGGTTCTGATTTTCGTATGCCTCTAATGTCTGATTCAGTAAATTGCGAATCTCAGAGATGAATGCTAGAGGTTCTCCACCACCAGCTGTACCGGAGATATCTTCTTCACTAATCCCTGTTATTTCCGAGATCTCATGTATGATGGATCTAATTGAATTACTTACTACTTCAGGGTTAGATCTCTCCTGGACAGAGTTATCCAGGTCTTCAAAGAATTCATTTATCTCTTGTGCTTCGGCAGACTGTTCTGGTGTAATTATAGGCGATATCTCATTAAAAACGGATTGAGCTCTTGAAATGAATGCCTGACCATCTTGATATTCTACTATTTCTTTTATTGTGCCATTTTCTACAGCTTCTTTGTATTCGTTGTCTGCTACAGTTAATAGATTTGCTATCATCATAAGATTGAATGTACTATTACTTAGCTGTGAACTCGGAATGACCTTGCTGACGGTATCGTTGAGCAAACCGTTGAGATCTGTAACCTTAGCCCTAAATGCTTCAACAGTGGAATTATCAACCATCTTCGAAAGCTCGTTAAGAAATGATGATAATGATTGATTCAGATTAGGATCTGAAGAAACTATCTGAGCTTCTATGGTACTATATATCTCTGCGATTGGATGCAGAGTATGTGCCATTGCCAGTGTCGTATTTCCAGCCTCTTTATTTGCGGCTGCTTGGTCTAAATGCCCTCTGATCTGCTCTATATTGGAATTAAAATCTACTAGCGAGCTGGTCTCTTCCTGAGCAAATACTGGGTATAGAGACACCGACGTCAAGAGAGACATGGAGGCAACAAGGCACATCATAACAAGAACAGGATTCTTATACGATATGTTTGAAATCAAACTTTCTGATATTCTTTGTATTCTCATATTAGTTGAACCTAACTTGCCATACTCTCTATTTATCTAATTTGGTGATTCTCATTCCGGAAAAACGGCCTATTCAATAAATATTAGTCGAACCCTAATTAGACTGGACTAATATTAAAGATGTGGGAAATAATGGTGACTGCAAAAAGTCTGGATAATAATAATGATAACATGCAATTGGCATCTGTATATTTGTATGTTTACAGTCACACACAGAACCTTCGGAACTAGCCTATCTACGTACAAATTCAATTCAGCTGCTACCCACCTCTTGATATTAGGCTGACCAAATTCTAAACCTTTTTACGTCCTCTTATGCCAATCGTTTCTAGATATTCAAAGTTTTTATATACAATATATAATACACTGTTATACTTCCTAGACTATGTTCAGAAATACATTTAAAGCAATACAATCATTTGTAGATGGTTAGAGAACAATAGATAGAAAATGGTAGACATTCTCTCTGAGACTTACCATATCCTTGTTCATAGTATAATCCTTATTACCTTGCTCTAGACACTTCTAACTCTTTGAAGTCATCAACATTACCTTTGGTAACTCTGAACTAAATAATCTCTCCAGATTTAGCACTTACTAGAATATGCAGCTTGACAGGAGACCATGTAGTCTCCTTTCTTTGTTGTGGCATGACCAGAGGCAGCCAGTATTCAAATGGAGCCTTAATCTTTCCATCATCTTGCTAGTCTGCGATTTCAGTAAAACCTTCACCTGTTATCATACGTCAGCGTTAGGATTAGGGTTGGTAGTTCGGGTTATTTCAACAGGGATATTAGTATCGCTGTCGGACATTATGAATAGATATGGCTCTCTCGTTAATGTTTCTTCCCCGAGTAATTGGTCTAGACTAATCCTGGGTCCATACTTAACCCTTGAGTATTCAATCTAGTATGAGATGCTCAAAATCACTTAACGTAATGTATTTAGATAGTTATCTATTCCGAAGTTTCTTATCATCTTTGATCCACAAATAGCTTTTTGCATATATTCACTTTGCGGTACTGGCCAGCTATTTCGAGATTCTCAAGTTCGAGAATCTGTCATCAGTTTAAATATGATAGTAAAAAAGATATCCTAACGTGATTAATATAGATGAACAGGTTTATTTTATTACTCTTAATATCGATCATCTCGTCTTTTTTAGTTGGTAGTGCATACTTACTATCCATTACGTTTGGAGAAGCAATATTGTTAACACCAAGTATGGATGTATTCGCTCAAATAGAAAACTATACCTTTTTAATGGCATTAGACCCTCCTAACGAGGATGAACTAGAGGGTAGCGGGAATGATGACTTACTTCCTCAGCCTGAAGGTATTGATGTAGATAAAGATGGTAACGCATTTGTAAATGAGATAGGCGAGAATCGTATTAACATATTCAATGCAAATGGCACACTTATATCCATGTGGGGCTCTTCAGGGAGTGAGCCAGGGCAATTTAGTCACCCTCATGGTAATGAAGTAGAAGATGATAGAAATAATACAACAAAGAATGTATACGTCTATATAGCAGACCAAGGCAATGATCGTATTCAAAAGTTCTCTAAAAATGGCACATACATGGGATTGATCTTGATTCTGAGGGAAATCTCTATGTAAGCGATCGGGATCAACCAAGCATTCAAAAATTTAAAAGTGACGGGACATTTATCAAGAAATGGGGCTCACAAGGTACATTAGAGGGACAGTTTATTCAGCCATGGGATGTTGCAGTAAGTTCAGATGACAGAATATTCGTACCTGATCATGGAAATAACCGAATACAGATATTTTCAAATGATGGCGAGTTCATAACGTCTTGGAGAACAGCTGGATCAGAACCCGGTCAATTCGATGGACCAGCAGTAGTTGCTTTTGATTCTGATGGGAATGTGTACGTAACTGATTCAGGCAATCAGCGAGTACAAAAATTTACAACTGATGGCTCATTCATCACTCAATGGGGTGAAGAAGGAGAAGACGATGGCCAATTCTCTACACCAGAAGGTCTTGCCATAGATAGCGCATCTGGAAAAGTATACGTATCAGATACTAGCAATAATAATGTACAGGTGTTTGTTCCTTCATCTAAATAAGTAATAGATGGCCATGGATGTAAAATATCTTGAAAATAGATGGTAATGCTCAAATTCAGGCATCCAGAGATTGCTATTACTTGCCATCATCATTTTCCATTATCGCGTTCCTATGTATAGTTCTGATACCTATAGTAGCCATCCTGAATCTCGAAGATGCTGAGCTTCAAGCAGATGGATTATTTGAAGAAAAGCTTCCACCAGCTAGTTTAGGGGATAGACAAATTGCATTGTCTACAAGAATATTCCCACCACTTCTGACCAATCAATCTTCTGATGTACAAAAGTATATTCAATTTGGAGTATCTGAGCCCAATATCGGAAATAAAACAGTTCCACACGTGTTCTATTTCATTACCATTACTAAAGACGATGATCTTATAATGAAAGAGCTATTCCATTCTCATAGTGGGAACCTGACTTTGAGTTTAAATAATGAGAAGAGTAATGCCACAAACGGTAGTAATGGTGTGAAGGTATTAGCTGCCAGGGAGGATATTATGGGAGCATGGACTTCGAAGAATAATGCTGACAATATCACGATTCAAGCTCCACTATTTAATGAGGGAGGATTATACGAATTCAAAGTGGAAATATTAGGAATTGATAATGACACTAATATATTCAAGGCAATTAATTCATTAGAATTTGATTCAAGATTGAGTGTAGGTAATGTCCATCAGTATAATGTTGATTATCAGGATACCGAGACATCTAACGTTACTATTATCTCTTACTATGATTCTATACAGAATTTCTCTTATTCTTCCACAGATGGGGTACTTACATGGTACATGCCATTTGATTGGGATATAAATCGGTTAGAGAAGGATCAGAACATACAAGTACACAATGAGA
>JBAUMZ010000196.1:0-1521 GCA_049578985.1 Nitrososphaeraceae archaeon
GCAAGAGATATAGTAATACGCTTGAAGCGGCCGCTTCTCTTGTAACTAGCTGTTCATCAGGCGTCTGTATTAGTAATACGGATCAACCTATTGGAAAAAATAACGTGTGAATCCTCTCATAGGCTCAGATGTAATGTCTGGACAACAGGGACTAAAAGGTGACAAAGGCGATGTTGGTCCTCAGGGACCGATTGGACCTAAAGGAGATACAGGAGATGGCGGATTGCGAGGGCCAAAAGGCTAGACCAATCAATTAAAACATGGCACTTGCTGGACCGGAGTTCTATCCTAGAATCACTTACCTTAAAAAATTCTATCCTCTCAGAATCGGTCAACCATCTATCACAAATGCATTTTTTGGTCTAATGCCGATTCGATGAATTACGTACAACACAAGATATTTCCACCTATCTACAACATTGTTTCACTTGATAACAATATCCTCAAAGACAATTTGCTTCCAAATGAGTCAAATGAACTGCATAAAAACTTCCTTGTTGACTGGAAGAGTTGGATGGACCATGAATAGTCAATGACTCGTCATGAAAATCAAAGTAAGAAGAATCTCTAATCTGCGGAGTGTTAAATGTGTCAGCCAACGGCCGATTCAGAACCATCTATCGGAACGAATGCATTGGAACAAGACGAAAATGACGAAGGATAATCCTTTAACTTTCTTCCATTGATTCAGTATCAATCATCTGACCACACCACTCAAGGACGTATAAATGGATAGTGTACGATTAAGCTGTTGTCTTAATATTGCTTGGCGCTGTCAAGAAGACAGTATACCACATTTGCTTCATAGTTGTATAGGATATTAAGATGTCTTACTCCAATCTCATCTAGTGGTGAATTTTGCAGCTTCTTAAGCTGTTCTTTAGTGAAAGAACCGATCTTGTGGAAATCAAGAAATCTCGACATTTGTTCTATTCTTTGTCTCATATTAGACAGATTAACTTATATTTTTGCATCTTGCAGTAGGTTTCAAATTTCAAATTTTGTGTTTCGATCCAAACTCGTCCCGTTAGCCCAGTCAGTTCTACGATTAGATTGACAGCTGTACTTCTATTTTTGAAATATCAGATTTCTCAATTTTTCCTAAACGTCTACTTAACATTTTAAACGAATCTAATGCATATGCTCATGGAAGGCTCAACAGAGAGTGTCAAATACAACATACAGAAAAAGATTATTGTTGTGGAGGAGGGACGATTTCCCTTACACTCAAGTTCTTTATGTCGATGCTCTTTCCATCGTCCCATCTGAAGGCCGCTATGGGTCCACCCCATGTAATAATCTGATCCTTGTTGCCTTTACACTCATCATCTTCGCTACCCCATCCGCCCTGATCAATGAAATCATACACTTTTTGCCACTGGTTGTTATTATTCGGGTCGACATAAGTCTCCATCTTGACTGCGGTTTTTCCATTTAACTCAATATTATACATCACTGTCTTGAAACCAACGAACTTGCCGTCAGCAATTGCAGGTGAATCCTTATGAGGACTGAAAACGT
>JBAUMZ010000197.1:0-9409 GCA_049578985.1 Nitrososphaeraceae archaeon
TATCTTTTCTGCACGCTGTATGGCTTTCTGACTAATATCATATCCGTATACATCAAATCCTTTCTCCTTCACATATTTTGCTACTGGAAGGCCAAGCTGGCCCAAACCTATTATAAGAACCTTGTCGAAGCGACAATGATTATCAGTAGGCAAAGTGAACCCACAAGTATTATTATCTAGCAACCGAGCAACTTATGGTTTTATTGTTTAATATACAGTAAGATAGTGAAAACTAGTAATATTTTAGTGGGGATACGTACAGTGCTTTGTTATGATTACTATTGTTCTTATTGAAATTTAATAGATCAACTCCGCAAGTCAGCAAGAGTATTCGAAATAACCCAAATTGGCAGTACTTCGAACAGCCGAGAATTAGCCCAGTCCTATTTTCAAAGCTTACAATAAGATGGTTAAAATATGATGAGAATTTCGTTACTCCTGTAGATTATGGAGAATCGAACCGAACCTGTCACCAGATATAAAGTCAACCAGCTAATCGATACCGGCATGAGCGTTACATTAAGTCTCACAGAGGATGTAGAGCTGGAGAAGGTGTCCCAGCAACAGCTAATATTGGATTCAATTGACAATCTCGTGCCAGACAAGGACATAAAGCAACAAGTAAAGCCATTCCTGGAAGCCATTCTTCGAGCTCAACCACAAACCGTCGTTAATACATACTCTCAAGCAACTATACAGATCACCATGCCTAAAAGGAGATTCCAGAAGATTGGAATACCGCAGGTCGGAGATATTCTTGCAATCGATATAAGGAAAGAATAGCGACGGGTGCTATTCAAGGAATAAGTTAAACTGTCAGGGTATCAACATGTTCCAAACTTGGAAACGCTACGATATCAGGAGATTAGAATAAATAGAGTTAAGAGGCGAATATTCTCATGCAGTGCGCAGTTTATGATACATACATTAGAAAGAAAGATGGAGATGTTATGCATTTTGATGTAGTTGTGGAGGCCAATACTCCGCACGAAAAAGCTATCGAATATGGCAAGGAGTATCTAGAAAGTGTTGGTGAGGGGGAACAACAGATGACTCAAGAGGAATGTCAATTCTGTCACATACAGCAAGCTCCTCCGAGGATAGAGACTGATATTCAAAGTAACGGGTATTATATTCAAAAAATGGAAGGTTGTCCTGCATGACTGATTTGGGCCATTTTTTCGATATCTATAGAGAGATAATTGTCATTGGAACTCACAAAGGCCGAAGAAAAAATTCTTGATGGAAGTAATGGAGAGATATATGCATCTGCATACCGAGTGCTATTGGCGATAGGACAGGCAACCGAAGCGGAAAAACTGGCTCCAATTCAGTGGGCTCATGTTTCTGGTGTAAATTATAATACTATCGGCGACGCAGGAGTTGATTTCTTACAGGAAGTAGCAAATGGCGTACGTTTCAGGGTAAGAACAACGATCAATCCTATGGGTTATGATAGAAGTAAACCAAATACACTTTCTCAAAATTTTTTGTCTAAGCAAATGCGAATTGTGGAAAGTTATAAGCAAATGGGAGCCACACAATCCTTTTCATGTACTCCATATGAAATATTCCGACTTCCAAGAAAAGGTACCCCTGTGAGTTTCGCTGAAAGCAGCGCAGCTGTTTTTTCCAATTCTTTCTTGGGGTTGATGACCAATAAGGAAAGCGCTCTTAGCGCACTTGCAAGTGCCATAACAGGAAAGTCCCCATATTCTGATCTTCGAATAGAAGAGTCACGAACGCCTAGGCTGGCCATGAAAAGCAAGGGTATCGATATAAACAATGAAACTGATTACGGCCTACTTGGCTATGTAGCCGGAAAAATCGCTAAAGATAGCTGTATTGCTTTTTCAGATCTGAAAAGCGAAATGGAAATGATGCCCGCAAAAGCAATCTCCTCGGGACTAGGAACCTCAGGATCCTGTGGAATGTTTACATCCGACAATGTGTCGGTAAGTGAATCAATTGCAATAGACGATGAAGAAATGTCCAAAGCCAAGGACGAGTTGAGTACTAGTGAGGATGGCGACGTTATCTTGTTCGGTAGTCCACAGCTCGGGCTAAGTGAGCTAACTTATCTACATGATCTTATAGCGGGACGAAAATTTGATAGGAGGTGCATTATTTTTTGTTCAAGATACGTTCATAATCAAGCTAGGAAAATTGGGTTAGCCTCAAAAGTGGAGTCGTCGGGGGCAGAATTTATGTGCGACTCTTGCATGTGTCTTTCGCCGTTAATAACTAAAGACAACACTGATTCAATCATTACCAACAGTGTAAAGGGAGCATATTATATGAAAAGTTCTAATCGTGTCGGTGTTGCATTAAAGGATATGAAAACCATTGTGAAAACCTATAGCTGAATAAATTATGTATGTTGTTGAGTGCAAGTGCATCGTAAAGGGATTCGCTGATGGCGAAGCTTTGATATCGGATACTCCAATAAATTTTCTTACAATGGTTGACGCTAGAAATGGGGAGATCAAGGATCTAGATCATCACCTCTACGGCAAGACATTGAAGGACAAGATATTTGTCTTTCCATATTCAATAGGTAGCAGTGTAGGAGCCTACACCCTTTACAGCTTGAAAAAAAAATCCTCTGGTCCATTGGCCATCATATGTTCCAATAGGATGGACATAACGACGGCCTCCGGGTGCGCGATATCAAATATCCCGGCTGTTTACTTGAAACACAATAACATCCCACAGGTTATCAGGAACAGCCGGGCATTAACCGTAGATGGTGCAGGAGAGCAAATATTGATCTATCCAAATTAAATGTAATCAATTTTGTTTCTCAATTTCGGTTGCTTCTGCCGAATAATTTATGATGCTGATTCATCTTTTTGGACTGAAAGCAACCTGCTCAGTACATAATGCTTTTATTAGTGTGTGGGAGTATCTGTAACTGATTGGCTAGGTTTTGTCCTGAATGCGGTGGTGAAATGAAATTTGACAGTCCTAGTAAGAATTTTGTTTGTAAGGGTTGTGGCTTATTTGTTTCCAGTGAAAAATTAGACGAACTAAGAGATAAAGCGGCTGAAAAATATTATGAGACTGGAGATGGAAGAAAACGAGTTCACAGCGACTACCTTGATTGGTGGCAAAGCTCAAAGAAAGATAAACAAAAATAGTTAAGTTCTTGGGTGGATAGTTCGAGCAACTAACTAAAACATATGTGATACCCACATTGAGTACTGTAGTTGGGGTTATCGAGACTTGAATGGTTGATCTTTTTTTGACACTTCCCAGTTCTAGGTCAGTCTTATCTAACTCAAAAAGACTTAGATAAGAAATAATACCCCTTTGCCTTTGCAACCTCCTAGTCAATGATGGAGATATGCAATAAATGTAACAGGAACCCATCAGTCTATTTTAGAGAATATTCAGGGGAGATGCTTTGCAGGAGATGCTTCCTCAATTCTATAGATCGCAAGGTGCAACGAACGATAAATAAATTTTCAATGATCGAATTTGGGGATCATGTGGCCGTAGCGACTTCGGGCGGGAAAGACAGCTTGGTTCTATTAAGCATCCTCAAATCCACAATTGACGCTTCCAGAGGAATTACTGTGAGTGCGATTTCAATTGATGAAGGTATCGTTGGATATCGAGATGAATCATTGAAGATAGTATCAGGGTTTTGTTCCAAACTGGGTGTTCCACTTACTGTGCTGTCATATGATGAACTCTTCGGAACTCATATGGATGAAGCGATGAAGCTAAGGCCATCAGCAAAATTAACATCCTGTTCAATTTGTGGAACATTTCGTAGAAGAGCGATAGACCTGGCAGCAGAACAAATAGGGGCAAATGTAATTGCGACAGCGCACAACTTGGATGACGAGGTACAAACATTCATGATTAATCTGTTTTCAGGCGATGTAAATCGAATAGGATGGAATCAAGCTTCTTCTATCTACAAGACAGGCTACATGAAGAAGATCAAACCTCTTTCTGAGACATATGAGAGAGAAATCGTGTTCTATGCACTTCAAAATGGAATCCCGTTCCAGAGCGAGCAATGTCCTTACATGAAAGAAAGCATAAGAGAAGAAATTCGACAGTTTCTAAACGATTTGGAGAAAGCACATCCCGGAATAAAATACAATACGTACAAATCTACAAAGGATATTTCAGCTCTTATTCGTAACCGGGGAGATCCTGCTATTCTACGGAGGGCTTGCGAGAAATGTGGCCGAGACAGTACTGAGCAGATCTGCTCAGTGTGTAAGATTCAGGATAATTTCAAATCGTTGCGTTAAATGGTTTGGAGAAACACACGACACTAACATAAATATAATCTGATGTTGGATTACATATTTGGAGACAGGGAGGATCGGGGTGTTAGTCGTACCCCATACCAGAAACCGACTTCATGCTGGGATCAGCAACTGCTGGGTAAATCTACTGGTACAAGGTACCTGCTTGCCTAGCTGAAATGAAGTCATGCCGTGCTGGATGGTTATGAGCAGCATGCCATGCGAAGGCATGGTCTTGACTGCGTATTGTCGAAATGGGTGAGGTCCGGGAGGGAGCAACCCTAAGATTGCATGGTCATGCTGGCACGTCTACGTGGCAGATCTTGCTGGGCTTGAGAGGGGGCTTTGGACCTTTACTGGAACCAGTAGGCTGTCTCCAATAACACTTCAGTTTGTACCTCTTATTTTCAGTTTGATTTCAATTTGATTGAATTTAAATTTGATTAATACATGTTGGCACTACTCAAATTTACAAATCGCTGAATTGCCATATTGCAGGCCAGCGGGCAGTTACGTCGTGCCGTAGTCCTGGAACTTATAACCAATGGCTTAGACGAAAAATCTGGTCAACTGGCTCTTTATTCAGGATCCTGATTAAAGCCCTTGCCTGGGGTACCGAAAGCATAGGCTTCTTAAAATGATTGTCGATGCCTATTCTCGGACAAGCGACCTGTACAAAAGCATCTATGCGACTAAATATCTGCATTCTTTCTTCCGTTATTTCAGTCAATCCGATCAACCTCACTTTCATTCCAACTTTTTCAAATTCTTTCTTTAGTTCCAAAGCGCGAGTCTTTGCAAACTGACCATCTTTTATTCCAATAATGATCCCTATCGTTTGAGCGTCAGCGGCTTTGTAGATTGATAGAATCGCTTTCCTGTGCAATTCCTCAGCGACACTACTTATTTCAGTATATTCCTGAAAGTACGGATCAAGCATGAAAGTTTGTTTCCCAGTCGATAACGCTACCCCGGCCGAATGGAAAGTACTTTGACCTAAAAAGACATAGCAATCTATCTTGTTCGACTCGTTGTGAGCGGGGTAAAATTCACAACCAAAAACCTGTCCATCGTTGAGCTGGCCCCTGCCACTTCCTATAACCACGCTTATGCCAGACTGTTCGAATATTCTGCGAACATTCTCAAGCTGAGGTAAGTGTTGACTAATTGTGAGTAGTGATATCTTTCTATAATTTCTGCTTAGTAGTTCGGTTGCCAACTGTTTCGCAACTTCATCAAAGGGCAGATCCTCATACGCGTCTATCATAACGATCTCCTTTCCAAAACCATCCATCGAGATTGTATGCCCTATATTAAAGAGAATCTCTGCACCAAGCACGTTGGCCGCATGGGTATTAAGGTCACAAGAGCCCCAGCATGTGTCTCCAATTATGTAAGTTGGAATTTCGAATTTTTCTGCGATAATATCTGCCGTTTCCTGAATTTTGGACATCAATCCATCTGGCCCATCCAACGCAACGGATTTTGGTTTCCTCTGTTCGATTATCCTGATTATTTTTTGATTATCGATCGATATCATAAATATGCGCTGGCCCCCCCCACCGAGTCTTGCTGATTTCACTCAGTTCTAAGGCAATAAAAATGCATAGACTATATTTTATAGGCGATATAGGCGAATCATTCCATTTCGACTCCACGTCACTAAAGATTGAAATCCAATAATAATTTGAAGCACTCAATCCATATATTGATGGATGACAAATGGTTTGCTATGTATCCCTTCTTCTAAGTAACATGATCTTCTTGTCGTCACTTGACTGGGATCCTTGCCAATTGCTTGGAAAATATGCTTTGTATTTTTCATCAGTGATCATATCAAATCCGCAATCTCCGAGGGTAAGCATAATCTCATTTTTATGCTCAGTATATTCCTTCATATTGGTCAGAATCTGTATCGTACCATCGTCACGAAGCTTATTTTTTATAATTAAAAGCAACGCCTTGAACGAGATGATCTGATTAAAATCCTCTGTTTGATCCAGTGTTTTCCTCGGCAAGACAATAATAAAATTGTCCACTGCCTTATCAATGACATTTGGGATTAATTTTGGAGTACTGCCCCAGAATGCAGATGCATTTGGCGGATCCAGGATTGCAAATCGATTTTTAGCTTTAAGAACTTCCTGTTGATCATCACTTACGCCGATAAAATATTCGGCCCAATTGTCTATGGCAACTTGCTCGAGCATCTCCCCATTCATCATTGCGAGCTGCACATTTACTTTTAAGTATAATTTCCTTGCATCGGCAATAGTCCGATTCAATTGAGTTGAGGGATTACCTTCATGAAAGAACTGATAAATCAAATTCCACCTTTGCCTGAATACGTCTGGGAAGCTCCTACTATGCAGTAATTCTTTGAATAAACTTGTCTCTGCAAAATCTGCAAAGAAAGCGTCTGTTCGCAAGACGGCTTCAAGTTTGGGCAGATACAATTCGTCATAAAGATTTGTAACTCTATCCCATGCCCGAATTGGATCTGAACTCATATACGTAACCGATAGGTCGGTCAACCAGAGTATTTCTGCAATGAGACTAATCTTATCAGAATTATATCCTTCATCAGACAGATCATTCAAGAGACTTGAGAAGGCGGTTTGTGCCTCCTTCGATGTAGAGTAAGGAAAATCCGTATGCCAAATAAGTGCTACTGTCACTAGGCTTTCTCTTGGTCTTTCGTATCTTGCTGATCGCAAATACTCAGGATGGGTCACCGATAATTCTACTGGGGAGTGTAAACGATCCCGAAAATACTCTTCGAATTCAGGCGGATTCAACATGAAATAGGCTTCGTGAATTCTAGTTTCTTTGAGTTCATTGATCGTCCTGCTAACTTTTGGTCCCTTGACAGATACTGGTGCCCCATTATCATTTGTATCTGTTGTAACAAATGTTGATTGGACCGGATCATAGTCATGTAACAGAGCTGCAACAAGGATAAGTTCGTAATCATTTTCCGTAAATACAAATCCATGAAGTTCTCTGGGTAACATTTGCAAAACCATATACGAAACCTCTAGACTATGGTGAAAGTTGTGATACTCTGTCGAGCCCTCGCCTAAACCTTGGTTGTCATAAACGTTTCCCAAGAAATTTATAAGCGTCCGTATTTTTCGAATGCTGTTTGGTGGAATACCCCGATCGGAAGCAACCTGAATTATAGCGGTAATTAGTTCCTCATTTTTGGCATTTGCTAGGTTCATGTTGATATCAGCTATAAAGTTCTTTTTTGAACGTGGTAAGTAGCGACCGACATCCTCATAAATTATTCTAAGCGGCAAACTTTTATTTAGATAAATGCCAAGAGTTGTTATCCTGTAGGGGTGTATTGTTCTCGGCTTCTCTCGTTCTATTACCTCCTCAGAAGCATTTACTAATGCTTTATTTAAGTCGGTTATCTTGGCTCTAATTTCCTGGCCCTTTAGTGATTGGAATTCCTTGGAGTCGATATACCTTGATCTTTCTGTGTTCATTACTAACCATTGAGGAATTTTTACCCTGTATCTGAAGTACTCACGTTTGCTGTGTTGTGAGGATAAAGATGCAATTCTTTCTTTAATTGTAACAGCAACATTTCTACGCCCTGTCGATAAGGGGAGTTCACTGTCACGGACAACCTGAATTATTATTTCCCTGTTTTCAGATTGGAGACCCAGTAGTATGTGCCAATATTTACCCTTATCAAGCCAAGATGGAGCCTTAGTTTCTTTGTCCCAGAAGTCGATCGGCCCTAACGGGATATAGCCAGTTTCATATTCCCTGGTTTCTGGATTGTATGACTGGTACTGATAATCTCCAATTTGAGGATCAAGTAGCTTCGCCTTGTACTTGGCTGATAATACTCTCTCCGCCGATCTAGTTAATTCAAGATAAGCCATAGCACCCCAGATAGTTCCTAGCGCACTCATCAGCGCCAGCATTGCCCCAACGATGTCAACTTGATTCGTTGTGATGTACGTTGGAATTAGAGGTATTCCAAACCACCCTGTTCCGATCAATCCACTGAACGTAAGAGTGATGAAGAGCCATCTTGCTAGATCGTTATAGTAGAGGCTAAATGGCCTCGGTTCATCACCAATATTACTCATCTTCTATTTACCTTTGTGTTATTCGTTTCTGAATTTAACATGCAATTACGATAGTCTTGCCTGAGCCATGAGCCATGAGCCATGCGTATTCACTTTACATTTTTGTTGAAATCTGTCCTCGTGATCTCATCCATCGTTTCGGACCATTTTTCAGATTTGCGGACACGCCATTTCTCATAACAAACAACATCTTCTAAATTCAATCTGGGTAGCCAACCTGAACGCTCCAGGTCAGGTGTTTCTTCAAACTCGCTTACATAACCTAGACATAAATAAGCAACTGGCGAAACATGTTCAGGTATTTCAAGTATTTCACGGATTTTACAATTTGAGACGATACTCACCCAACCCATCCCCAAACCCTCTGCCCGAGCTGCAAGCCAGAGATTTTGGATAGCACAGCAAACGCTGTACACACCAGTCTCAGAGATAGACGTTCTACCAAGCACAAAAGGTCCAAACCTTGTCGGATCATATGTAATACAAATATTTATTGAAGATTCCAAAATTCCTTCGAGCTTTAGTGAGGTGTACTTACGTTGTCTTACTTGGTCAGATTCGAGCATCTCGACTGATTTTTGAAATTCCTCTATAAATGACTGTTTTATCCTTTCTCTGATCTTCATGTCGCTAACAAGAATGAAGTCCCATGGCTGAGAGAATCCCACTGATGGGGCATGATGCGCGGCATTTAGGATTCTAGCCAAAATGTTTCCTGGTATTTTCTTATTCAGAAATTTGGTCCGAACATCCCTACGAGAAAAGATCGCTTTATACACCGCATCTTTTTCATACTGAACAAAGGAGTTCTGAGAAGTGCCCAATACGTTACGATCAATCTTAACAAAAACTAGCGAGATTTATATTGTTAGTACCGGCATTATCTTAGAATGGCATTCTTTAAACCTTTTTGAGAACATATATTTATGCCGGGCATTGAAAATCACAAGAGGGCCGGTGGTCCAGCTTGGTTAAGATACCGCCTTGACATGGCGGGGGTCGTTGGTTCGAATCCGACCCGGCCCACTAAAG
>JBAUMZ010000198.1:0-123359 GCA_049578985.1 Nitrososphaeraceae archaeon
GGAAGATCCTGAATCAGGGAGTCAGTTTGACACAAGCATTATAGATGCAGGAGCTACTGCACAGATAGATACTGCTAGTCTTGTAGCTGGAGAGTATCCATATTATTGTGCAGTACATCCGTACATGTTGGGTAATCTGAAAGTATCATGAAAAGATGAATTCTCTAAGGTATCTTTCATTTGGCACTCTTTCTTGCCTATTTACTCTGATTTTCTTTGGTGGATACGTCAGTGCTTCTGGGGTTGGGCTATCTTGTCCTGAGTGGCCCCTCTGTCCGGCTGGATTGGTACCTATGGATGAATTCGTGATCGAATATATGCATAGGACATTGGCAGCTACTACTGGATTACTTGTCATCGTAACAATGGTTTTTACACTAAAGTCAAAGCTTACAAAAAGAGGCATGAAACTTGCTGTTATAGTCGCAGGTGGGCTAGTGATGGGTCAAATTGCTTTGGGTGGAGCAGTGATTGTCGAAAGGCTGCATGCTATTTTGGTTACAATCCACTTCGCCATTGGCATGACGTTGTTCTCTATGTTGATTTTGGTGACGGTATACGCTTTTCAGTTGCCTTCTGCGGCAGCAAGAAAAGAAATTACTAGCACTCTCGGAAAAAGATGAAATTTAACTTATCTTAACTGGTCGACAATTATTTTGGTGATTCTGTAATACTGATAGCGTTGACAGCTTTTGTTCGTATAATAGTCAATACCCAGAAGTAAATGACAGTTATTTCTGCTAATTTTTGCCGAAGTATACATTATTCAGGCATTCGGTTGAAACATGAGCAGTACTCAATTTATACAAGTTTCTGAGCGCTTTGAGAGATTATTGATGGCTAACTATTATTCTCAGAATCCTATGGTCAATTTTCAGGTGTTTCCTGGCTTGCCGAAACGAGATCAATCGTGCTCACAATAAGGTGTTAGTAGCTCCAGACTTGTAAAAGTTGTTTAGTAAAATATAATACTGATAACAGTTACCTCAAACACTTATGTGGAAGGTTATGATGCCAAGAAAAATTGCTTTTGGTGAAAATGCTGCAAAGGAGTTCGACTATCCAAAAAATTCTCTAGTTATAACTACTACTACCCCGGACATATACGAAAAGTGGTTAGACTACATGGGCATCAAAGAATATGAAGTATACAATAAGGCAACACCTGATCCATCAATAGAAAGCGTTGAAGCCATAAGAGAGAAATACGAAGGAAAGAAGATTTCTGCTTATATTGGCTTGGGCGGAGGAAGCTCTATGGATGTATGCAAATATTTGGGTAAGTTGACAGGTATCCCAAAGGTGCTTATACCAACTACATTCGGCACGGGCGCTGAAATGACAACCTACGCCGTTATAAGTTTCGAACATAAGAAGAAGCTGCTTCAAGATGAGGCTTTTCTTGCGGATGCCGCCGTGGTGGATCCGTATTTCCTGCCTGGTACACCATACAACATTATGAGAAACTCTGCTTGCGATGCAGCAGCTCAGGCATCGGAGGGATACGATAGTAAATTGTCTAATCCATTAACCAAGCTCTTTTGTAGAGAGGCGTTTGATGTATTAGAAGACGCTATAATTAACGATAAGTCTGAATTATTACCATATGGTGCAATGTTATCGGGAATTGGGTTTGGAAATTCGTCGACTACCTTGGGACATGCGTTATCTTATGTATTCTCAAACGAAGGTGTGCCTCATGGATACTCGCTATCTTCATGTACAACAGTGGCTCATAAATTCAACAAGTCAATCTATTATGAAAGGTTTAGGAAAATCTGCAAAAAATTAAATTTTGAACCGCTAACGCTGAAGCAGGGATTTGAAGACGCTGCAGATGTTATTATGCCTGATCGCGGACACCTGGATAATAATCCAATTCCTGTCACTAGGGAAAATATTGTTCAGTGCTTGGATGAAATCATAAATAAGAATCCTCTCTCATGACAATATAGCTCAATTGCGGTCGCGCTCTACGGGCATAGAACTTGAGGTTGGTAAAACTAGGCCGAACTTTCTAAGAGCTTTTTGCGGTTTCTACGAATCAGAGGTATAATCTTTTTCATAGTTATGTCGTGGAACTTCTCTGTGTCGACATCAAAGGTGAAGATTATAACGTATCGAAGATGATTGTGCTCATCTGTGATTGGTATGGTGACCCTTAACAATTTATCGTAGTGAGAACAGGTATAGAATATTTTTCCCAAGAGCTGTTGCCATCTAACGCGAGTATATTGTCTAGTAGCGGCGGTAATTGCGTACTGTTCGGTCTCTTGCATGTTCAACAAAGGAATTATGCCTTTCCTTTCGGCAGTTGCTAATAATCTCCCATGGCCATCAGCAATTCCAATAAATCTAATTGATTTATCAAGAGTTACCACTTTGTCACAGAAGCGTTTAAACAAACCATTATCGATCATTGAATTATCAGTTTGATTGCTATCATTTTTATACTTTTGACTCCAGTCAGAAGAGCCTCATCAGAGCCCAGTGCCCATGTTCTATCAAAATAAATGCATGCTTACACCTTCCTGCGTAATTTTTTTTTCCCGAAGACGTGCCATTATTCCAACCACGACAAATTTAATTATGATGCAAGCACCTTTTACTAATTGCTCTTTTCTACTGGGAGATCAGGCTTGTTACCCCATTCTCCCCACGATCCTAGATACATTCTCACTTTTACGTATCCCAACATCTTCAGCACAATGTATGTATTTGCAGCCCTGTAGCCGCCCTGACAGTAAGTAATTACTTCGTCGGATTTTGATATCCTAGAATATGTTTTGGCCAAATCTGAGAGACTCTTGAATTTGCCATTGTTCTCCCTATCTATATTAAGCGACCAATCAATATTAATCGCGTGGGGTATGTGACCTCTCTTTAGGGCACGTACCACTCTTCCCTCAAACTCTTGCTCAGATCTGCAATCCAATAAAGCATATTTCTTATCCGACCTTCGCATAATCGAAGACTTAACCATTTTCAAATCTGCTAACACTTCTGAATTTGCCGTTGCTGATAATTTTGAATGGGGAAAAGCGTTGGTTTCTTTTTCAATTTCAAGGCCTTCCGCCTTCCATTGTCCCAATCCGCCATCTAGTATGGAAGCATTCAACTGTGAAAAGTAATGTGAGAGCCATACTCCTCTAGATGCTGAAGGGCCTGAAATATCGTCATAGAATACAGCGAATTTTGTGTCCGTCAGACCAAGGTTCGAAAACAAAATGTTCATCTGCCTGTTGAATTGCCCTATTCCAATCCTAGACGTGTCGATCCAGTGAAACTGTATTAAATCTATGTTTATGGCACCCGGAATATGTCCATCAAGATACTCGACGAGGGGTCTCGTATCAACTACAACAGTTTTTCCTCCGAGATCGGGATCATTTAACATCCGGTTTAATTCCTTCGCAGAATGGATCAGATTCATAACTGTCGTCATTGTCCGTCACCATACTTATGCCTACGTGTTCACTTATTGAACTGCAGAAAAAAATGTTACCTAGTCCATGGATTCTTATTTTGGTGGTGCAAGTTTTTCGTAGAGGTTTTCTTGTTTGACGCTGACATGTCTTCGATTGCAAAAACATATCTAATACCACTCTCCCTAAGATCTGTGCTCAACATTTCATTCATCCTCTTGACGTCTTGATGCACCTTTTCCTCAGTATATTTATGGGTTCGTGCCACGACATATTGGAACTGGTCGTTTAGATATCGATGGATTTCGTAGACTTTTATCATATGCTGAATTATCCTGTGCAAATAAACACAGGAGCTTTTTGGTTGATTATTATAGTCACTTGTGTCAAATTAAGTTAGCGATAAGGTGGATTTTTCTCTATAGATTTTGAAAGAATTCAGTGGATTTTTCTCCAAACATCTTCAGGGCAGGGTGATAAATGGGCCATATATTCTCAACCATTTTCGATCTTCCTTGTATGTTGGGCAATTTAATCTGATTAATTCCCAAAATCTCTTGGAATGATTGAGCTCTATCAAGTGCAATAATTCGTGGACAATTACATAATCAATAACATTATTTGGTAAGGCAGATAGCATTACATTAAAATTCAAATTCTTTTTTAAGGAACAACTCCCCCATCTGGATCTATGATATCTTATGGAGATGCGATTGAAATTTATGTTCAGTTTTGAGGTAAATAATCGTATTCGCTCATCAAGAATTCGAGATGTGTGTTGATGGTAGAATTCAATGATAGTCTTTTTTCTTTTAATGCCATTTGGACTATGCACTGTAAATCTTTTCAGACTTTCAGACAGAACAACATAACAGAGTTTGTCCTTTATTAGGTGAATATCATATGGCGTTCCTAGAAAAAGGACCTTTCCCCATTGAATTAACGAGGGATCTAACCCTCTTGTAATCTCTTCAAAATAAGTAACGGATTTAAAAATCCATTCTTTTTTTGACTCAGTGAAAGTAATAATCTCGTGTTGACTTGTTAAATTCGGAACTGTGACATAAATTCCGTGTCGGTTTGCTTTGAGAGAAATGCGTTTTGCTCTGCTGCTTCTGATTATCTCGATGTTTGCGTTAATTCCATTGGCAAGTTTTACTGAAGTAAATTGATTTAATTCTTTTTTCATACTCAAAGAATATACTTCAGTATTAGCTCAAATAACCTGATATCATAGAAGCCACAGATTCTGAAAGCAATCTCGCTGCTAGGGAAGCCGTCATATCGTTAATGTCAAACTTGGGACAAAGCTCGACGATGTCCATACCTATTATTCCTGAACTCACTGCATGTTTGACCAGGCATGTTAGCTCCACACTTGTAAGCCCACATGGTGTAGGGACTGATACCCCCGGAGCAAATGCAGGATCAAGACAGTCGAGGTCGATTGACACATATTTTCTGGATGTATTTCTTGTGCGAACCTTATCGATTATCTTGTTAATACCTTCCTCCAGTATATCAAGTGGGGATACAACTTGAAAGCCACTTCGCTGAATATTCTCAACCTCCTCTATTTCAGCGGCTCTAGTTCCTATAAAAGTAACATTATTCTCGTCAAGTCTGCCAAGTGAGTCAGTGATCACCGATCCATAATAGTCGGTCTTAGAGGATACAAAATCGGGATGTGCATCAAAATATACTAAACCAATCTTACCCAACGCTGCAGAAATCGCATCTATGGCTATTGTAGTGACAGAATGATCTCCTCCAATAATAATTGGAACGATCTTGTTTGTTACAAGTTTGTAGATTAATGAATATAAATCATTTCTACTAGTAAATCCAGTATCCAAAATTCTCTTATTAATATGGCTGTTACGCATCGGGCATATTAAGATAGTTTTGCCCTCCCTTTTGAATACTTCCGAATTTTTAAATGCGTCTCTCATTGCCCTAGGACCTTGATCAGTCCCTTTTCTGGGCGCCAGTGATTTACTCTCGTCGGCAACCAGTACCAAAGCGATCTCTGCTTCACTCGTGGATGTAACATTTGCTAAAGGAAATCTATCAACATTCAATACAACTTCTCAAATAAATCCGGTCGATATATAAAGAGAGAGCAACGAAACCAACAATATCATTCTGGATGTACTTGATACCCAAGATGAATATGACGTAAAGTACCAGGGCGATAGTCTAGTGAAGTGATTCAATCGCAAAGCATAGCTCACTTCGTGTAATTAGTATTGCACTGGCAACAAAGTACTTGGGGAAAATCAGTATATACGACTTCAAGAACCGCCGAATAAAAGATCAGATTCTTGAAACGCTTTTCATAACTTATAGTTTGGGAGGTAGGCTATTATGCAATTTTGCCAATGGGAACTTTTTTTGATTTCTTTTTCTTAGTTTGGTTAGGATCCTTCTTAACCTGCCTAAATTCCGCACATCCACAGAACCCATACTCGGTAGATATATGATCTTCGTAATCCAGCGTCACCATTAGACATTTCCCATAGTGCCAGAATCGTACATGACCGCAAACACACATGTCATAGTCTAGCCCTTCGCTTTCCCTCTTTTTGGTCTGCTTATGCCGAGTCGAATCCAAACATCTCCTGTATCATGTAAACAGGCTCATAAACATTAGCATATCTGTGCATGACTAAAAGGAAACATAAACCCTTCTTTGAGCAACAATTAGAGAGGCATCAAGACTGATGTAGGAATAGACCATAGTTAATCCATGGGTTAACCTTTTATTGTTATTTAGAATAGGTATTACTTAAATACACTCATTTCTGGTGGCAAATGATGGATATGTAATAGCCATAAAAAACGCGTTTATGACAAATGATCAAATGGTCTGCGACTGCCTAATAAGACAAGCTATCTATACCATAGAAAATAATTCGTCATTTTCTATAGACGATAGCTTTGAATTCGTCATGTTATGCAGAACAAGTTAATTCGCAGCTATTAAGGGAATCTTTTTTAATAGATTTTGTGTCAATCAGGTTATTTGGAGAATGATTGTGATCTCTTAATCTATGGTGCTTTGGGAGTTGTAATACCCAAGGTAGGTATACTCCAACTGGATATCCTCGTCGAAGATGGGAAGATCAAGGATCTAAGAAAGGATTCTGCAAACGTAATTGCATCCAAAAGGATTGATGCTTCGGGAAGATATGTTATCCCTGGGGTAATTGATCCACATTCTCATTATGGTGTCTACACCCCTATCGAAAAAGCTGCAAGAACTGAATCAAAGTCAGCGGCAGTTGGTGGGATTACTTCTGTAATTCGAATGGTGAGACTGGATGGTAGCTATAGGAAATTGAGCGATCAATTCCGGATGAGTGCTAGGAACCATTACATTGACTACTCGATTCATGCTTCAATTCTGACCGATAAACAGGTTGAAGATATTCCATTTCTAACCCACGATATGAAAATAAGCTCATTCAAAGTATACATGAATCTAGGGAATGATTACAATCGCATTCTTATGGACCTAGATCCGGGTAAATCAGAATTGAATGAGTGCGAGGTAAACATGAATGACGATCTAATTGAGAACATTTTGAAAAGTTGTTCGAGTGATAACTCTACCGTAATTATACATGCTGAAGATCCCGCGATTTGCGCCGAAAATACCTCAAAACAAAAGCTACTCGATATATCAGACCCAAAAGATTCAAACCTCCAAATGTGGTCAGATAGTAGACCCCCAATATCAGAATCCGTGAGTATTTCGAGAGTATCAAACTTGGGAAGAAAGTACAATTCTAAGTTATATTTTGCACACATTGGCTCTACAGTCGCCCTTGATGCAATAATCAGCGAAAAGGAGACAGGCAAGTTAGTCTCCTATGTGGAAACATGCCCACATTATCTCACTCATACCACTGATTTTGGTAGTGTCAAAGGAAAAGTCGTGCCTCCGCTTCGCTCAAAATCAGATCTGCAAAGTATGTGGTACGGTCTGAGAAACGGAATAATCGATACTGTGGCGACAGATCATGTTGCAAATACTCTGTCATTGAAACAAGGTAAGGGAGACCTGTGGACTGCGCTTTCTGGATTTCCAGGTATGGGATCTATGCTGCCAGTTTTATTAAGTGAGGGTGTGAATAAAGATAGAATAACTCTTGAAAGGCTAGTAGAGGTAACTTCCTATAGTACCGCCAAAATATTTGATATGTATCCTTCGAAAGGAACCATTGTAAATGGCTCAGATGCTGATCTTACCATTATCGATCTTGACATGCAGAAAACTGTAACCCCGGATCTATTGCTGTCAAGTTCAGACTACACTATATATGATGGATGGAAACTGACTGGCTGGCCGGTTACAACAATAGTAAGGGGCATAATTGTTATGAATGACGGCTTGGTAGATGAAAACGCTTTAGGCCACGGCAAATTAATCCCTAGGACCAGTCTTGGTGGGAGGGGGAGCAAGAAATAGGCGCCTTTATACCGCAAGAATTGCCTCCGGATTATGGTAGTTAGTGAATTTTTGATGCTTAGCATTTCTTTCAGACTACATTTGATCTTAGTGAAGTAGTATTTCGAAGAAATTCGAATGATATAATGTCGCGCTTGGCCTAATGCTGATCCTCTTTCACTAGCAAATGATATTGCTAGTTTAGATCGAAGTAGCTTTTTTTGATTTCTTTTTCTTAATCTGGCTAGGATCCTTCATAATTACGGTTTAAGGTAAGACGCAATTCATTACCATCGGAAGGATTTGAATGGGGGGTGGCGTATCGAATTATGAAAAATGATGAGAGAAAACTTTTAAACCAATTTAATACAAATACGAATTATGCCGTTCGACTACGCAGATACCACGCATTTACTGTTCCTACGAAATGCGATTATCTTAAAAGATCCTGAAACAGATGCCTCATAATATCGATCAGCCCTTCTAGTGAAGATTCCAACTTCAACAATTCCTGGTATGCAATTTAATTCCTTTTCCAAGGCTTCGGGATCTTGGATTGAAGGAAAATGCGCATCAAAGATAATATTTCCGTTATCAGTAAAAAAGGGATAACCTGTTGCTGACTGTCGTAGCTCAACCTTGGCGCCAATTCTGGTCAAATTTTGATGGACTATTGACCTAGCAAAAGGAATAACCTCGATCGGTACGCTTCGTTTGAATTGATCGACAAATTTTGATGGATCAGCTAATATTATTACTTTTCTTGCTGAATACATAAGTATTTTTTCGCGTAGTAACGCACCTCCTCCACCTTTAATCATAAAAAGATTTGCATCAATTTGATCAGCGCCATCAAATACGATATCAATCTGTTCGGTGTGCGGCGAATTCAACATGAATAGTCCTGCATTTTCAGCTACAACCCCTATTTGTAAAGAAGTAACTACAAATCTCAATTTTTCCTTATCAGTCCTTCGACCCAATTCCCGTACAAGACATGCCATGGCTCTTCCGCTTCCTAATCCTATTATCTGATCACCGTTGACATGCTTTCCTATTGCATGTTTTATTACCGAAGTGAAATCTGGTTTACCACTAATCTGCGAAGCTGACATCACGAATCAAGATTTTGATAGCAGCCGAAAAATGAAATCAACGTTCACCGGCTTGGGCTTCCTCAAAGGATGAGGTGGTCATTTCTTTTTTTTCTTTTGCAGTTTCTTTATCGTTTCCGGGGGTCCATTCAAATTCATTTTCAGCTTGATTCAGGGCAGTTGAACTTTGAAGGACATCCTTAGTTTCTGCAGTATGAGTTTCATCAACCTTTTTTTCTTCGCTTTCAAGCCTGTCAAGCTCTAACATTATTTGGTGGTGAAGTTCTTCGAGTTGCTTAACTTCTGGTGGATCATCAACAGAAGGTTGAGGTGTCGGTGGGGAGTCAGGTGTCGATGAGGTAGAGGACTGGAATTGTTTTAATTCGTCAATGCGTTTAGAATCATGTAGATTGTCATGTACCGCTTCTTGGATTGCTTTCCCCAATACATGTTCTATTCGGTCACCTTCTCTACTTCCATATGTGATTGTGAATCTATTGTGGATATCTTTTAACCTTTGATCAATCGACAAAATTCTCCGGTTCACCATTTCAGTAAGATTATCTCTTTGGTTCCTGAGATCCGCAAAATCTAACAAATTCTGAAATTTGTCTATTCTCTCATCGAATTGTTCTATCTGCTTTGTGTATCTCTGAAGAAGCTTATCTCGCTCATATACATCGATTCGCTTCTCATTGAATGCTTCATCCACTTTAATCGCCGATTCGGACACTAAATCCCTTTCAAATTCAAGTGAATTTAACTCTGTTCTTACAGAATCATATGATGCTAGAGTATTCTTGTTTGCTTTTGAGAATTCAGGCGTTACTAACCTGTCGATCGCAATAGTCAAGAGCGAGCCAGCTATAGCGCTCCCAACAAATAAGATCTCTTCATTCAATCGATGTCAATCTAGCGTTTAGCTACAATATAGACTATTGTAAATTATAGTATCATTGGTTTGCACAGTTTGAGCCCACTAATTAGATGATCCTGCGTTTAATCCAGTTATATTTTCTAAATTGTGGATTTGGGAATCCGCATTTCGAACATTGCTTTCCTCTCTTGTGGTAGGAGTTATGACCACATCTTCTGCAACGAATATGTGTCTTCTTTCGGGTGAAATTACCCATTGAAGTGGTGCCTTTTGTCATTTCACAATCTTCCTTACTGAGGAGGTGGGGATATTATGACAACGTTGTCTCCTCGTACAACAATAGTTCCTAAATCATTTGACTTACTTTCTTCCAATAATTCAACAGAGTCTTCAAGCAACAGATTCATGTGTTGGTCGAATCCGTGAAGACTCCCTCTGATCACTTTACCTCCCTTTAGCTTTATAAGAACAACTTTCCCTAGGCTCTCATCCAGAACCTTTACCGCCATGTCTACCGACAATCTTGATTCCTCTATTAAGCAATACTCACGTATATATTAAAATTCTGATTGTGCAACAGCCAGCGTAGTCGAGCTTTAAAAATTTTAGGAGCGATACGCATCTCACTTTACCTGAAGAGAGGAATGTACCTCTATTGTCTGTTTGGAATTTTAGTCAAACTCAAGTATTGTTCTGATAATATTTTCGCTTATCTCACTGAGTAATTCCTTCCCCTTTTCAGCTGATGCAAGTTTCGGATCTCCCCATACTCCGTTGCCAGTTAACTGAGGGAAAGAGCCCGGACGGCAGGTCATACTCCTGTATGCCTCTCTTGACTTCGTGAGAATCTTGCCGCTTGCTTCCGCCTTATTCATCTTTACCAATGTCGGCTTTATGGCCAACAACATTGAGGTTTCCACCTCTCCCGAGTGATCGAATTTTTCATTCATAAAGGACCAATAATTGATAATGTGTACCGCCGAATCAGGTGGCATTTTTTCAAATGTATTTTGAGAGACATATTGTAACACTCCCATGTTTCCATGGTGACCATTGATTATCACTATTTTTTTGATACCAAGACGGGTTATAGATATGCATATGTCGCACAATATATTAGAGAGTGTGGAATCGTGGATAGAAATATTGAACATTGGGGCGTGTTCATACGATACCCCATAAGTAACAACTGGGAACACAAAATATTCTAATCTCCGACCCGCCTCTTTAGAAATGTGTTCAGCGATCAAACAATCTGTTGATACTGGCAGGTGTTGTCCATGTTGTTCAAGTGAACCTACAGGTATTATTGCAGATTGGGTTTGTGCTAAGCGATCGCGGAAATCCCCGTCACTTAGGTCGCAAATGGAGAGGGCCATTACTATCGTACGAACTAGCTAGAATATCAGTCTTATATTGTTCGCGGAGATCTATCTCTAAACATATTATCAGGTTCATTCTCAACTTTTGGATAAGGTATGCACCTTGCTCCAATAAACGTCCAATCTGTCGTCGAGAAAAAGTTTAACTGCCTCCAATAGGGTTGCGGCCTCCAATTGCTGGCCCTTCTTTTTTATCGACTCTAACGTATCGTCTTCCATGACTTTAAAGGCTTCCTGACAAATAATGGGGCCTTGATCTAACTCTTCAGTAACAAAATGGGCTGTACATCCTACTATTTTTGCACCCCTTTCGAATGCCTGCACATAGGCGTAAGCACCTGGAAATGCTGGTAGTAACGAGGGGTGAATGTTTATGATTCTGTTAGGGTAACGCCATACAAAATTGGGTGTCAATACACGCATATAACGAGCAAGCACAATGAGATCGATGTTATAATCTTCGACGACTTCCAAGATCTCACTTTCTGCGTTTGTTGAACCACTTTCATACGAGACTGAATGAAAGGGTATCGAATGCTCATCTGCAATACCATTGAGGGTACTTTCACTGCCAATAATTACTGAAATATTCGAATCAATTTCCTTGTTTTGCAGTGCATTCAGTATTGGTGATAAACAATGAGGTTCTTTGCTTACTAATAGGGCAGTATTTTTCTTTCTATTGGGTTCTTCGACGTGAGCTTTGATCTCCATTTGTAATTTGGTGGAGAGATCGCGCAGTTCTGAACGTATTTCATAAAGTTTTACAGTGTTGTGAAAAGAAGCTTCTAGATGCATCCCGAATAACCCGTGGACGACCTTTTGGTTAATCTGTTCAATATTTCCTCCATTATGAAAAATGGAGTTGGTTATTTCTGCTACTACCCCCTCTCGATCCTTGCCTATCACGGTGATCTCTATTAATGTCCTGTCTCTTGTGCTCCGGCTAGCCAACGACGTAAAAATAAGTGATACTTTACATAAACCTTACACCTTGAAAAAGTATAAATCCTTCGATTAAGTATGCGTATTTAGAATCAAGACCCAAATGTTCGTGCACATTAAAGACTTCGACACATTTTGTAACACTGAATTGTGATGTTGTGAGAAAATATTTGCAATAGGCTAGAATCTATATGAATCGCGGGATCAATCATCAATCACAACAACAACAGCATAGTAAGACGCGAAGGCATAAAAAAAATTTTGATTATAATAAACCACTAGACAAATGCATAATTTGTTACACGATTTCAGGTTGGCATTGCGGAGACTGTGACAACCATTTTTGTGCTGCACATTTCAACAATCATAAGCAACTAGACCAATGCGTCAAGCAAATATCGTGAAATAAGTATCGATGCGGGGGGTGGGATTTGAACCCACGAATCCCTTAGGAACAGGGTTTTAGGAGTAAAGACCTGGCTCATTCTAAGCCTCGCACAATCATGCATTATTGGAATGCATGAGGTCCTGCGCCGTTGGCCAGGCTTGGCAACCCCCGCTCGCAAGCTGTTCACTGTGCACTTCAATATATTAGCGTTTATGGTTTAGTATGCACGATGCAACTGTTGTGACAATATTTTGCAGAAAGATAAAATTATAACTATCCCATAAAGTAACGCAAGTATTTGCCACTAAGATAGAATAAAGAAACGTTCTTACCATGCATACCAATTCATTTGGTAAAGTTTCCACCTTGAGGGTGTTAATCTCCGCTAGGTTATGTGTCTAAACGTGGAGTCATCGACGATTTCATCAAGGTGCGTGGGTTACATAGCATGGTAAGCGGTGTCAAGGATTCCGGATGAGACTTGACTGCTAGTAGGTGTTCCGCATTCATACACTGAAGCATTCAGTGGATTGGTTCGGCAACTGAATGACATCACTCTTCAAGATGAAACAAATCTGATCCACGACTAAATCCGACGCCCCTCGATAATTCAGCTACTGAATATCCTCAATTTGCATCCTGTTGATGCAATCATTGACATTACTCTAACCATTATCATTAAATTACATTTCAGTTCTTAAAAGCAGAATGAAAGGTACGCGTAGCCCAAAGCTATTTGGAACAAATGGGGTTAGAGGGGTTTTCGGCCAAGACCTTAATCTCGAATTCATAATCCAAGTTTCTCGTTCATTAGCGTCGTTTTTTGTTAACGGGCCGCTCTCAGTTGGTTTTGACGGAAGAATATCTAGTCCGATAATTTCCAAAATCGTTTCTGCGACGCTCAATTCTTCCGGGATTGATACCTCTATGGCAGGCCTTCTACCTACCCCGTGCTTGCAATACGCAACCAAATACTTAAGATATCAAGGAGGCATCATGATTACTGCTTCACATAACCCCCCCGAATACAATGGAATTAAGGCTATTGCAAATGATGGAGTGGAAATTTCAAGAGACGATGAGTCAAAAATAGAGCTCAATTTTAATTCTGGGGAAATCCTTCCGGTTAAGAAGATAGGGCGAGAGTACAATGATGATAGGATAATTTCATCGTATGTAGATTCTGCTATCCAAATTGTCGAGTCAGAAAAAATTTACTCAAAAGGATTCAAGATTGTAATGGATATAGGAAATGGAGCGCAAGCATTGGTAGCCCCGATTATAGCTCAAAAGCTCGGATGTAAGGTCTTAACTTTGAATGGCAATATTGACGGTAACTTTCCGGGAAGAGGTTCTGAACCCACCCCCACTAACCTAGGTACTCTTTCTCAGCTCGTCAAGTCCACTAATGCAGATTTGGGGGTGGCGTACGATGGTGACGGAGATCGAAGTATATTTTGTGATGAACATGGACAGATCATTTGGGGCGATAGATTAGGTGCATCATTAATAGCGTACCTATTGAAGAATGGTTATGAAGGAACGGATATCGTATGTCCAGTGAATACTACGATGATGGTTAGTATCGTCGCTCAGAATGAGGGATCCAAAGTCATTCATACTAAGGTGGGAAGCGTCGAAGTTTCCCGAGAGATGATTAAACGAAATGCGGTGCTAGGGCTTGAAGAAAATGGTGGTTTCATGAATGCGAGATTAAATTGTGTGCGGGATGGAGCCTTAACCACACTATTGGTTTTGGAAATGCTATCATCTGGTTCTGGAAAGAGACCATTTTCAAGGGAGATTTTGGATCTTCCCAAGATCTTTCAGTCCAAGTCTAAATTCCATTGTAAGTCATTAGAGCTCGCTGAGCGTGTCATTGGGTCGTGTACAAGCCATGGAACGAATCTAAGAATAGAGAATCTCGACGGCGTCAAGATCTGGATTGACGAGGAGACTTGGGTAATGGTAAGAGCTAGTGGTACCGAGCCACTAATTAGGATGTATGCAGAATCGACAGATAAAGCTCTTTTGGATTCTAAGGTGCGTGAATACACCAACGTTATCAGAAATGTGCTAGACAATGACGAAGTTAGATAGCAGTATCATGGATAACATATTTAATACTCCACGGATCTCATATAGAAGAATCGAGATGATCCCAGAGGGTGATTATTTAAAATGAGTAGACCATATTATGTCAAATTCGAGACACCTAAAGACCTTGTGAATGTGATATACGAGGCGGTTAGAGTGGCTAAGCAGAGTGGAAAGGTACGTAGGGGAACCAATGAGACTACAAAGTCTATTGAACGAGGGAATACAAAATTAGTAGTCATTGCAGAGAACGTGGAACCACCTGAAGTTGTTGCCCATCTGCCAATATTGTGCGAGGAGAGAAGTGCTCCATATATTTTCGTTCCCAGCAAGGAACAACTCGGGGCTTCTTTGGGTATGGACGTCGGGTCAGCTGCTGCAACTATCTTGGATCCAGGTGAAGCTCAGACTATTGTAGAGCAAGTTCTTAATTCCATACAGCCGCTAAGAGACAAGAGAAAGGAATAGAAAAGAAAATATGAGCAAGTCATCGGAAGAGAGGATAAACCCGGCAGAGGTAATCCAGATAGTAGGTCGAACAGGAATTGCAGGAGAGGTTATTCAAGTTAGAGTGAGAATCCTTGAGGGAAAGGATAAGGGTCGAATCCTGACAAGGAATGTCAAAGGATCAATAAGAATGAACGATATATTGATGCTACGAGAAACTGAGCGAGAAGCTCGAAAAATAAAGTAAGGTTTAGTGTATTCCAGAGGTGTTAAACTAGTCAATGAGTAAATCAGCAACTTCATTGCGTAATTGTTCCTTTTGCGGAAAACATATTCCTCCAAGTCAGGGGATAATGCTGGTCCGTAATGATGGGTCGATACAATGGACATGCTCCTCCAAATGCAAGAAAAATCTTCGAGAACTGAAGAGGGATCCTAGAAAGCTAAAATGGACAAAGAAGTACATGAAAGGTGGTATTAAAGTACGGAAGGGTTAATTTCTTGGGGGAGCGAACTCTAGTTGTTATTAAACCAGATGCAATAAAGAGAAAATTAGCTGGAAAGATAATTTCCCGGTTTGAAGAAAAGGGATTCACTATTGAGAATCTAACATCTTACTCATTTACTAAGGAAAAAGCTGAAGAGTTTTATTCGGCTCATAGCAATAAACCATTTTTCAATGAATTAGTTTCATTTATCACCTCCGGTCCAACGATGGCTTTAATTCTGGATGGTAACAGTGCTATAAGCTCAGTACGAATAATGATAGGTTCAACAAAATCATATGAAGCGGCTCCTGGTACGATACGAGGGGATCTAGCCCTCAACATAACAGATAACATAGTCCATGCATCAGATTCGTATGAAAGCTTCATAAAAGAGGCTAGAGTGATTTTTGATAGCATTTAAGTGGCGCTCAGGCATCCGGTTGTAGTTGTACTTGGTCACGTAGACTCCGGTAAAACCTCTCTATTGGATAAGGTTAGAGGAACGGCAGTTCAAGCTAGAGAGGCGGGGGGAATTACCCAACATATCGGGGCAAGTTTTTTCCCGATTGATACAATTAAAAGAGTAACAGGGGATTTATTTAACAAGATTTCAACTACCGATTCACAAATTCCAGGAATTTTGGTGATAGATACTCCTGGTCACGAAGTCTTCGCTACTCTGAGAGTACGAGGAGGTTCAGCAGCCGACATTGCAATAATTGTGGTAGATGCTAACAAGGGATTCGAAGCTCAGACAGCGGAAAGCATTGAAATCTTGAAAAGAAGAAAGGTTCCATTTGTTATTGCACTGAACAAAGTGGACACCGTTAGTGGATGGCGCAACGATCTTGGGGGAGATTCGATAAGTAAGACCGTGAGTATGCAGGATAAGTCAGCCCAAACTGCGCTGGATGAAATGATCTACAATGTCGTTGGTTCTCTTTCTATGTCCGGATACAATTCAGAAGCGTTCTGGCGAATCAAGAACTTTACAAAGGAAGTAGCAATAGTGCCTGTCAGTGCTAGAACTGGGGTGGGGATACCAGAATTACTTGCTGTTCTTATAGGATTAACCCAGCAATACTTGAGCCGAAAATTGGAACGACACGAAGAGGAGGGAAGAGGGATCGTCTTGGAAATCAACGAAGAGGTGGGCCTCGGACCGGCCGCCAACGTAATACTGTTTGATGGAACGCTCCGCCAGGGATGTAGTGTTATAGTTGCTAAGAGAAATAACGCAATCGTAACCCGTGTGAAGGCGATTCTCCTTCCCAAGCCGCTTGATGAAATGAGAGATCCCCGGGACAAGTTTAGGCATGTGTCCGAGGTAATTTCGGCCGCCGGAGTGAAAATTACTTCGCCAGACCTCACCGGTGTCATGGCAGGGAGTCCACTTTTCGTTCTAAATCAGAAGGAAGACGAAGCCCGACTTCGGGCAATTGTCGAGGCTGAAATTAAGAACACTTTTGTGAACAAGGATATCAATGGGATTACTATGAAATGTGACACTATAGGTTCCATAGAAGCCATCAGTGACCTGCTCGTAAAGCAAAAGGTTCCCATAAGAATTGCGGACATAGGTCACGTCACCAAGAGGGACGTGATCGAGGCATCGGCTGTAAGGGAGAAGGACAGATATCTGGGCGTGATTTTGGCGTTTAATGTTAGAGTCCTAGAAGATGCCCTTAGGGAGGCCCAGGAACGTCAAGTCATGATTTTTGACGCGAAAATCATCTATAATCTTGTAAGAAGCTATTTTGACTGGAGAGCTTACCAGAAAGATCATCAAGACGTAATCATGTTTAATGAAATTCCACCAGTGTGCAAATTTCAGTTCATAAAAAACTTTGTATTCAGACGTAACGACCCTGCAGTATTCGGAGCCGAAATACTAGTGGGAAAATTGCGACAAAAAATTCCTGTGATCAATGAAGAAGGCAAAAAGATAGGCGCTATCCATCAAATACAGCAAAGCGGTAAGACTATCGAGGAAGCTACCAAGGGGATGCAGGTTGCGGTCTCCGTCCGAGGCCCTACTATAGGACGACAGATTAACGAAGGAGACATCTTCTACACCGATTTGAATAGCAAACACGCAAAATTACTTAACGAACGTTTCACACAAAGGCTTACCGGGGAAGAGATGGAAGTTCTGAACCATATTGTAGATATGAAAAGGAAAGGTGATGAGCTCTTCGGCTACATTTGACACGCTTGGGAAAGGCTCCAGACCTGCTTATTGCTATTAGTGAAGAGATATCCATGCAAATTATCTAAAAATATCACTGATATTTCTGTAGCAAACCCTCTAGGCCCTTTTCTCCTACCGCTCCTACAGCTCTATCGATGGCCTTCCCGTTCATAAAGATTATGAAAGTTGGGATAGCGTATACGTCATATCTCATAGCTACTCCCTGATTATCGTCCACATTCAACCTACCGAATGCGACTTTCTGAGCATATTTTTTAGATAGCCTGTCGAAGATAGGTAGCATAAACTGACAGGGGCCACACCATGTTGCCCAAAAATCGACCAATATCGGTTTATTGCTAGATATATTCTCCTCGAAGTTCTTATCGTTTAGCTCCACCAATGCTGGCTTATTTACTTCACTCATAATGATACAATCAATAAAAGTTATCATGGATATTTAAGACTTATCCGATTGACTCAGTCCACCGTTTTGAAAATCAAGACTAATGAAGTCCTCAATTATGGATAAAGGAGAGGATTTTACAAATCAACCAAGAATGTTGCAACATAACTACTGCCTATATTTTGTATTTTCAAGTCGTGGTAAGTGATTGCTTTGATCTCTATCTTGTAGTTATGCTTACTATAGCTGACTACTTCTCCTCCTACACGCGCTTTAAGAAGATACTTTTTATCCATGACGTTTGTAGATTTTTTAAAAATTTCAATGGAAAATTTTGACAGCACAATCTGTTCAATGAGGATTTTTAACAAGACCTTTTCTAACCAGTCGAAAAGGAGATTCTCAAGATCTTCGCCATTAGCTGTGATCGTCCAAGATTGGCGGTTTTCCACCTTGTCAATATCAAACATGATGTTAACCAATCCCTTAGCGCAATTTTCGAATAGTTCTTCCGAACTGCTCCCATCGGCTTGAACAAAAGCGTCTGTGCTGTGCTCCAAATATTTGTACCCTTCCAATTTGGTTATTTGTCAGAGTTGAATAATTATAAAGCTGTCGAACTAAGAGTAAAATCTAAATGGTCACGAAGGTTGGTCTCTGTTGTGAGATTAAGCCTTCCACGTGGGATGAGAGATATTGATGCTGAAGAATTTTCCAATATCGACTACGTCAAAAGCCGATTTACGCGAACTGTTGGTCTATTTAACTTTAAAATGCTTCAGCCTTCTCCATTGGAAATGCTTTCTACTCTTGAAGCAAAAGGAGGTCCTACAATTTCCAATGAAATCTATAATTTCAGAGACAAAGGGGGAAGAGAAGTTGCGCTGAGGTTCGATCTCACTGTCGGACTAACCCGTTATATATCTCAGAGAAGAGATATGAAATTACCCATCAAAGCAGCCTCATTTGGGGGAGTATGGAGGTACGACGAACCCCAGGCAGGGAGATATAGATATTTTCATCAATGGGATGCAGAGCTATACGATAAATACAACTTGGAGCATGAGGCCGAGATAATTCAGTTGGCTGCTTCCTTTTTTGAAGATTTGGGACTAAAAGTTACAATTGATATTAGTAATAGGGAACTTCTGGAACAGTACATGAAGCAAGAACTTGGTATGTCGGATCCCCTGTTAGCATTTGAGGTCTTCAGAGCAATGGACAAGGTTCAGAAGAAGGGAGTAGAAGCAGTTTATAATGAATATGCAAATAAGATCAGCCCTGCATTACTCAAGCCCTTGTTAGAACTGTCTTCTCAAATTGGGACAATAAATGAAATTGAAGAGCACATCACGATATTAAGTAGATTGTCAAAATGGCGTTCCCTCAGTGAATTGGAAAGCTCACTGTTGGCAAGAGGAGTTCGTAACGTAAGAATTAACCTAGGGATAGTCCGGGGACTCGATTATTATTCAGGAAGCGTTTTTGAGATATTCGATCCCACTTCCAAGTTAGGCGCGCTGGCCGGTGGTGGCCGGTTTGATATATTGACATCTGCGTTTGATCGAAGCGATATAGGCGCCATTGGGGTAGCCGGAGGGGTCGAGCGCCTTTTGAATGTATTATGCCATCATGGCTTATTGAAGGTCAAAACCAAGCCATTAGTCTTTGTAGCCTCAGAGGATGATGATAAAAAATTCGTGTTGAAAATAGTTTCAGAATTGAGAGGAGCAGGTATACCAGCAGACTACGACAGTAGGGGTCGATCTTTGAGAAAGCAGATGGATTATGGATCTTATATAGGAGCTACCATTTTGGTGAGAGTGGCGCAGAAGGGAAGTGAAAACGACATAACGGTAAAAAATTTAGTCAGCGGTCAAGAAGTGAAAGGAAAGCCAATTCGGGCGGTGGAACTTGTTTCGGAAATCATTTAATCAAGCAACTGATCCTATATCTCTATCATACCTGTATTTCTCATTTTTATCATTCCTGAACTTTTCTTTTCATAGACGTTCCGGATAACTAGATGGGGAGGTTCGTAACTTATGTACAAGTCATCGACTTCCAGCTCTTGGACATTATAATTGAGTTGTATGTGTTCTTCCTTGATCCCACTTTCCACTAATTTTTTTTTGGCTTGATTAATGATCTGTTCGTCTGATGTGTTCGGTGCGAAGAAGATCCTCCCTGAATAGGCAATGTGCATCAGGATGATCTAAAAATTCAGCAAGTAAATAAACTTCTGGTCTGGCAAGAGAGTTAGCGATCGCAAGAGCAGATTAGTAGATCTATGACATTGACAAAGGTATTTATGAGAATTGCAGTTCACGATATCTTCACTTGAGGGTGTTTTTATGAATGACTGAGGTTCTCTCCTATGATGTTTTAGTAATGGGATCTGGCCTAGCGGGACTTCGAGCTGCTATCTCGGCTGCGTCAGTGAACAAGAGATTGAGCATAGCTGTAATCTCTAAAGTTCAGGTGATGCGCTCTCACTCCGTTTCGGCAGAAGGGGGAACAGCTGCCGTGTTATTTGAAGAAGAAGGGGACAATAGAGAATCCCATATTTATGATACAATTAGAGGGAGTGATTTTCTCGCTGACCAAGATGTTGCAGAACGACTGGTCTCAAATGTACCTTACGAAATATATCAACTAGACCATTGGGGAATGCCATGGTCGAGAAAACCAGATGGACGGATCGATCAGCGGAAATTCGGGGGATATTCATTCCCTCGTGCGACATATGCTCAAGATAAGGTAGGGTTTTATGAGATGCAAACTTTGTATGATACTTGTCTGAAACACGAAAACATCCATTTTCTAAACGAATGGTTCTGTACATCGATCCTATCCGATGGATCTAGCTTTCGGGGATTCACAGCTATTGAGATGAAGACTGGACAGTTTATAATAATCAAGTCTTTGGCTGGAATCATTTGTACAGGAGGTGCGGGGCGAATTTACGGCTTTTCTACCTATGCCTATTCTTCAACACCAGATGGCTTGGATATGGCATACAGAAAAGGATTAGCACTAAAAGATATGGAATTTGTGCAATTTCATCCAAGTGGGATTCTACCATCTGGGATCTTGATTACAGAGGGTGCCAGAGGAGAGGGTGGATACCTTGTAAATAATGAAGGAGAGCGATTCATGAAGCGATACGCTCCAGAGAAACTTGAACTCGCACCCAGAGACGTCGTGTCACGGGCTATGATTCGTGAGATACAAGAAGGAAGGGGCTTCAAACACGAGACTGGAATGGATTGTCTTAAACTTGATCTCTCACATCTGGGAGCTGAACGCATTAAGGAAAAATTAGCAGGAATCAGGGAAATAGGGTTAAAGTTCTCAGGGATTGATGTTATTGATGAGCCCATCGAAGTTAGACCTGTTTGCCACTATATGATGGGAGGGATACACACAAATATCGAAGGTGAAACAGAAATGGGTGGCCTTTGGTGCGCTGGGGAAGCAGCTTGTAACAGCACCCATGGTGCAAATAGGCTGGGAGCAAACTCTACGTCCGAATGCCTCGTATGGGGAAATATTACAGGCAAACATGCTGCTGAGTATGCTGAAAAGGCCAAGGATCGAAATATGACAGTGCCTGAACAACAAGTAATAGAAGAAGAGAAGAGGATCTATGATGGTATATTCCACGGAAGAGGCGATGTGAATCCTTATGAAATGAAAAAAAGACTTGCAGAATTAATGGATTCTAAGGCAAATGTGTTTCGGGATGGAAATAAGTTAGCTGAAGCATTAAAAGAAGTGAAGGAATTGAAACGCGTATCTTGGCGGCATGTAGACGACCAGGCCTACGAATACAATACAAACTACATCAATGTCATGGAAATCGATTCAATAGCACGAATCTCTGAAATTGTCTTGAAAGGAGCTCTAAATCGCCAAGAGTCAAGAGGGGCTCACGCAAGAATCGATTATCCAAGTCGAGATGACGTAAATTATCTGAAACATACGCTTGCATACTACACTTATGAAGGCCCAGAATTAAGTTGGTATCCGGTAAAGATTACAAGGTACGCACCGGTTGAGAGGAAATATTGATGAAATCATTTAATGAAGATAGGATCTACTCGAACAGTAATAAACGTGAAAACCGTGAAGGTCTCAAAGCCTGGCTAAATCCTTCAAGATATGGTTGGGAGAGAATTTCATATTGGCTCCAACGCCTAACAGGTGTATTCCTGCTTATTTATTTTGTCGGACATGTAATCGAAACCAGCTCTCTAGTCGATGGCAAAGATGCTTGGAACGCCATGTTGGAACTGACCCAGACTACATGGGGACATTTATTCCTGATTTTGGTAATTGGGACGAGTACTTTCCACTCCGCCAATGGAATCCGATTGTTGTTTACTGAAACAGGTAGAGCAGTAGGTAAGCCGGGTAGGCCTGACTACCCATACTCTCCAGTTTCACTGAATTATCGCCAGAAATCAGGAATTTGGATAGCGTTGATTTTGGCAGCTACTGCGATGTTATATGGGGCAAATATCTTATTTGCAGGAGAATAGACTAATTCATATGCTGGAGATTCGGAGGTTATTGTAAAACAAGTTGATCTTGAAAGAAAGTCAAATTATGAAGATACATTACATCTCTGGAATTGCAGCCCTTTTTGTTGTGGCTGTGCATATCATTATGAGACTAGTTATGCCCTTTTCTATGAGTTTAGAATACGAGAATGTCATTGCTAATTATCAGAATATTGCCTACGCAGTGCTCTTGGAATCCATTCTTGTTCTGATTGCAATTCATGGATTCAATGGGTTAAGAATTATTTTGCTAGAATTTAGACAGAATATAGCTTGGGAAAATGGTGTGACTGTTTTCACGCTAGTTGCAATGGTTGCACTTATTGCATACGGCACAAGAACAATAATAATCGGCAATGGACTGGGTTAATTTAATTAATGACAGCACTTGACACTAAGACTAGCCAAACGAAGCTAGATCAGAGAAAGGAGAATAGATTTGAAAGCAACCGGAAAGTAGTCCACTTAAGAGTCTATCGAAAGAACCCCAAGCAAGGTAAATCCTCACATTTCGACAAGTATGAAGTACCCGTACAGCGTTGGACAACCGTTTTGGATGCCTTGTTGCATGCCAAAGGTTATTTAGACAAAAGCATAGCGATACGATACTCTTGTAGGATGGCATCCTGCGGATCTTGCGGCATGAAGATAAATGGAATTCCAAGACTCGCATGTTATACCAAGGTGTCTGAAATTGATGAGAATATTATTACTTGTGAACCTCTCCCTAATTTTCCTGTAATTAGAGACCTAGTCGGCGACTTTTCAGATTTTTTTGAGCATCATCGTGCAATGGAGCCTTTTATTCATAATGAAAATGCAAATATTGTTGACAAGAAGAACCTCACAGAATTTATACAGACACCTGAAGATGTCGAGAATTATTTGCAATTTTCATATTGTATAAAGTGTGGCTTGTGCTACTCTGCATGCCCTTCCGTTGGGTCAGATACAAAGTTTCCAGGCCCTCAGGCTTTAGCCCAAGCATATCGATATGTTGCCGACAACCGGGACGATGCTACCAAGTCCAGATTGAACATTGTAGACAACAAACACGGCATCTGGAGGTGTCATTTTGCAGGTTCTTGCAGTGTGGTTTGTCCTAAAGGGGTCGATCCCGCGCTTGGAATCCAATTGCTCCGAGGACACCTTGTAAGCTTCTCGAAAAACGACAAGAAATTAGCTGAATCTCGAACTAGGAACTTGGGCAGATTATGAATGCCAATTAGCATTTCGCACATGGCAATGAATGCTTGAAGAAGCGGTTCATTTACACTTCACTTTAGAATTGAGGGGTTGCATATCGCTTCATGCATTTTTTACGTCTTTGGCTGGCAAGTTACTTTCATTTACCTGTTTATTAATCGCCTCTGCCATGAAGTGATTACTTACGTTCACTTTAACACCTTCAATACCGTTCAGCTTGTAAACATTGTCCCTGACGTCCTGTGCTATCTTAAAACCGAAAACGGCTGGACAGAAGGGACTCGTGAGATGCAAATCAATATCCACATTGCCTTCCTTGATATCTACCTTGTCTATCAACTCCAATTCCATAATTGAAACCCCTATCTCTGGATCTACAATCTTGGTGAGTTCGTCGAATATCTGTCTTTTCACTTGCTGAATATCCTGATTCATCTCTACTTTGGTTTGTAATAATCTATATATAACTATTAACGAGCTGCTTTTCCATCACGCGAGCTTTTTATCATCCTTTTATATCCTACCTAGAACAAATTCTGTTCTAGGTGCACTGAACACTGTGGCTGTAATAGACTGCTCGTAATATCGTGTTTTATTTTATTTTTAATCTCTATTTAAGAGATCAGATCTTTAATGTATCAGCAAAATGTTAAATCAGGGCACTGTTTGTTTAACCTATGTATAGATCTAGGCCGGAAGGGTCAATCGATCGAGAGATTTTGAATTACGTTTCTTCACTAAAGGACGACTTTGCAATTTTCTTCTATGATATAATTGGGAGTGAGGCTCATGTGATAATGCTACACGAGATGGGGCATTTATCGAGGGAAGAGTTAGTTGAGCTCTTGAAAGCTTTAGAGGACGCGAAACTTCATCCTAAACCAATCATGAATAGAACTGAGCATGAAGATGTCCATGAATCTGTAGAGTCTTTTGTAGTTGAAAAAATAGGGATGAGTAAAGGCGGAACGTTACAGACAGCTAGGTCCAGAAATGATCAGGTTATGACTGACCTTAAGATGAAAGTCCGAAATGATATCAATGAGGTGAGTGTTCTGTTAGGAGATTTGGTAGGATCCCTGCTTGAAAGTGCTGATTCTAACAAGGATACGGTAATGCTACTTTACACTCATCTACAACATGCGCAAATTGGAACATTTTCCCATTACCTCCTCTCCTACACGGAGTCACTCTTTCGTGACATGGAGAGATTAGATGAACTATACAGCAGGATTAATCAGTCCCCCCTTGGTTCGTTAGCCATTGGGGGATCTACTTTTTCCGTAGATCGAACTCGAACGGCCTCGCTACTGGGATTCAATCAATTGAGTATCAACAGCATAGATGCTACAAGTTCTAGGGACGTGGTTCTGGAATATCTCGCTTGCCTGGGCATTCTCATGATTACGTTAAGCAGGATCTCTGAGGATCTTATTCTCTGGACTACTGATGAATTCAAATATATTGAACTCGCTGATTCTGTCAGTTCAACCTCTAGTGCAATGCCCCAAAAGAAAAATCCCGATCCTCTGGAGATATTGAGGTCAAGATCAGGAGGAATTCTTGGAAATCTTACCGCTGCAATGACAGTATTAAAAGGCTTACCGTCCGGATATAGTAGAGATTTACAGGAGCTGAAAAGTCTTGTCTTCTCTTCGACTACAACGACTGAGAGTTCGTTAAATATACTGAGGTTTGTCATTGAATCATCTACAGTTTACAAAACTCGAATGTTAGAGATTGCTAAAAGCAGTTTCGCTAATGCGATAGACGTAGCGGAACTTTTGACTTCTAAAGAGAATCTAGAATTTAGATCTGCGCACAAACTCGTAGGTTCTCTAGTAAAGTTGGCTATATGCAACGGGAAACGTACATTGGAGGATCTTGGCGACAGAGAGATTGAACAGCAGTTACAGGCATCATGTTGTCAGATACCAATAAAAACATTGAAAGAAATAATTGTTGCATGTGGCGCCGAGAACTTGTTAGCATTGAGGAAGTCAAAAGGTTCACCAAATCACTCAGAGCAAGTTGAAATGATTCTTCAAAATAAGATGAGGCTAATCAACTTCAAAGATAGAACGGCAAAGAGAAAGAAGGCTATTGATAAGGCGTACGACGATCTATCTAAATTAGTCAGATCGTATACTTTCGCCTCCGAGTCGTAGTTAATCGGTAGGCCATTTCTAGGCCCAAGAGACATAATTTCTTCAAAATGATCAAAAGACCATAGCCCGGCCCAGATTCGAACTGGGGTCAAAGGCTCCAAAGGCCTCTATGCTTGGCCACTACATTCGGCATGGACTTTATACGCTCTACCGGGCTTCCGGGCTCCTTCTATTGAAGGAATATAACTTTAATAATGTTACTGGTGAGCTAAAATATGTCGCATGACGGTCTGGATAGGATCTTCCATTCTCTGCAGTATGAGTTTTGCGTTCTGTTTTTGACTGAAGGATCCACTTGGATCTTTGAGAATCTTTGTAGCAAGTTTCACTAGATCAGTTGGCTTTAGCGCCTTTAAAAGTAGACCAGTTTTTAATAAATACCTCTCTACATAGAATGAAATGGGAGCTATAGAAATAGCAGGCTTGCCCATTAGACAAGCCTCAGCAGTCATTGTTCCTCCAGCTCCTATAAATAGGTCACAAGAATTTATTGCAGATGTTCCATCGATAGTGTTTCCTACAACAGAAACTTTACCTTGATATCTCTCATTGACTTTTGTCACTTGATCAGAGTATCGACAGACAACAACAATGTTTGCCAATTCGTGGATTGATTTGACTAGACTATCAAGAAAAAGGTAACCATTCTTCTTAACCGAACTCCCAGTCAAATAAGCTGCCTTTGATTCTTCCAATCTCACTAGAATATTCTTCTTATTTCCGTTCCCATAGATCATATCTGCTGGATGCGAGCGGGGTGGGTCAGGACCCCTTTTAAGCCACGCTACAGGGTCTAATGCTTTATATCTTACGATGTTCGTCTTTGGTAATCCAAATTTGTTCCATGCAGAGTAAGGTATTATCCATGGGCAAAACAGTAAATCTGTCAGTGGAATTGTCAGCTTCGAAACAGCTATAGCATGTGGAGAATCGTTGAAACAATAATGTCTGATTCCTAGTCCAAAAGACACCCGCGCTCCTTCTGGTGATGAGAATGTAATTGCCAAATCTGGCTCAAAAGATTGTACTAATTCTGTTAATTCAAATACCCGGGAGGCACTCGCTCTTAACTTGTCGTACCTATCTTCTCCTCCATGCTTTCCAACCACCTTTATTTCAAGATTCTTTATTCTCGCAAGCTCAATGGCTTCTCGGTAATCTCTTGAAGTGGAAAAGACATCGTGGCCACCAATCATCAGAGAATCAACTAATGGTTTGAAAAACATAACCTGTTTAGGTGTCAAAATATCAAGCCATACTTTCATAGAATACAGGATAGACTACCAACCATGAATAGAAAAGACTTTTCTTTAACTCTTACATAGCACCGTTATCCTATGTTTGAGGGGAGGCGTGAGTCTAGAAACGGCATCTGAACCAGTGGTTGTATACGGACTCAGCACTGAAGGTTATAAAATTGCCTCCACAATTGCAGTTAGAGGACATAAGGTGTCCTTGATCGACGAATCCGCACGAATGGCTATAATACTCAAACCTGAAATTATTAAATCATATCCTACTGTCAGCTCCCTTTTAGAAGACGAACCATTGCTTGAGCTGCAGCCCGTGGATGTTGCCATCAAAATGGCATCATATGTATTCTTTTGTCCAAAGGTTCGGAAGACTGGCCAGGATGTAAGGGCGGACATTTCATCAAAATTAAGAGACGTCGTAAGGTCCATAAGCCCAGGGACTTCAATTGTGTTTACTCTCCCTACTGGGGTAGGGGGCAACACTGAGAACATTGCATTAATTGAGCACCTGACAGGGTTTGTGATAGGAAGAGACATTTATTACTATTACATGCCGATTACCTTTCTTTCTGAACCAAACCAACGAGACCTATTGGTTGGATCATCATCATCAAACAAGAAGGATCACCATTTGTTAGGCCTTATTCAGGATCTGCCCGAAACAGAGGATTCGAATCTTGTTGATATATATTCAGCTGAGCTTGCCCACGTTATTAGAATCTTGGAGCATTATACCGGCTTAGCTAGCACATTAGAGGTATGCAAACAAACACGTACGTCAGGATTTCCCTCTCAAGTACTTGAAAGCAAATATGGTGAATTGTATATCGATGAAATTTCAAATGGCTTGTATGATCTTCGCGTCGTTGCTTCATCCCTTTCCGGAGCAGGACCTCTAGCATATCTAGTGAATGGTACCATTAAAGGGATAGAGGGATATGTTAAGCATTTGATAGACAGACTTCGACTAGTTTTAAAGATGGCTGAACTAAAGGCAAGTAGGACAAGGGTAATAATCGCTTGGACCATTGACCAGAACGAAATGAAAGGAGACAAGATTGAATTGGTTGGCACAATGGAGTCGAGGTTAAAGGACTATATTGGCGATGTGGAACGAAGACCAGGTACTTCACTAGATATCTATCCAACAGATAAGAACACGGTCGTCATAGCCTGTTCGAAAGACGACTTTGGTGCCATTTCTAGAACGAGTAGTCGTAATCTCGATATGATTATCATGAAGGCAAATCCAGTGTGTGAAGCTATAGTCAATGAATAAAAACAATCTGAGATGCCAATCGAATGGCCACGCCAGATTCACGCCTTGTCGGGCAAGACAAGTATCATGATCTGTTTGTCCCTTTTGTTTCAAGTATTTTTTCGATCAATATGCCAAGGTACACCATAATCAAGTATCTTGCTGGGTATCTTGGTTTCCCATTCTAGTAAGAATTGCAGATCTTTTTCTCTTTCTCGAAGCTCATCAGGTAGCATAATAGGGATCTCGTCTATTATGGGGAAGAACCTAGAACAACGACTGCAAAAAAGAACACCCTCCTTGATTATGACGTTATGATACGTGGTATCATTGTCAGTTTGTTCTTCTAGAGTTTCTCTATTTTCGCTTCGTTTATCTAAAGTGGTTTCATTTGTCAGATGTACATTGATTTCATAAAGCTCAAGAGGGCTGTGCTTGTCAATAGGACAAGCCAAAATCTCAAGTAGTGATTTTTTCATAACCACTTACCTCTCTTTAAAGTCCAAATAAATAGGCGAACCAGTATTGCTAGACAATATTGCAGATTCTGCCACCTTGGTCACACGAGTTGCCTCAATTGATGATACTAGTGTATCATAGACATTATGAGTTCCGGCCACTCTATCAAGGAAGGAGGTTATCTCGACAGACAAAGGTTCTCTGAATTCCCTTCTTGGTATCGTAGTTGCGTCCATATCATCTATTCTGATTTCCTGACTAATAAAATCCCCAGTTATAATTCCATCAGTACAGACGGCACTAAACTTTCGTACTCTTTTAGGTGTGATCCAGTTCGATGCGATAATGGCCACTCTTTGATCTTCGAAACCCAGCATGATGGTGGCAAAGTCTTCGAAGGCATGAAATTTTTTTCCTGTTCGAGCAAAAACTACGATCGGTTTACTGTCAAAAAGATACATCGCAGTATCTATGTCATGAACTGACGTATCATAAATTATTCCAACGTCAGTTATGTGTACTGGCATTCTATTTTCTCTGTGGAACTCCATCATCAATGGTTCACCATACTTTTTGCTCTGAATTATCCTTTTGAATTCTTGAACGACAGGATTATATCTTTCTATGTACCCCGCAGTCAAGATTACTTTCTTATTTCGTGCCAAACCCGCAAGATCTTCACATTCCTTCGAAGAGAACGATAGCGGTTTCTCAACAAAGAGATGTATTCCCCTATTGATTATTTTACTCGAGAGCTGATAATGACTCTTAGTGGGAGTGCATATAAAGCATGCATCTAGCTCTTGCTCCTTTTGTAGCAATTGATCAAGTGACGTGTAGTAGTTCACATCGTACCTATCTGATATCTCAGTTCCTCGTTTCACATCCATGTCGCAAACAGCTCTTAGAGCTCCGAGATTGTTCAAGACTCGTGCATGATTTTTTCCCCATCCTCCTACACCTATAACAGCTACGTGGAGATCTGTAAACTCTGAGGCTACCATACACTAGTTAGCCAACTCGAAAATCTGGGTTCTTCTCCAGTAACTATTCTGGAGTATGCTTGTCGAATTCGCCTGGTAACTTGTCCTTCCCTGCCATCACCTATAGGATGTCCATCAACACTCACGATACCAACTATTTCTGCCGCAGTTCCCGTCAAAAAAAGTTCGTTGGCCATATAGAGCTCAGTTCTTGAAATGGGCCTTTCAACAATACTATACCCTAAATTGGCTGCGATTTCAAATGCAGTATTTCGTGTAATTCCTTCAAGGGCAGAGTTTCCTATGTAAGGTGTGAAGATCGAGTGATCTCTTACAAGAAAGATATTTTCCCCAGGAGCCTCGCTGATGTTACCTTCCTGGTCAAGCATAATAGATTCGTCAAATCCATATCTCTTGCTCTCTTGAGTAGCGAGAACAGAATTGAGATAGTTACCAGAGGCTTTTGCCATTGGAGGAATAGAGGTATCATTTATCCTTCGCCACGACGAAACACATACTTTGATCCCTTCTTCGCTAAAATATCTCGCAAATGGGAATACAATTATTGCGCAACAAGTTGGGGAATCCAATGTCACATTCAAATCGATGCCGTGCAGGCCTACAAAATTTAGTGGTCTAATGTAACATGATTCAAAGATATTGTTCTTTCTCAGTAAATTCACTGTAGCATCACAAAGTTCCCTGACTGAGTATTTTACATTAATGCGATACACCTGGGCAGACCGGCGAAGCCTCTCCATGTGCTCAGCAAGTCTAAATACATACAGGTTGTTATCCTTCGACGAATAAGCACGAATTCCCTCAAAAATTGCAGTTCCATAATGAAGTGCGTGTGTAAAGATAGGTACTTCAGCAGCTTCCCACTTTACAAATTTCCCGTCCAGCCAAATGAATTCTGCGCCTTTCGTTTTCATCCAACGCAACGTCTCCCTGTCTAATATAAATATGTTCTATGGAGATAGAAGTCCTTCCTGGGGGAATTTCATTCCGAAAAGTCTTACTGTTCTATCATTAGTATGGGCAAACTGTTCGACTCTAGTCCAATTTTTGTAGATAATCTCCGCTACTTGGGGAGGCACATAGTTATGCCAGGGCTCTCTTCCGTTACTTTTCCTTTTAGGATGGATTGCATCCCGATACAAAAGATCTCGGACAAATGTACCTGAAATTTCTAACCTCTTGCCTAACTTAGGTCTTAAACCATACATTTTTAGCATCCAGGATTCTGCTCTATCGCCAGTATAAGAGAAAAATTTATTTTCAACAATGCTTTCCAAAATCTCCTTTCTCATAGTCCATGAGTAAGGAGAGATAAGTGGAGGTACATATCTTAAAAATGGAGCACGAAAAGTATACGCCGAAACTATCTTCACTGAATCACCAAATAACTCCTCCACCATGGACTTTCGCGTTTCAAAGTTGAAAGGAAAGCTCCTTGTGTTTAATTCTCGCCTTTTGTTCACAAACCTGACTGGAAATAAATATACTTGATACTCCTTACTTAAGCGGGAGATTATGTTAGAATGTGATTTTGTTACGGGGTTCAGATGCGCAAGATATATCGCAGCATTTTTCGACAAAGTATTTAAGCATGATAAAAATTTGCAACAAAAATAGCGGAGAGGTTAAGAGGCTCTGTTTACTTCAATTTCTATTGTTGAGACGTTTCTAGTTCTCCCGTCCTCCGAGTGTACGGTCTCTGATCCAATTCTCACATCGCCTATTGTATATCCTGCGTTTTCCATTCTCTTAAGAATGATTTGCGATACATCAACTGCTCTTCCTATGCTTAGTCCCCTAGCCTTGATGGTTACCTTTGGCTGGTTAGCCAATTGTATAAGAGTTGAGGTTACGTATGCCATTAATGGCTTCTTCCCAATATATATCGCGTCCCGAGGGCCTTCCTTAAACACTTGTTGGTTCTGTTGTGGTTGTGTGTCGGACATCAAATTTGATACACATCAGAGGATATTTAAATCTAGAACTTGGCAAGCAAGTGGATTACGGTTAAGCCTAATTTTATGATCAGTGTCATCTTAAGTGAGCGATCGTCGCTTTGCTTCTAGACGAATTCCCAGAAGATGTGGGGTCGGCCGGATTCGAACCGGCGAACTCCAGCGCCCGAGGCTGGCATCATACCATGCTAGACAACGACCCCTCAAAACACGGCTAAGATGAACTATTTAGGTTTTGATATTTATCTATTGGTCGGGACTTCATATATCATAATCATAGGATATTCATATCAGCTGCCGTGTTGCTAGGGTATTGTTGAAGGAATTGTAAGAGTATTAGTTTAAAGAATATTGGGCTCTAGGGGAGAGAAATTCCCAATGAATCTACAACTACCAGCTTAAATGGCATATCAAACAGTAAATCAAGTGGAAATAGTGAGTTATACCAGCGTTAAATCTAAATCCCTTTTGAATTGGTAGAATATCAGTAGACTATTAGTCTGTTCGAAGGAATCCATTGATGTATATAGAGTGGAACGGACATGACCTATATTTCACAAAAGATTGAGCATCATCAATATAGAAGGTAGTTTTCCTGGACACAACGGATCCGGAGGGCTTCGATCCCTCGATCTGCGGTTCCGAAGACCGCTGCGATATCCTGACTACGCTACGGACCCTTGTAATGGTTAATAATCAGCGGGTTAAATAAGTATGAATAGTTTCGTATTCCCCGCTTACCGGTAGGACAACTCCTTCTTGATAAATAACATTTTATTTTGGTCAATTTACAGGTACAATGGCAGCTTGAAGATTTCAATGCGTACCAGCGGTGTAGAATATGCAATCAGAGACATTATGCTGCGGGCTAGGGAATATGAAAAGGATGGCCATGAATTGATCTACCTCAACATAGGAGATCCAGTAAAGTTTGGGTTTAAGACACCAGACCATATCAAAAAAGCCCTAATCAAGGCCGTGAAGAACGACAATAACTACTATGCCGAATCTGAAGGTGTGCTTGAGTTAAGACAAGCAATCGTCGAGAGGGAACGTTCAAAGGGCTTTTACACTAAAGAAGAGGATGTTTTAGTAACAAACGGGGTTTCAGAGGGCCTTGATATGGTACTTGCATCAATCGTTGACTCCAATTCAGAAGTCCTGATGCCTGGTCCATATTATCCTCCATATTCTTCCTATACTAGATTCTACGGCGGAATCCCTGTTGAATTTAGAATATTTCCAGATGGAACTCCAGATATTGATGATCTTGTTTCGAAGATTACTCCTAGAAGCATAGCCATCTGCATAATAAGTCCAAATAATCCCACAGGTGAGGTGTTTAATGCGAAGAGCCTCAAGAAGCTAATTGATATAGCGGCAGAACATGATCTTTATTTTATTTGTGACGAGATATATGATAAGATTGTCTTCGAAGAGTCATTTACTGGTATAGGGAAAGTTGCATCAGACGTTCCGGTAGTACTACTTAATGGCTTTTCGAAAGCATACTTGATGACTGGTTGGAGATGTGGGTATGTTTGCATGAACAGTAATACTGAAAAGCTCAACGATTTACGAGAAAATCTTCCGAAGCTGGCCAGAGTAAGAATATCTTCAAACCTGCCGGTTCAGATGGCAGCAGTCGAGGCCTTGCGCGGACCTCAAGACCACATTCGAGTAATGGTTGACCAATTGCGTAGAAGACGTGATTTCATTGTGAAGCGATTGAATGCTATCAAAGGTATTTCCTGTTCTGCTCCGAGAGGCGCGTTCTATGTATTTCCCAAGCTGGATCTGGCCCCAAGGTGGAAGGATGATAAGAATTTCGTCTTGGATTTCCTAAGTAGAACCGGTGTCATCAGCGTCTATGGGTCGGGGTTTGGAACTGCTTACGGGTCGAATCATTTCAGGCTGGTATATCTTCCATCCGAAGAAGTGCTAGACAAGGCCATGGATAGACTAGAATCATTTGTTAGCTCCACTAACTGAAAGAGAATTCACCCTTTTGCCAATCGTCCGTCCGTCGGACCTATTCTCGTGGCTCGCTCGAAAAGCAACTTTACGCCCCTATCATGGAAATGAAATCTTTTATCACCCAAAAAAGCCTTACATCTAAGATGGACGTACGGTGTTCAAACCTGTACTACCTCTCCCGTTTCGGGCGCGTGGGCTTTGAAACCGTATTTCTCTTGGATCTCGCGTGCGAATTCAGTACAGGCCTTTCCATCACCATGAACGGTAAGAACCTCTGGAGATCCTTTAACTGTATTCAAGATTTCAAACAATTCGATTCTGCTATTATGACCAGAAAAGTCAAATTGCCTAACTGCTGCACGGCATTTAGTCAATTTACCCTGAAAACTTGATACGCCCCTCTCCAATAATATTCGTCCAGGAGTCCCTTCTCCTTGATATGATACTAGAGCAATTCCGTTCTTGTCGCTCTTGCAAAGCTCCTGCATGTAGTGCACAGCTGATCCGCCAACTAACATTCCAGCCGGTGAAATGATGACACATGGTTCATTCACAACTTTCTTCCTCCGATTCCAACCTTTTATCCATTCTGCTCCAGTTATAGCCTGCTTGAAAGTATCTGGATCCCGCAAAAATGATGGATGTTTCAGCATTATCTCGTTGGCCTTTAAAGCCATCCCGTCCATGACGACCTTGTGAGGGAAATTGTGTGCTTGCAGGACACAAGCAATTTCCTGAGCTCTTTCTACTGAGAAAGCTGGAATAAAAATTGTCCCTCCATCCTCTATTATCCCATTTGCGAACTCCAATAGCTCGCGTTCTGATTTTTCTCTTGGAGTCTGGTCAGACTGGGAATAAGTACTTTCGATGATCATGAGATCAATTTCACCCACGTTAAGGTCTGCAGGCCTCAACAATTTCGAACCTCTCGTGTTTATATCACCGGTATAAAAAATCGTCTTGTTTTCATGTGATATCGTTATAGTTGCTCCTCCTAAAACATGGCCTGATTCGAATAGACTAATCTGTACACCATCCATCGTGTATGGTTCACGATAGCCTAATTCTCTAGAATGGTTTTTCATATTCAAAACATCCAAATATTCGAAGGGGAGGTAGAATCCTGAGATCTTTATCATGTCTTCTATTAAAAGGTAAGACAAATCAAATGTTGGGGCTGTGCCAAGTGCTTGGAGCCCTATGACATCAGATAGAAATAAGGAAGGTACAAAACCAGAATGGTCCAAGTGCGCATGAGTCAATATTACTGCATCAATATCCTTTGGTTTCACATGGAGAGGGAAAGCTGGTTCTCGATCTCTTTTAAGGAGAACTCCATAGTCCATTAGGATCTTCTTCTGTCCTGAGTCAACCAGAAAACCTGATCTCCCTACCTCTTTTGCTGCACCCAGTACTGTTACTTTCAACTGGGTTAGTTTCGGCAGTTAGAATTTTTAAGTCTTTCATTTTGCTAAACCACCCGACCCTACCAAAAAAAGTTTCATGCGAAACTAACTGTATCTTATTTCCCAAAGTTTTTCACGCGAGCCATTAACCGATGTGGATAACTCCTGATGGAATCCAAAACCACACTCATCTAGGACATCTTCGAAATCATAGGTTTCATTCAAGTCAGATCGTTCTTCATTAGCGGCTATCGCTAAGTTTCGTCTTATTTCTTTCGAAATGTCTTTATCACTGCTGTAAATATACCACAGATTGTGTGCTCCTCTTAGACTGGTCAGTCTTTCTAATCCTTCGTTTGAAATTCGTGTGTAGTACCTATTCATTATCTCGATGTTTACATCTTCCCAGGAAGGAGATCTCCACCATGCTATGAGTTCGAAACCATGATCCTCGTACTCGGCAGCTAAACTTAACCCTTGGTCCAACGTGGTAACTATCACCTGCGTATGTTTTGAAATCTCGTCTCGGAAGTCTGTGCCTGGTTCCATCCAGCCTATAAATATAACATCAAAATTGTGATCCAATCCCCACTTTGGATCCCAGATCTTGATGTACGACGGAACATGCATTCCCATGCAATAGAAGATCCTTGGATCTAACTCCATACCTAGCGCGTCTGGAATGTAGTTCCTTATCTTCATAAGGAATTCACCGTAGCCACACCCGACATCCAAATATGAGGGATTCTGTGCAACTGTATTTGCGATTGTAAGAATCCGTTTCACATCAATCTTACGATAGACGAAAAACGTCCCACTAAGAAATGGAAAGCCGAATCTCTCATGGTATGGGGAAATGGCCCTCGATCTGAAATACGACAATGATTGAATGGCATTAAAGATTTGTTCTTCGCTGTAGGGCACGATGCGCACCTCCCGCAGATTAGAATTATAGACAGAAATATCAATATTGAGGTTAACCTTTAGATCTAGATAGTTTCTAGTGTGCAACGCAAGATGTTAATAAGGCATTTGAGATTTGCCACCTATCTATATGGATCTCAAAGAACGTCTCAGTCTAGTTACACGAGAGCCTACAGAGGAGATCATTACCGAGGATGAATTATCCAATCTCTTTCTTAATGTCTCTGTCCCCAAGCATTACATTGGCATAGAAATTTCAGGATTATTACATCTTGGGAGCCTTATACTTACGGGATTCAAGATAAATGACTTTATGAGAGCGGGCGTCGACTGTACCCTTTTTCTCGCTGATTGGCATACTTATATCAATGACAAGCTGGGAGGGGATCGGGGTAAGATAAAAAATCTCTCCGAGTATTACGCTGAGGCATTCAAGGTCGTTTGTCCCGGCTTGAATATAGTTTTGGGGAGCAAAATGTATCGTGAAAGAGGTTACGAATATTGGAATGACCTAATCTTATTTGGTAAGCACCTGACTCTTGCGAGGACTATGAGGTCACTTACGATCATGGGAAGGACCGCGAAAGACAGTCTAGACTTTTCCCAATTGCTTTATCCGTCTATGCAGTCGATAGATATAAGGTCATTAGGATCAGACATTGTTCACGCAGGAATGGATCAAAGGAAGATACACATGTTAGCTAGGGAAATCTTTCCAAAATTGGGATGGAAAATACCTGTTGCCGTTCACCATCATTTGCTCCCCGGGTTGTCTGAACCTGTCCAGTTGGAAAAACCTGGTTCACCACTTGGGAACAGGAAGCTCGGAAGGAAGATGAGTAAGAGCAACCCACGCGGTAGCATACTTGTCCATGACGACTTTGAGACCATTGCCCGCAAGATTGGAATGGCGTACTGTCCTGCCGGCGTTTCTAAGAATAATCCAGTGCTAGAGTTAGTTCGGTACATCATTCTTCATGATTTTTCCGAATTTGAAGTAGAAAGGACCTCCAAATATGGGGGGACGATATCTTACAACAATTACACTCAACTAGAAAATGATTTCGAGAACAGGGATCTCCACCCAGCCGATCTTAAGCGTGCTGTTTCCATCTACCTAAACAAAATAGTAGATCCGGTAAGACAGCATTTCAAGGGACGAGAGCCAGAAGTGGAGAACTAGTCATTTCGCCGGTACTGCCAAAAAGTCGTTTACTGCTATGTGAGATTATATATTTACTGGGGTATCATGAACCAACTCATATTTCGATTTGTATCCTCTTGGGTTTATCATAAGATGGCGATATGTGAAGGTTGAAGTATTTCCTACGATGACCGTAGTTATCATGCCCATAATTTGCTGATGTTGGGGTTCAAGCAATCTTTGCAAATCGGTAATTACAACGGTTTGGCTCTCTCGATATGCACCTCTTATAATAGCTACTGGTGTCTTCGGACTTCTGTACTTTAAGAATATTTCTCGGGTGTCTCTTAACTGGTGAACCCTCCTCTTACTAGTTGGATTATAAATGACTGTCACAAAGTCTCCTCTAGCAGCGGCTTCCACCCTTTTTACGATAATTTCCCATGGGACAAGTAGGTCACTCATACTAACCACCGCAAAGTCAGTCATTAAGGGAGAGCCAACCAACGCCGCACAGGAATTCAGGGAGGAAACCCCAGGTACGCACTCTACATAGATCCCACTATCTCGCTCCCAGTTTCGCTCGGCGAGAATTTCATAGACGAGGCCAATCATACCATAAATTCCAGGATCACCTGAAGACACAAGGGACACTCTCTTACCCCCCTCTGCTGTCCTAATTGCCTGATTTGCCCGATCAACTTCTTGGGTCATTGGATATCGGTGAATCTCCTTACCGACAATTAGCTCCTCAATCAATGTGATATAAGTGTCATAACCGATTATAACCTCACTAGCTGTGATAACTTCCTTTGCACGATAGGTCATTTGGTTGTGATCTCCAGGGCCTATCCCTACGACGAACAGCTGGCCTCTTGCCATGCTCAACATCTAATCATCATAATAATTTATCCTTTGCTCGGCGGCTGACCAAAAATGGAATGGAGAAGGGATCGTATCAAGAATTGGCGAGCTCGAATTCGCCATGAATTGTTCTTACTACTTCTCCACAATCGTTGTCGTTCACTACGAAAGCAAGATTCAATTCTGAAGATCCTTGTGTTATCATAATCACGTTGATATTCTTATTGCCAACAGCACTAAACACCCTTGCTGCCACCCCCTTAATACCTCGCATACCTGAACCTACGACTGCTATGACTGCAACGTCTTCTTTGACATCAATTTTCTTGATTACTTTACCAAGCAAAGATAATTCCAATGTGCTAGTTGCCTTCTGTAGCACTTCTTTCTTAACAACCATTGAAATACTCGATTCAGACGGGCTCTGGGAAATCATCATGATGTTAACTTTATTTTTAGCCAGAGTATCGAAGATTCTTCCTGCAGTCCCTGGTGCACCTACCATTCCAACACCACTTACATCTATCAAGGCGGTGTGTCGAATAGAGCTTATCGCTTTGACTATTTTGTGGGAATCCTTACTGGGATTATTAACTACTAACGTGCCTACGTCATCTATCTTCATGAAATTTCTTATCCTTATTGGGATGCTGGACTCAATAGCCGGCTCTAACGCTCTTGGGTGCATATATTTAGCGCCAAACAGTGCCATTTCCAGCGCTTCCGCGAATGACGCTTCTCGAATAACTCTCGCATCACTGACAATTTTTGGATCAGCCGTCATTAATCCATCTACGTCGCTCCACAACCACACTTCGTCTGCTCTTAAGCCTGCGGCTATTATCGTTGCTGAATAGTCAGAGCCACCTCTACCGATGGTAGTTATGTTACCATATTGGTCTGCCCCAATGAAACCAGTGATCACAGGGATAATTTTCTTATCTAGCAACGGTTTCAGCCTGTGGGAGACCTTAAGTTTAGTAGTATCCATCAAAGGGAGTGCTTCCCCAAAATTGGAATCAGTTACTATGCCCGCATCATTAGCCACAAGAAATTCTGAACTTCCTCCAATATCCCTAATCGCGACGGACACGATAAATGTAGAAAGCCTCTCCCCAAATGATAGCAAATAATCGAGCATCTTTGGAGTGACCTCTTTAATAGGCAACATTCCTTGAAGAACATTTTCAATATGCCCAGTAAGCTCACTTACAGTATTCTTTGCCTCTTTCCTTTTAGCTTCATCAAAAATACTAGAGTCTATAAGAGATAGATGCACTCGTTTCATACGATCGATGAACTGGTTCACCGTTGTTTTATCTCCTCTTCTTACGCTATCTGCCACTGCTAGTATCTCATCGGTTATACCTTTAACAGCAGATGTTACCAATATAACATCAAATCCCATCTTCTGTTGATAGTTGAGCGCCAAATTTGATATATGTCTAATTCGTTCACCTGATTCGACCGCTGTTCCTCCAAATTTCATCACAACTATCATGTCCAAGAAATCCTTGAATACATAATCAAAAAGTTATCTGAATGTTATTGCGTTTTGGCAACCTATTATCAATCTTGAACCCGAGGTGCAAGATAAAAATGTATTCTTCCTATGTTTGCGACTCTAAATTCAAGGCGTAATGGCATCTTGGTAGAATACTCCGCTATAACAGATCCACCGATGCTTCCTATGGCCTTTATTATTCTTGATAGATAATCAAGACTATAAGTTGCACTGCTGCTTTCTTTGACGGTAATATCTTCTAACCCTGCACTAGATTGATCCAAGGTGATGTTCGCTTCGCCTGAATCTCCTTTTCCGGTGAAGACAATTTTTGTTTGCTCTGATCCCAAAGTTATATATTCAGACACCACCTGGATATCTGAAAATACTCTATCCAGAGTAGAAGAGTTTAGGACAACCCTGGAGTTAAAATTCAATTTTGGAAGCGGAGTTGAACCAGAAGAACTCTCTATGAGTCGCATTTTAAATTCTCTGCTGTAACCGTTTTTGATCTTTATTACTAATGTGGAATTCTCCCCAATAGAAACCTCTACTGTATCCTTCTTATCACCTCGTCTTATCAGTTTAGAGAATTCATCAATCCTTACACCAAATTTGATCGAATCACTGCATTGAAATTTTTGGAAGGCTGAATTGGGCCACTGTATGTCAATAAGCGCTACATGCGAAGGGTCCATCCCTCTGAATAGGAGCCCCTCGACATTGGCTTCGAAGGTAGCCTCGTCTACAAGGGTAGAGATTGCGGACGTTACAACTTTCCATTCATCGGGAGAGTTTGTACTAACACTGAATGTCAATATTTATGATTACCGCCATCGTCTATTAACTTTAAACATTGCTGTCTGACCATCAGGCCGCCAATCCGTTCTGGAAATACGTAACCAAACAGAAGAGGCTTTATCATGAATAATTCCTCCAGGTGTAGCTACACTGAGTACACCTGTAGAATTGTGTAGTTGCCTCATCAGCAGACCGTGTCTGCAACATCCACCAAAAAGCAGTCATATTTCCACATTTTGAACACTGAATGGTTATTGTCGGCATAGCATTTGGCGTATCAGAATCCATGACCTTGAGCGAACTTCTTGGGATATTGTCTGATCTTGTTTGCTTGGATTGAAGTAATTCTTGATCGTGAGATGAAAATCCACCGCGTTCAGAATATCCACATTTTGGACATTTTACCGTACCCTCTTCAGTCATTGGCTTCATACGTGACTCACAGCTAGGACAAAACTTCAGCTTGGCTATCACCTTCAGGTTCTTAGTTGAGTCTTAATACTCGAACCCAATTCTTCTAGGTATTCACTTGCGTTGGCAGATGCTTCCTTGAGTGCAATTGCAGGGTCCTCTTTTTTTGTGACAATCCTCATGATGTAGTCTCTTATAAGCGGGTGTTTCAGAATAACCCCCGCAAAATCAATATCATTTTTACTGAGAAGTTCATGCTGGATTATCAGCATCACAGAAATATCTTCATCCCTTAGTTTTAGCTCCAAGATATTTGCATTACTTTCAATTACTTCTGCAAACATACGATAGAGACAACTACTTATTGAAGATATAAATGATCTCCTGATATTGCAGATGTTGAACAGCAGCCGGGGAAATTTTATTTCGGAAACAAAGTTAGAAACCGTTCACGAAAATGAAGAATCTGGCAATGTAGGACAGCTAAGACTTAGCTTTAGTATAACCGGGACTATCAGAAGCGCATTTAATCAATCAAGTTGGGAGAAGGCGTACAACAAACATGATAATTCCTTTCGTCTCAAAATACGCATCGACCTCAAGATCAGTAACCAAACGATGCTTACCAAAGAATATGTAAGGAAAGCTGTTTTGTTTTGGACCAGGAACCCTAAGGTCCCATTTAGGATATGGATATTCATAGTACAAGAAGATGTGCCGCTATATCCACTTTCAGTTGAAGAAGCTCAATCACTTATGTTTGACGTCAACAAAATCATAGAGGTCAATGGAGATCAACGAGGATCCTCAAAGGATGGTGATATCCATGCTGAGATACGAGTTTCATGGGGAAGACACGACTTTACCGAGCCGGTAGAGATATCAGTAAAATCCAATTCAACAAGATTAGATTGAATTCATGTCACTTGATCGGACGCTAAGCTCCGGGGTAAAGTTAAGAGATATTCGAACTGGCTGACAGTTCGAATGTCAGGTAAAATGTGAATCACTTTATTCTATTCTGGCACCGATTCGCAGACTATACGCCCATTTTCAAGTCTGACAAATAGATATCGGTTGTCCTTAAAAATTAGAGTTACTTCAGAGTCCGACTGTTCAACATCAAGTAATTCCTGACCTTTTATCCCATCAAATTTTGTCATAAGTATTTAGTGTTCTTGACCAGATATATTAAATTAGATCCTAATTGTACATTGATTAAAATGCCCCTAACAAACACTTGGGTCATTGAAAACGGTATCTTTCAGAATTTTTTCTTTGTGATTCATCAGATGTCCTGCATGGCGGGGTGGCCGAGACCTTGGCGGGAAGGTTTGAGTTAGCGATTTGAGGATACGTGATGTATTATCTTCAGATTACATTGGGAAAGAGGTGACCCTACGAGGTTGGGTGTATAGGTTAAGAAAACAAAAGGGAAACGCTTTCGTGCTTCTCAGAGATGATCGGGGATCTATCATACAATGCGTTTTCCCTTCATCAAAGGTAGACAACTTAACAAGGGAGTCATCGGTGCAAATTTCTGGTATTGTAAAACAAGATGCTCGAGCTCCGGAATGGGGGATCGAGATTACTGGGACAGATCTTAAGATCTTTCAATTTTCGGAAAAGGATTATCCTCTTGGTGAATATCAAAGCGCAGAGCTGCTTCTAGATAACAGACATCTCGCATTACGTACAAGGAAAATGATAGAAATTGCTAAGATTAGATCGTCGCTGTTTAAGTTTCTTAGACAATGGTTTTCGCTCAATGAATGGATGGAAATAACCCCGCCGCTAATAGTGAAAGGTTCTGTAGAGGGCGGATCAACTCTATTCAAGCTAAATTACTTTGACGACGTGGCATTCCTATCGCAGAGTGCGCAGCTTTATCTGGAGGCAATGATTTTTTCATTGGGTCCGGTATGGAGTCTTACTTCTTCCTTCAGAGCAGAACGATCTAGAACTGTTAGGCATTTGGCAGAATTTTCACATCTGGAGTGTGAGTCTCCATGGGTGTCCCTTAAAGACCTTCTACAAATCCAAGAGGATATTGTTAGGTATACTATTGATAAGACTGTCAATGAAAGAAAAGAATCATTGAAATTTCTCAAAATAGACACTAGCCGGTTTAGAGATCTTTCAGAGCCATTTCACAAAATTACGTACGATCAAGCCATTGAAAAGCTGAAATCACTCGATTTCAAGATGACTGAACTTGAAGGAAGATCTAGAACTATTCAATGGGGAGATGATTTAAGCATTGATTCAGAAAGGGAATTAACTAGGAAAATGATGACCCCTTTGTTTATCACCGGATACCCTACCAAGGTGAAACCTTTCTATGTCAAAGAGGACCCAGATCGATCCGCAATAAGTCTCACTTTTGATCTCTTGGGACCGCAAGGATATGGCGAGCTGAGTAGTGGAGGCATGAGGGAAGACAACCTCGCAACATTGTCCAAAAGGATTAGACAAGCAGGACTCAACCCTGTTGATTACGAATGGTATCTAGATTTGAGGAAATATGGATCGGTAGAACATGGAGGTTTTGGGATGGGTATCGAAAGACTGCTTAGATGGTTCATTGGCATCGATGATATCAAGGATTTGGTCCTATTTCCGCGGACCATGTCCAGAGTCAGTCCTTAGTTATAACAAGTACATCATTGGTTCAGTAATTATAAACAAAATTCAAATTATGGGTTCCGACATGGCAACATTTGTCAAGTTTAAATTTTAGGCGCACGGTCATTGATCGATGCATGGGGAGCGGGAGGAGGAGGTCAACTCCTTGTTTTTCGAGTTAGCTGGAGATCTAAGATATTCTACTCTAATGAAACTTAGGAACAGATCTTACCGTCTATCACAACTTGCAGAGGAGCTCAATGCAACAATGCAGGAAACACATAGGAATATATCAAGACTTGTATCTTCAAATCTAGTTACGAAGGGACGCGAGGGAGACCTCTTACTGACGCCTTATGGAGAATCGATAGTTTCACTTATTCCAAGTTACGCCTTCATGTTTCATAATAGAGAGTATTTCAATGATCATACATTTGGTGATCTTCCATTGAGATTTATCCTTAGGATAGGTTGCCTCGCAGAATGTGAGGTCGTTAATGGTGTTATGGCTATACTCCAAAGATGGAAGTATATATTTTTGAATTCAAACGAGTACATCAAAGAAATAATCTCAGAAGTACCAGTCGACTTAATTGAGACACTGAGCTCACGAATTCAAAGTGGCGTTAAATTCTCGTACATATTTCCTCGAGATCCAGTGGTTCCGAAGGGAAGGAGCGAAATCTTGGAAAGAATAGGGTGGCGAAGCTTAATTTCCAAAGGGATGGTTGAAAGAAGAATGCTGGATAGTGTTAAATTAGTGTTAATATTTAATGAAAAACATTCCTGCGTTGCATTCCCTAGTTTAAAGGGAAAGCCTGACTTGAATATAGTATATTATAGTGATAATATTGAATTCCACGAATGGTGCGAAGATTATTTCGCATACCAGTGGACCAGGGCCGGTGCTTTCGATGAGAGTAAATTGCCACATGAGATCTGAACATAAGAATTGGAAACTTCATGCCCATTTAGCCGATTAGCGAAAAGACTCATTATTCTAGTGTTCGATGATTTGTGTGAGTATAGAGGTCTGCTATTTAATATGCTACTCCATTCCGATTATGGCAGGACACATTTTTGTAATTAACAATTGGTTTTTTTAAAATGCGTTTGTAGGTTAGAGCAGGTTACTCGAATGCAAAATCACCACAAATTGAGCTTATCTACATGTTTTTATACACCAGCTATGACTATCTAGATGTATGCCACAGGCCTTTGTACTTATGAATGCAGAGCTAGGTAGTGAAGACTCTATTGTTGCCGAGCTCAACAAACTTGAAGGTGTAAAGGAAGTTTACCAGGTTTACGGTGTCTATGATATTGTGGCACAAGTCGAAGCTGACAAAATGGAGAAGGTAAAAGAAACTATTACGTGGAAGCTAAGAAAGCTTAACGGGGTCAAATCCACATTAACAATGATAGTGATGGATTAGTACAGTCGACTGTCATTGTCTTTCAAACACAAACGGTTAGAATAAGATTGGTAGCCGCTATCCAACCTTTCGCATGAAAATAGACTACACAAGGTTAATGAAGTTGTATCGCATTGTTTAATATCGATTGATCATATGATCTTATTCAGAAAGAAGAATGAAGAAGGATTGAATGAATTTAAATGCAAGTACTGTGACATGAAATTCGATGATAAAGAGAGGCTAAAGAGGCATTCTCGAAAAGCACATTCTGATAACGAGGACTTTACTCCTAACGCAAATCCATTCGGCGGATTTTAGATTTACGATTTTATCCTATCCCCAGGATCGCAATAAGCTCCTGTATGCTCCCAATCCACGATGATACCCAAAGACTGCATGGAAGGCCATATGTCAATTATGGTCTAATTTTTGTGAACGTCATTGTATTTATTTGGGAGTTGTCATTTACGAGTAACTTTGCAGCTCCCAACGCTACACAGGAGTTATTTTATACGTATGGTTCTATTCCTCGGTTTTTACTCTCTGGGGATGTCGTGTCCATTATTACTTCAATGTTCATGCATGGTGGATTTGCTCACATCGCGGGCAATATGGTTTTTCTGTTCGTTTTTGGAGATAACATTGAAGACAGATTAGGACATCAGAAATACCTTCTGATATACCTTTTGTGGGGGATACTAGCAGCCTATTCTCATAGCTTGGTCGCGACGGATGCTTTGATTCCTGCTGTCGGAGCATCGGGTGCAATTTCCGGTGTATTGGGTGCCTATTTAGTGATGTTTCCTAGAGCGAAGATATTCACAGTAGTATTTGCCTTCTTTATCACAACTATTAGGATTCCAGCAATTGCATTCTTGCCAATTTGGTTTATTATGCAATTAGTATTCGGTTTTATATTCCCGCAATCTGGAGGTGTAGCATATTTTGCGCATATAGGAGGCTTCTTGGCAGGATTGGGGACCGCTTATGTCTGGAAGCGATTGGCATGTAACAGGCATCTCCAAGTACTAGACATTCGCTCCCCTCCAATTAAGAAAATAGCGTTTAATCCTGAAAGTCAGTTGGTTAGAGGAGAGCCAGATATTATCAAAGGACCAGACTTTTACGAAATATTAGCTGAGATTAAAGGTATTTCAGGAGTGTCCGACGTAAGTGTGAATTTCGAACCTAAAAACAGTCTAGTCAGGATAACCGATAATAAATCCAAAATTTCACAAGTGCTGGCTAATCTACCAGAAGATGCCTCGAAATATGATTTGCAAGAAATTGATTATCTTAATGGCATCATTCGCGTGCGTCTAGGTTGACAACACGGCGACGTCAAATTCTGTAATCCAGTCGGTCCCTGACGATATGATAATCTCTTAACTGACTGAACCGTATCTGGATGGTTCAGCGCGACTTGTAAGGTGAAAGAACCAAGATTGCATTAGGCTACGGAAAATGTGTGTGGCCGTAGTAGAATCAACGGCAGATATGTGGATAAGGATAAATGAGACGTTGGAGGATAATCAATACAGTGTTGGCATATACTTGCGAGACCATAATAATCGCAGAAGCCAAAATTAACCTCTGATAAATTCGAGGAACGAATACCATCAGATCTACTTACATCTGGTTCAGTACGTCGTATGTTCCTTCATCTAGTCAGGCCAAAAGTTTATAGATGCGGTTCTTGAGTTCTGTAATGATGTCACAGCAGACCCCTCCAAATTTGGGAGGTAAGGTTTCTAGGCGTGATTTCTTGAAATTAATGGCTGCTGCAGGTACAGTTTTAACATTTATACCATTCGTGGATTGGGGTAAGTTTTTGCCCAATCCTGCCGGGCAAGTATCGGAGAGGGCTAAGGTTGAATTACCTGACGGATCTCAGGCTAACTTCAACTCTTTTCCGGTGAACCATGCTGAGGCCGTGATATATCCTAAGACGGATGATCCGGCGTTAAACAAGGAATCATTTAGGACATGGCAGTTCATCCGGTTACCTGAAGAATTAGGAGGAAGTAATAATGCTGTTTCATCTTTCAGAATGTATAGTATGGTATGTTTGCATTTGTGGTGTTTATGGAAGTACTGGCCTGAACCCGGAAGGAAAAGGGGCGAATGCCCTTGTCATGGCAGCTTGTACGACCCATTAACAGGGATGGCATTTGCCGGACCGGCATCACTTCAATCACCTCCTTCAAATGTCTTACCAATGCTTGATTTAGAAGCAGATCAAAACGGGGCAATCTGGATTAAACCTCCGAACTGGAGTCCAAATGGTAATGGAGTAGTGGGATTTGGGCGTTACCTTAAAGAGTGAAAATAGTCTAGCTCAGTTTTGTAAATGGGTCTATGAAGGGGTAGACCGAACTATATTCATGGGAATGAAATTCACAATTCCCACGCGGTTCGTCAGTCCACTTGGCTTTCTAGGAATGCTAACCTTTGTCATATTCATAATCCTAGGTATAACTGGCGCACTTTTGATGCTTTGGTACGAACCTATCCTGGATAGGGCTTGGGACAGCGTTGAAAGTATTAATGATGCCATTCCATTTGGGTTCCATTTGCGTAATATTCATTATCACGCTTCCAACGCGATGGTAATGGTAGCATTACTTCACATGTATTACCAATACTTCAGCGGCCGCTACAAGATTCGAAATGAAATCCTTTGGGTAACCGGGATCATTTTAGGAGTTCTTACAATACTCGAGGCCTTCACAGGATATGATATTATATTCAGTGAGCGTGCTGAGCTAGCGATCTCTATTGCGGCTTCATTAACCAATTCCATCCCTGTGTTAGGACCTGATATGAGAGAAGCGTTTTTTGGAGGAGGCTTTTCCGACTTTATCTTGAGGTTTTACGCATTCCACGTCTTCTGGCTGCCAATCGCTATGCTGGGGCTTATGGTCGTTCACTTTCCAAGGTTCTTGGTTTTTGATGTTCCTATGGTAATGGCTTTTGCAGGGGCTATAATGATTACTGGAGGAGTTTTCCCTGTGGATCTTGGATTGAAATTTGATCCTAACGTACCGCCAGGGATCACTGTTCCTGAATGGTATCTTACAGGTCTGTACGCTTTCTTGAGAACAATGTATGATAAATTCGTGACGGGTGTGCTTTGGCCTGGACTCTTCATTTTTACATTACTAATAATACCTTTTGTCGATCGATACAAGAAGTTCTCATGGAAGGATCGGCCGATCATTACTGCAGTTGGTATCACAAGTCTAGCCCAGATTATTGTTACAACCTATTGGGGTTTCTATATAGATCCCGATATTCAGAAATCCCTTCTCGAACGACTTGTAATTGACCCTATTTTCTTTTATGTTGTGATGGTCTTATTGGTCCCGCTTTCATTCGGTTTCACATATATGATGATAAAGCTCGCCAAAAATGCTGAGTCAAAGGCCAAAGCACAGCCGAAGAAAGCTACTGGAAAAGGTCCGATCAACCTTCCAGTAAGATGGGTGTATATAATCTTCATTGGCTTGCTCATATTTCAAATATACCTGAATATTTCAGCATACTATGCAGTAGTGAATGGAATGAACAACTTTTCGTTATTTGTTATAGGCTTGATGATGTTGGTATTTGCAGGGATGTTCCATATCTACAGACATGGTCGAGCTATGGAAAAAGCACCTCCACCTTTGCCACCTAAACCTTCGATTCAGCCTCGAGCTCCTTCGCCACTCCCTCAAACTTCATATGCTGTCTACACCACGGAACCTAGTGTTGCAAAGCCTTTAGCTCCTCAACAAGCACAAAAAACTCAACCTTCAATTGGTTCATCTCAAAACGCTAAGTCTTCCTCATTAAGAACAGATGTCAATTCTGACAGTAGCTTCTCAAAACAAGTAGGAATTTCTAAAGATGCCATTTCTTCCACTAACGTAGATAATTCCGACAAGGACGCCCGCGCCAAATAAATTCAACCACTAAAGAAACTTTATATGTGAAATACCTCCACCTCATAAAAAGCGTGCGTAGATGACTAATAATGTAGCAGGGATCAGCATCATGGCCTTTGTTGTTTCTGTCGCTATTAGCGCGGCGTATTATCAATTTGTATATATCCCGCAAGCAACGGCAATTCCCGTAGTTCCTGAAGAGGTTCTCAACCCGGTAGAGTCTGTTGAAATAGCCATAGCAGTTGGCTCTTCACAACCATCGCAGACTGAAAACTTTGTCCCGAAAGAGGTAGAAGGGGCATTGGGCTTATCCAACAAGTTTATTTGGACAAATGAGGATTCAATACCTCACACGGTAACCTCTGATACAGGATATGAAGATCCGGTCAATGGAGCATTCAATAGTATGGATACCATTGGCCTTGTTCCTGCCAATGAAAAGTATGAGTTTACATTTACCGAGGTAGGTGAGTATCCATATCACTGTGAGCCTCATCCATGGATGACGGGAAAGGTTACCGTGGCTGAGGGAAGGTTCTGATAACCATGACATTCAAGATGTGCTAAAGCACAAAACCAACGAACTACAGCTCCGATTCAAATATTAATTGCCAAGAATAAGGTAGGAAATGTCACTGGCTATTTCTTTATGTTCTTGGATTATGGACACCCTAAACTTGACCTTGGTGGAGGCATCGCTGGGCCTATGAGTGGTCCTCGCTGTAAAGGTGATCTTCTTCTGACCAGAGATATCTTTTTCAAATATTGAAAGCCTTGGGTAAGGATAGTCTATCTTTCTTCCATTGAGCTCTACAAATTTAAAAATACCGCTAGAATCTTCTATTTGTGAATTTATGACAACAGTATCATATCTGGAATCGTAAGAAAGATTGATAGTTCCGTGGATATCTTGGCCTGAAGTCGCCCGCTTCTCTGTCAATTTAATTGATATTGGATTACTCGTGGAGCTCATTTCTGGGTTATAGAAATTATTCGAAATATTTGCTTTGCTAGATATAAGACTTAGAATATGGTGGAAGCACAAGATATTAAATTAGGGCTTGTGAATCAAGAGCATGTAAAATCGGTTGTGATGCAGGAAATTTCAATGAATCTCCTTCATATGGATGAATATACTATAAGATATCTATCAGGTAACAATTTTAATCCAAAGAGTACGAGAATACTTGTTTTATTGCATGGAATAGGTGCCTCCGCAGAGAGGTGGGTATCAATATTTCATGGCTTATCTAAGAAATTTGATGTGATAATTCCTGATATAATTGGGTTTGGATATAGCGATAAGCCGACCGTAGAATATACGATGGATTTCTTTGTCGAGTTCCTCGATAGATTCATGAAGGCGCTTTATGTCAAGCAAGCCTCTTTTATTGGATCGTCATTCGGAGGTTTTCTAGCCACGGAATTCGCGATGAAATTTCCCAGGCAAGTAAATAAACTAGTTCTCGTTTCTCCAGCTGGGACTATGAGAACGTCGACTCAAACCCTTGATGAATATATCATGGCCGCGCTCTATCCTACATATGAAAACGTCGCAAAGGCCTTTTCACATATGACTTACAATTCCAAAGTCGTACCGGAGTCAACGATACGCGACTTCATCAACCGAATGAGACTCCCTAATGCAAAATACGCATTCATGTCGACCTTGTTAGGGATTAGAGATTCTCCCAACCTTGGAGGCCGATTGTCAAAGATAAATGTTCCAACACTCTGTATCTGGGGAGAACACGATCAAATGATTCCATTCCAGTATTCGGCGGCCTATGGCGATATCCCAGGATGTACTACTAAAGTTATGAAAGGCTGCGGACACACACCACCCATCGAAAACCCTGAGGAGTTCACAAAAACTGTCCTAGATTTTTTACAGTAGGCCTTTTCTAAGGCGTTAGGTGATAATATTAAATAAATGTGCCGAACTGATCCTTATTAATGACCGAAAATGATAGTAGCTCTTTCGATGACTTAAGAAAAGCAGTTGAACAGGGAAATGAAGCCCAACGGGAATTTATGAAAAAGTTGACTTCAGTCCAACAGGATGCAATGCTTAGTTATATCTCAACTATGCAAAACGCTCTGCATTTTAATGCAATGTTCAAGACTACTGTTCAGAGCGGCGGTAGGATCTCAATCCCTGAGGCTGAAAGGATCGCCCTTAACATAGAGGAAGGTGATTTGGTACAGGTGATCGTGACACCCATACTCCGAAGAAAGAAAGGAACGGAGTAACATTGACAGCCGAGAAGTTCATAAACTCTCATTTTCTGACCCAGAATGCAAACATCCCTTTCGGCTTGCCTCAGAACTAATTCTATTTCCTCCTGGTTACAAGATACAACTAGCTCCTCATCTTGCCAACTGTTGATTCCCACCTTTCATTCAAATCCATCACAGATTTACGCAAGTCATGAAGATCTTTTGATATCGTATCCAATTCCTTTCTTGTGGGTAGATTTAGCATTCCTAGTGTTCTTTGAGACGAGGCTTGAATCTGCCTTAATATGTCCATTTGTTTGTCCAACAAATCTCGATAAGTTAGCGCAAACTCTTTAGAACTAAATAACCGGGTAAATTCTTCCTCAAAGGAATCTATCATTAATTTTCTGTAGTCATCTAGATCTTTTTTGGTTTTAATATCTAGGAGTGAGGATGAGCTCTTCTCATTTATTCTTAAAACAGCATTTACATAAGCCTGGTTTACCTGCTTCCAATAATGACCCAGAGTAATCTGAGATTTCAATATTGTCTCCGCCAAGTTGGCAACCTGAGCGTTATCATCCTTGATATTACCAAAGTAGGAAAATAAAGGACCTATTGTTGGTAGTTTAAAAATCTCCTCCCAAATTCCCAGCATACTTTTTGCTAGTTCGTCATTTTCTCCTAGGCTATGCCGCTTTTCGTCTCCCACTTGTTCCTCTGATGCCATGTTCAGTTTTACTATAGTTTCAGCCCGAATTTGTAGCTATTGAAATTTGGAGTACCGTAAGATTATTTCTCAACAAAAACTAAGAATTTAATAAGGAATGAACATTGAAAATTACAAAGCAGAAGAATACCACTTGGTATATGCACAAAGGACTCGCTTACGTTGGGCTCGTAGCTCAGCTTGGATAGAGCGCCTGCCTTCTATTCCTAGTGAAGAAAGCCGGAAGTCGAGGGATCGAAGCCCTCCGGGCCCGCTAGAACTTATCCTAAGAAACCCTATGAAGCCTTTGCCATGCATTATAAACAATTTTAAGTAGGCTTCCTACAAATGTTGCTGACCTACTTGGTAACTGATAAGAATCTACAAGAGTTGATAAAACAAGCTAGGGATGGCTTGGATAAGCGACGCTTCACGCAGTCTGCTGAATTGACGCTTATTTTGAAGGATATTGATGTTAAAAAAGGTTTTAGTCTAAACGAAGTAGTAAGTTTACCCTATAAATCAAATGATGAATCCGCGATTTGCCTAATCGGCTCCGGAGACTTGGCAATGAGAGCCCGAAAAGTGGGCATTCAGACAATACTAGAACCTCAAGAGCTCGACCGATTGGGAACTAACAAAAGAGAGGCAAGAAAATTGGTTAGAAGGCATGACTTTTTCTTGTCCGATACTTCCTTAATGTCGTCAGTAGGTAGGTCCATTGGGCAGTTTCTAGGTCCGAAGGGCAAGATGCCCACTCCTTTGCCATACGGCGCTCCTCTCGAATCGATTGTCAGTCGCTTTCAAGGCTCTATACGGCTGAGAGTTAAAAATCAGTTGAGTGTTTCTGCTAGAGTTGGAGATGAGAATATGGATGATTCGTCATTGTTTAACAATGCGAGTGCAGTAGTTACAGCACTTGAGAAGAAATTGCCTCAAGGAGACAAGAACATACGTGACGCCGTTTTTAAATTCACAATGAGTAAGCCGGCAAAAACGGGCGATTCTAAAGGAGAAACCGCGGGATAATACCCATGGTCGGATCTAATATTATGAGTAGTGGCAGAAAGACTTTCCCCAAGAAAAAGAGGCTTATGTATCAGGAGATGATGAAATTCCCTAAAGAATACAGCGCCTTGGCCATTTCTAATCTGAATAAGGTTAGGGCAAGCCAGTTGATGCAGCTTAGAAAAAAATTTCGTACCGAAATGAAGTTGAGAGTTGTAAAGAACAAAGTGGTACAGAGAGCATTTGAAAAGATCGACGATATTCCTCGACTACCTGAGTTCAGCAATAGACTGGAAGGACAATGTCTACTCCTATTTACTAATACCAATCCATTCCGACTTAACCTTATTTTTGATAAAAGTAAAATATTTTTATCTGCAAAAGGAGGAGATATTGCCCCAACTGAAATCATTGTTCCCGCTGGAAATACTGGTATTACTCCAGGACCAGTCCTTTCAGAGTTCAAAGAAGCTAATGTTCCAACCAAAATTGACCAAGGGAGTATTTGGGTGGTAAAAGATACACGTGTTTCTAGGCCAGGCGACCAAATATCTCAGAAATTAGCTTCCCTTTTGAGCAAATTGGACATAAAGCCAATTGAAGCAGGCATCTCAGTAAGCTGTGCTCTCGCAGATGGACTACTCTTTACAGAAGAGGATCTCAAGATTGATTTGGATGCCTATGCTAAGGAAATGGCAGAAGGAGCTTTTGAGGGCTTGAATTTGGCCATTCTGTGCGGATACCTTACCCCAGAAACAGTGAGGACATTGATTCTTCAAGCGGCACAGGAAGCTTTGAATGTATCAGTATCGACTGGATATCTAACTAAGGATACTATAAAACCAATTCTATTGAATGCTCACGCTCAATTCCTAAGTGTTTCGAACCTCATTAAAGAAAAGGGCTATAACGTAGCCTAAATTAATATTCTTGCGTACCTTATTAAAATAGAAAAGACGTAACTTTTATTTTTTTTACGCCGATTCAGTCAATCAATCTATCCAAAAAGGGCAGATAATCCCTCCAATGCTTCTTCCTCCTTCTTTTCCTCCTTCTTTTCCTCTTCCTTTGATTCAGCAGGCTGAGGCGAGGTCGCTTGTGATGATGCTAGAGGACCAGGCACGGAAACAGGACTGCTCTTTAAAGCCTCGTCAATATTCACCTCATTCAACGCGGTAACGAGAGACTTAATTCGCACATCATCAGGAGCTATTCCGGTAGCCTTTATAACATTCCTTACATTATCCTCGTTTATATCCTGTTTCAGTTTATGTAATAATAAAGCCGCATACATATATTCCATGGTAGAATTTGGTCTATGCTAGACCATAATATAAAACTTTCAATAGCCCTACAGAATCTGTGTGCTCCTTGCAACCGCATAAACATGTTCCCTTAAGTCTTTTTCGTAAAGAGAATTCATTTTCTCCAACAGGACAGTCCTAGCATCTTGCCTTTCTTCCTCAGTCGATGCTCTGAATATGCGTGAGAAGAGATCCGGAAGATTCTCGCGTATCCAGCCATCTAGCACAAAGTATCTTTTTTCGTTTATCCAAGTAGTCTTAGTATTATCTAGATCAATTTCATCGCTGAACGCCCCGCTTTCCACCCGATCAATGAGCATAAATATGCAGTTATTTGGGTCTGGATCATGAAGTACTTGTGCCGGCCTACCCTTCACTATCCCAGATTTGACTCTCTCCATCAAACCGACTGGACGAATAAATGAGCCAAGGACAGAAAGCTTTCTCCCTTTAGTTTCGTGTACTCTGCCTATGACTAGAATACGGTAGTCATTTTCATTCTGTGCTGCAAATACATAATCTCCACGCTTTATGCGTCCATGCCCAAACAATATCTATACAAAAACACCCGGTGAAATTATAGTTTTTGATCTTGACTATTTTCTGTGGGGGGGGATCCTGGAGAATCAACATTAACAACTTGACTAGGTTTCGATCTTTAGTATGAAATATTCGAATAAACTACATTTATTAATCAGATCACCTACAGTGTGATTATAAAACGTGCAAAGATTCGACGACTTAGATATGAAGATCTTGACAGAGCTGACTCGAGACGCTAGCATTTCGGTTCCTCGCCTTAGTAAGAAATTGGACGTAAATGCATCCGTCTTGTATAGTAGGATCAAGCGGTTGTCCAAGCGAGATCTAATTCAGAAATTTACAGTTATAATAAACGAAGGTATCCTGGGTATTAGCGTAAGAGCCATTGTTGGGATAAACAGAGATCCCAAGCAAAAAGAGAGGATTCATGCAGAGCTTCTAAGAATTCCGGAGATAAGATCAATTTCTGAGGTTACAGGTAGATTTGATATGGTCGTCACTGTAAATGCCAGAACCTTGGAGGAATTGCACAATGTTGTAATAGAGCTGATAGGAAAAATTGAGGGAATTCAGAATACTGAAACCTTTGTAGAGATGCAAAGGACAGATAAGGATCCCGCCTACGGACTGCAACAACAAATAGTGAGGTAATGGTTAGAAGTTAGAGTTTATTGATTTCCGTTGCGTTATCTTCAAATATCCGAATTCTGTGTCTAATATTGAAAATAATTGGCCGTAGTACAGCGAAAATTTACTGAGATAATACAGACGCTCAAATTAGCGAAGAAGACGAGCAAAGATGACTATGTAACCCATATGCGATTGGTCCTGCTTGGCCTAGGTGTAGTGGGAGGCATCGCTTTTGTCATCAAGTTGATTGCAGAATTTATTACGTTTGGCGGAAGACAATAACCACATCTGTCACCTTTAGCCTTAAAAAATGGATTACGACAGAGAATTAGCCTGCATCCCTTCATAAAAAGAAAGGGTCACCACTAAAGAGTATATTCTCGGTTAGAAGTGCTCGAAGTGTTTTAATCACCCTATGCCTGTAAGTTGGTTATTATTGCTAAGCATTGCAACTATCGGTTCCCATTGTGCATTGCAATTACTGAAAGGAGCAAAAGATGAAGGCTTCAAAACTATTCTGGTGTGCAAAAAGGACAGAATCTCTCTATACAAGCGATTCAAATTCATAGATGATATCTTCGAAATCGAACAGAATTCAGAATCAGTATCCACAGAATGCCAGGAATACCTTAAGGAAAATAGTTCTATTTTGATACCTCACGGATCACTTATAGCATACTCAGATATTGATTATATTGAACAGCTATCTGTTCCTATTTTTGGCAATAAATGGATATTGAGATGGGAAGCAGATAGAAATTTAAAACAAGAATTAATGATAAATGCTGGATTAACTACTCCACCGGCCGTGAAATCAAAGCATGACATAGATCGGCTATGTATTGTGAAGTTGCACGGAGCAGCTGGAGGGAGAGGATATTTCTTAGCCTGGAACAGGGAAACTTTTGAAAAAGGGGCACTTGATCTAATTAAGCAAAATGTAATCAACAGTGAAGATGATCTTTATATTCAGGAATATGTAAGAGGAGTTCCGGTCTATCTTCATTATTTTTATTCTGCAATTAATAATGATATTGAATTCCTTGGGGTTGACAGGAGATATGAAACTGATATAGACGGCCTAGGAAGGATACCGGCCACCCATCAATTGGGGATAGGGATTCAGACTTCATCATATAATGTAATCGGAAATTTCCCTCTCGTCCTAAGGGAATCTCTACTGGGAAAAGTGTTTTCGATGGGTGAGGACTTTGTGCACGCCGCCAAGCAGCTGGTACCTCCAGGTATGATAGGTCCATTTTGCCTTGAAGGCGTCTGCGATGCGTTAGGGAATTTCGTTGCTTTTGAATTTTCTGCGAGGATTGTTGCAGGCACCAACCTCTATGTGATGGGATCACCCTATTCTAGCCTCATCTACGATGATCCAATGAGTATGGGGAGAAGGATAGCCTTGGAAATAAAAAACGCTCAGAAGAACAGTAATTTAAAACTTGTTCTTACCTGACATTCATTAATGGCTGACTTGCATCGGGCCAAAAAATTAAGAAATTCCACTTCATCCACCTGTCAACCTAGCGAATTTTCCTTTTCTTTTAATGCTTGAGATATAGTCTAGATTAACAAGAGCTATTTTTGCTGATTCACGGACTTCCTGGCTTTTATCAAATAATGCCTGTTGGAGCGGCTCTCTCCCTTGCTCTGAACCGATCACGCCCACTGCGATAGCAGCTTCGTGCCTAACAAACAAGCTAGGATCTAAATTTATTGAATGAGACAATGCAATCAGTGCGTCAGTGAACCCCAGCTGTCCCAACACAAAAGCTGCTTCATGTCTAACCAACGAGTCTTTGTCATTCGTCAACGTGTCACTTATAGCATCTACGACTCTTCTGCCACCTATTTCAGCGAGTATGCAAACTACCCTTGTTCTGATCACAATGTCTTCATGACGAAGCAATCGTTTGAAGTACTCGATGTCTCTATTATCAAAGTGCTTCTCCATGTCGTGCAGTAACTCAATGCGGGATGTATCATTAAATATAATATTTTGTTTGTGGTTCAATTATCTTGGATTATCTCAGTTTCCATATATATTGTGACATAGGGGCCGAGTTATAGAAAGATAATTAACCGGAACCATAGGGGTGCTCCAGTCTGTATTCTAAAATAGGAAATATGGATTGAGGGCCTATTGATCCTTAACAGAGTCCTAAATCATTATAAGGTCTGCCGTTCTCGCATTTCATCTGTCTTAGTTACGTATCCATCATTTTCTATATTGGTTATCTAAAGAAAAGTTGGTATTTGACCGCATGGAGCGGATGTAAACGGCATCACGTTATTATACCGAATTAATAGCAGATTTTGACATGCGGATTAGGTATTGGCGACTCACGATAGAAGACCTGTTCGTGGCGACTTATCCATTGGAATGTGCCAACCATTGGGAGATTAGATGCTTGCAAGGAGAGTACGAGCATTTCGGAGTTTTTTGGTTTAGATATGGGACGCCGTATGATAAGGAACCAGTTCATGGGTTAGCAATTTACTATAATGATGTTCCAAGAAACAAAATAGATGAATTGATTGACATGTTGCACAATAGCTTTGGAGGTGAAATCTTGCGCCGTCAAAACCGAGTGTTTCTCAATGGTTCAAAGGAGTTCGCAGGTCCTCAAGAAATAGCGAAATTGGCTCGCGATATTAGTGAACGATTTAAAGGCCCGGTCGAGATCACCATAGAATTTGAACATATACCTAAGGATGATAGGCAAGAGAATCTCATCAACCTCCCTCCTTCTAAGTTATTGGAGATCCCGGGGCTAAGATAATTAAATGCAGGATTCGCTGCATCTGAGGCACTCGGCCTTGCTTGGGTTCAATCCTTCGCTCTATGATAGTAGTGGGAAATTTGTTTTGGGACGCGTTTATTGGAGATTTTGAGTTTAACGTACATGTCCTCTAACATTCAATCTTTTGTTACAACTATTCTCAGAAATCAGAGAATCAATGAATTCAATCATTGGCGATTGGAAAACTTGATCCTTAAACTCAACCTAGACGGAACCGATCTATCCAATCTCGATCTTTCTGGTGCCCTTTTGAATGGCGTATCTTGCGTTGGTTGCAATTTTTCCAAGTCGAATTTATACGGAGCCAATCTTGTGCAATCAGACTTATCAAAGGCCAACTTCGAGAAATCTAATATGGCATCAGCTTTAATGATGTATTCTGACTTAAGTAGGTGTAACATATCTCACGCAGATTTAACCGGAACAAATTTGATGTGGTCAAATTTGACTCTTTCGGATCTCACTTATTGCAATCTAACAAGGACGATACTCGTAGAATCAAATCTGTCACAGGTAAACTTCACTGGTGTTGATATGTCTACCGCATTTTTAAAATATGCCAAAACAGATAATTTGAAGAAAGTGGCAGTGTAGGTCTTTAAGTGATACCTTTATCATATATTCCCTCAAACATGATTTATTCAAATGTAGTTCAATATGTTCCATGTATATACAAGACTGGCATACCATTAGTTGTTACTACTATCATGAATGACCTGTGTCTGTCCGCGCTGAGGTAAGAATAAGCTAAGCCAAAGTTGTATAGTAACTGAATTAGTAGGAGCTTTAAGGATAAAAATTCATCTTAATGTGCTACCAATTTGTCACCATTAAGTAGTATTAAATGTTATGTCTCGAAAATAGATCACCAAAGGGAGAACATATGGTCAGGCCATGTTATAAAAGTCTTGGAATTTCGCAATGTAAATTGTCAGCAAAAATTTCGCCTCCCGATCCCAAACACCTTGCATGCTTTAAGGGCAAGTGATGTTTCCTTTACATGGTGAGTTCGCAATATTTTTGCACCGGTGAGTGAGCACTTCAGTTCCGAAATGAGGTCAGGAACTAACCGATCATCCAGCTTCAACTTGAAAAGTTCTCCTATAAAGGATTTACTTGAAACTCCAACTGAGATCGGCTTAGAAAGACATTGTAGTTTATTCAGATTCCTTATTAACTGCTGGTCACGAAAGTACCAAGACAGACCTGTCACCCTAGTACTAAAGGTGTTTGTAACTTCCCTTCTAAAGAAGCCAATAGAGGGATCCACTATTATCTTGTTCTCAGTAATTCCTGCATTTTTGGCTAACTTCAGACTCTCACGTAGTGCTTTAAGAGTGGAAGATAGAGATCCGGAAATATGATCTTTGCTATATGCTCCAACTATAACTGGGACTCTATATCTGGAGATCATATTAGCCATGTTCTTGTCAAATTTTAACCCTGTTACATCGTTAACGAGCGAGGCACCTCTCTTTATGGCTTCCTTGGCGACTTCCGCTCTTGGTGTGTCTACCGATATCGGCAAAGTGCAACACCTCTTTACTAGACCAACTGCTTCTGCTACTCGCTTTGTTTCCTCATTAATTGAAATGTACGTCCTTAAATAAGGAGCTGTGGACATGCCACCTATGTCAATAAGGCTTGCGCCGCTAGCTTCCATACTAATCGCTGTATTTTCAATATCATTTTTTGACGTCTTTACTGATCCTTCGTAAAATGATTCAGGGCTGACATTAAGTACACCCATTATTCTAGTTGGCGATCTACTATCAATACGTATGTTATTGATGACAACCAAATTTTCATTCTCGTCAAATCATCCGTTTAACCCAAATTTTTCTCTTTAGCAGAAGACAAGAAGAGTTACACTAACCATAGGCCCAACTGAGCCCGGATCTAGGATCCACTCCATATCAGGGAGTACTATTTGTAATCGTTATTGTCTTTGAATACTTTTATATGCTCTATTACTTCGAAAACTCTAGTCGGGAATGATCAGGCATGGCTAGAACGCTAGATAAAACACATACTTTACTCTCTTATATTGAAGGAAGTTTAAGGAATGTGACTATAGTCACAGGAGAAGACAAGTATAATGGATTCATATTTTCCTTGTTAAACCCTCCTGTTCCTTTAGGAGGAAATGTCGTATCGTTGGACATTTACGTCAATGAGATGCCATATCCGAAGAAATCTATCTTCGTAGCAACTACAGAAGACATGGTAAATGCAGCGTCAATTTCAGAAAACCGCCCACTTCCATTTAGACCTTTCCAGAGTGCAAGGTTTCTTATTATGAGTAAAGAAGGGTTGCCTCAAGGGAAAAAACATAAGATTGTCATCCTAAGCAAATTGGAGGGTTTCGAACAAATAATTATCCCCTTTACACTTATCGACTATGTTGGTGAACAAAGAGAGAAAATACTTATTCCATCAAACATATTGGAAGATCTCATATATGATACCAATAGTGAAGATACTATCTTTAAGAATTTCACATCTCCTCTTATACTCTCTGGAAAGAAGGCATATATTGTTTGTTCTTCCAATGGTTCCATTTCTGCTAATTGGACTTGGATGGGGGCAAGGTATGATAACGGAGGTTTGTATGTACCTCCAGTACGGGCATTTGGTAGAATTATTGTAGAGCTTTCAATTGAAGATCAAGTGAGAAAGAAGCTACCCAATTTCGTTGCTTCATCAAGACATGAGAAAGGCGTACTCTCAACTAGACATGAATTGGCCGGCCTTCAAGTGAAAAGAAAGTTGTTTGTCCCAACGGAACGAAAAGGATTCATCACAATTCTTGAATTAATTGACAGAAGTTTAGATCTCCCAAGGCTGGCTCCCAGAAAGAGATCTCTTAATGCAAAGCGTAAGGTACGCATTCATTTTATTATAGATGGTAATATTACCAGCTACGGCCTAGCAGCTATTTCCCAGAGCAATACTTCTAGGTTTATTGAGAACGAAAATTGTCTTCAGGTGCAGACTGCGGCAAGAAAAGGGATTGCCCACTACTTTGGAAATATTGGCGTTGCTCCTAAGGAACTGAAACCATCTCGAATTCTGGTCGATACATTCGATAATGATCTAGAACTATCATATGATATCGAGATTCCTGCCAGAGGAACAAGCGAAATCGCTTTGGTTGCAGCTGGAAGTTTCAATAGCTCTAGAGAATGTCTAGATGAATTCCAAACCATTAGAGACAATTACAAGCTGCTTTTACAAGAAACACAGCAACATTTCGACTTTGCTATATCTTCAAATACGTTAGATATCCAGCCAAATTCTAAGCAAAACCCGACTATTGTAAAAATTGCCAAAGCATTTGAGAAGGCAAAAACGGGAATGGAGTATCTCAAAGCAGAATATGACGAGCTTGGCCACGGCATCTGTGCCGGCCTGCCACGATTTCCAAACTATTGGGCTAGAGACACAGGTTGGTCATTAAAGGGTTACCTCTCGCTCGGTGATCATGAATTTGTTTTGTCTGTCCTGGAGAATTTTCTAAAACATCAAGCCAGCAGAACAACTAGAACTACAATTAAAGGTGAGCTCCCTATGATTATTAGCGGAAAGGCTTTCCTCCATAGCACTACTTATGGATCGGCCGATTCTACTTTTCTCTTCCCCTGGAGTATCAGAGAATATGTGTACTCAACTGGAAACATTGGTTACCTTAAGAAGAGGTGGAATAATGTAGTCGATTTGATCAACTGTGGGTTTAGTAAAGATATTGATGGAGATGGATTAATTGAACATGGTTTCACCGGTGTTGCAGAAAAACTACCTATTCAGGATTCTACTTGGATGGATCATATAGATAGAAGGAAGAGTGCCAACGATGTGCAGGCTCTATTCTACGAAAGCTTGCACATAGGTATCGATCTAGCAAAAATTATGGACGACAAAGTACATCTCAAGAGATGGGAAAAGGGTGCACTTGACTTAAAGCGAAAGATAGAGTCCGAATATTGGGACAACAAAGGGGGGTTCTATTTTGATACAATAAGAAGAAATGGCACTAAAGATGCTAGCATAAGACCGAACGCTCTTGTCATGTTGTTGACAGGGGTTACTGATGCAAAGTCTCATGCCGAATCAGTACTTAGAAGGATTGAAAAAAGTGATATTACTACACCATGGGGAGTAAGAACCCTTAGCTCTCTTGATCCAAAATACCACCCAAGTCTTTATCATGATGGGGCAATCTGGCCTCTTGTCACCGGCTGGGCGGCCGTCGTTGAGACAAAGTACGGACGCAAAGAACAAGCGCTGTACTATATTGAGTCTATGGCGGAGAGAATACTGTCTGAGAACGGGATGTTTGCAGAGACTTACAGGGGAGATAGGCCAGAACCATTCAATTCATGTATTTTGCAAGCATGGTCGTTAGCAATGTATGTTTACTCTGTCCGCGAACTATTTCTAGGGATGGACATCAATTTAGTAGATAACCGAATAATCTTTGATCCCCGTGTACCAGATTCTATAAGGAGCAATTCCGTACCTATACGCTTTCACCACAAATTCTATATTGCAGGGTCGCCACGAGACTCGGAGATTATTCTTGATCCGTATCGAGAGACAGTTAGGGTGGAATTCAGGAATTTACCAAACCAACAGGCAATTCGACCAGAAATCACGAGCAGCACCTACTCGATCGATATAGTTAACTAGATAAAGCGGTGTTTCTGTATTTCATTTTTTTAAAAAAAAGAAGACTTGCTAGACCCTTCGTCCTCTTCTGCCGCCTGGTTTTCTAGTAGTATCATGGGGAATAGGTGTCACATCATCTATTCTACCGATTCGGAAACCTGCCCTCGCCAAAGCCCTAATCGCTGCCTGAGCACCTGGACCTGGAATCCTCGGTCCCACTCCGCCCACGGCTCTTACCCTAATGTGAAGAGCGTTAATTCCTTTTGTTTTGGCCATATCGGCTGCGGCCACCGCGGACTTCATCGCGGCATAGGGCGAAGATTCATATCGATCAGCAGTAACATGTCTGCCACCCGAACTAAACGAAATTGTTTCAGCCCCACTAAGATCCGTAATATGCACCAGGGTATTATTATAACTACTGAAAATGTGTGCAACGCCCCACTTATATTGGACTATTTCGTTAGTTTGATTACTCATAGTTCGGAAGATATCGTTTAGCAGATCTATATGAATGTAGTGCGTGGATTGGCTTTGACGCATATAATAGCATAAGAGTGGAATTCTTAGAGAATCAATTTCCGAATTGGACATTTCCACGCTCAGGGAGGTTCAGCAGCCTTTATTTTGTAAGTAGATCTGGTGGCATTTATCGTCTGGTTAACATTACATTATATGCATCTTTTAAAGAATATGTCAAAATTTCTTGGAGTACCATCTTCCCCCACATACTGTAATCTGTGGGGAATATGAGTCAACCTTCGTTAACTGTTTACAGTTGCCGTTGGCGACATCCAGACGGCTTAGCTAGGATCGATGGAACAGGGTAAACCTCACCTGTAGGAGATATCATAACGATTGCTGTACGCTTTCGTTATGTCGTTGCAGTTATGGCTTAGTACTAATCAAAACAGTGTTCAATGCATTTTCCTCTATTCCTGAGCTGAGTTATATTACGTACAGTAGATTGGTATGTATCCTGTCCTGATGTATTTGAATTGAATTCACAAGTCTGAATATCCCCTGTTTTCCAATTCCTCGGGAATACCACCTTTCCCAGTCAAGAAGACCTTTCCAGTTCCACTTGATACCTTACCGATTTCAATTAACCTTAATCCTTTAGATGTTGCTATTTGTCGTGCTCTACTCAATCGCCCTAAAGGAATCGTTCCCACTATTTCGAATTCCTCACCACCATACATTACCAACTTTTTGCTAAGGATCCCATTCTTAGAGGCGAACTCATCTATTCCAGGAGCAATAGGAATCCATTCAACATTAAAATCTACCTTGCTCTTAATCGCCAGTCGACACAATGAACTGGCAAGACCATCACTAGAATCAATAGAGGAAGAAAGAAATTTCCGGAGAGAAATTCCAAATTTGACTCTTGGTTTGGGAAGCATCACAGACGACATATACCTGGCTTTGATCTGTTTTTTTACCATAGCATTATTCAATGCTATTTTAAGACCTGCTGCAGTCTGTCCAAAGACGCCTGAGGTAACAATTACGTCTCCTGGTTTTGCTCCGCTCTGAGCTGGTATCGCAGAAATCGGAAGATTAGAATGACCAAACATCGAACAATCTATCGTAAATTCGTTGCTATGATTTGTATCCCCCCCTATAATGTTAATTCCAAACTCCCTAGAAGCCATCCTGAATCCATAAGTCAATTCTTTGATAGTGTAAAGCGAGATTGATCGGGGAAGGCCCAAGGAAAGGATGCATACTGAAGGTGTAAGTCCCTTTGCCGCGAAATCGCTTACACACGATACTATGCTCTTTCTGGCGACTTGCCATGATTTCATAAAGGGTGGAATGTCAGTACTTCCGATCAACATGTCGCATTTGAATGCTAACAGTCGAGGTCGCTTCGTCCTTCCCAAATCGATAAGCGCTACATCATCTAGAGGGAATGGTTGCTTGTGGAGACGAAGCTCGGAAGATAGGATGTTAATTATCTGCTGTTCCCTTGATTCTCTCATTAATGGCGAGTACCTTTGCCTTTATGAATTCAAATAATTCTTGAGTCTTGCTTACGGTGGACTCCACTGAAATCCTCAAGATATCCTCTGTATTTGATGGTCTTACCAGAATCCATGAATTCTCATCTAACAATGCCTTTATACCATCGTCAAGGATAGTTTCAGAAGCGATTTTTCGTAGTGGCTCAACCAACTCGTTGATAATTTTGAATTTCGCTGAATTAGGAACATTGATCTTGGATCTTTGCTGTTTGTAGGTTCGAATAAAACTAAGGTAGTCATCTTGTTTTTCTTCTTCTAAGCTTGAGATCAAAGCACTTGCTAACAATCCGTCTCTACACATGTTGAAGTTGGGAGATATGTACCCAGCACTACTTCCTTCACCTCCCGCATCAGCGCCTGTTTCTATCATTTTGCTAACGACATTCGCTTCTCCTACTTTAGAGTAAACAATCTCTCCCCCTGAATACTTAATAAATTTCTCTAGAGCAAGACTAGTGTCTAAACTCACAACAAATTTCCGGGCACCTTGATCAATCGCTGCACCAACACACAGTAACAGTGTTGCATCTGGCTCCATTTTTCTACCGTATCTGTCTACGACGACGACCCTGTCTCCATCTAGGTCAAAAGCAAACCCTAGCGATAATTTATTATTTGTTACCAATGACCCTAACTCGTGCAAGTGTTCAACTGTTGGATCGGTCCCTCTTGAGGATATGCCGTACACGTCATTAATAGCTAAATAACCATAGCCTAATTCATGAAATAGCATGTTTATATGTCTACAAGCGGCCCCACCACCGGGATCTAGTCCTATCTTTTTTTTAGGAGAATGATTTCTGTCTTGCATAAAGTTTAATACGTCATCCACATATGAGGAAGTAGTTCGAAATAGTGATCCCGGTTCACTTGGACGATGCTCCTTCCCTACAAGTAAACCTTCTAGATCTTGCTCAGATATCCCTCTCCCATTCAAGATGAATTTTAGCCCGTTCCAATCCAATGGATTATGTGATGCAGTTATTATTATTCCACCTTTGTGTTTTCTCGCTTCCCTAAACGTAATTGGAGTAGGGGCAATATCTAAATAAAATACTTTGATTCCTTGTTCCAATAACGAGGTTAAAGTTGAGTAAGCTAAGATTTGACTCGATGGTCGTGTATCTCTCGAGACAATACAGGAATTATTGGTCTTTATTAGTGTCGCCGCAAAAGATCTGGTGAACTTACCCACATCGGTAGGTAGCAAATCATTTCCATATTCGCCTCTAATTCCTGAAACGGATATTTTCATATTAAATGCTTTATCTATCAACTATTTATTCGTGTTCTGTATATCGGTTAGCCACAGTTTATAGAGGTGAAGAATTAAATAAAAATCTCCCCGATATGAACATAGAGCCCTAGTAGCTCAGTTGGCGGAGCGAGGGTTTCGTAAACCCTAGGTCATGGGTTCAAATCCCATCTAGGGCTCTCTCTCACTATACTCGGTACCCAGTTAATCTTTCTACTTCTCGAGATGGGCATAGCAGACGAAATATTCTATGGGAGGCTTAAATCTGCCCAGCTGGTATGGGGGTACAGATCACTATGTTTTACCAATTCTTTGATTTCAGTGAACAAAGATCCAATGACGAATGGACTCACTTCAGTCTAGAAACTATTACAATAAAGACGAGTATGCATATTATAGGCAATGCATCTCCATTACCTCTAGCAGTGATATGACTAGAGGGAATTGCGTATTGATTGACTATGACTAGAGAGATTTTCAATACAAATCCTTTCAGACTTTGATACATCTTCTGCTTTTCTTCCAACTCTTTTTTCATAATTTAGGACAATGTCCATAGCCAGCTTTTCAACCGACTTCCACTATTTGTCCAAGTTTGACGCTAATTACGCCTTGCATGTTAGATACTTGCACTGATTGAGATTTCGATTCGACATCACTTGTTATCTCGTTAATACATTTACATGCAGGATAAAAATTCAATTCAATTCAGCCCTAATCTTTATCGATTCATAAGGAACGTGACTGATGTCGAATTGTGGCTTTGCCAAGAGACCTGTTGGCAAATAAATACGTCAAGAAAGTAGGTGAAAGCGGAGGACCCTACCATCTGTTGTGTGCCAAGACGTTACATATTATAGAACGATTAATGGCCACACATACCTTATCACATCTGACATCTGATACATATTAGATGTTGCCAGTTCGTGAACCGTAACTCAGATGGGACGTAATTTAGAAGTGCCTTTCACTGCACCAGTCTTCTTCAATAGTATCTCATCTGTCATTTACTGGAACTTATCTTAATTGGTTTTGGTGCTTGTAATATGTATACAGCTTGCGCCCTCTGAAAACAGCTTTCTATAAACGAGCCCAATTCAACTGCATTGTAGACCCCCATTCTGAAAAGATCAATATATTGTGGCGGATTAGGTCTATATGTAGTCTATAGTAACGTCATAAAACATTATGAATCTAGTTGACCGGTAGTTTCGTTTTCAGACTCTAACAGGATTTAGATCATCATCGCCAGACTCATTACTTGTCCAAACAACATTGGATTCCATAAGCATAGTAGAGATCAACGGGGAAACCGTCGCCAAGAATATTGTTTTACAGCATGGAATTGTTAGGATCTTGTGCACGTCGAATCATGGTAATAATCATCGGATCTTCAAGTCGGCGGCAGAGGCTCTCCAACCATTATCATAGTATTGACTGTTCCGTATAGACGAAGGCCTGTAAAATTAGCTCAGCAGTCTTGGGATTTGATACTTTTAGCAGATTTAGTATCCTAATAACGCCAGGTATTCTCCATATTTCTTCGCCAATAACTTGTCTTGAAAGGTTTTAACGGTTCATTTGATGGTTACAATAGCATATTTCACGGATAGCTCCATGTCCTTTATTCTAGCTCATTCCGATCCTTGCAATCACTTTGCCCCTTAAAAACAAGATCAGTTATTCTGCCTCGAAGGCCAGATGATTAGTACGGATTGTTCCCCCCAGTAGTATCCACTACTCCATAGTCGCTCATATATTTAGTAAATCACTATAGATACATCCGTAACCGGGAAATTAAAATATCGCTTAACCATGTTCACTTGCCCTTGCATTTGTCTATAGTTGATCTTGGTTTTATTGTGTTCTTTTATACTTTTATACCTTTAAGCTTTAACATAATCCAAACATAGTTGTTCGAGCTTTAGTCGTAAATGTAATTGGCGTGTTTCTATCTTTACCATTATCGTCATTATGTTTCGTTAATACTTTTTCAGCATCTTTTTCTCCATGTCTTATTAGTTTCTTAATAGTAGTAATTGAAAAATCAGCATCTTCAAAAAAGAAATGTTTCTTTTCCGGTCTTTCAATACATATAATTTGTTTTATGATGCGCCTCTCTGAACTGTAATTAGTTATAGGAAATGATCTATTAGTTATAGGAAATGTTATTAAAAGTCTTTTTAACTTAGTTAAGTTACTAATCATCTTTTTTCTGTCAGCACAATTTTAGCTTTAGGAATTCTCGGATATGATATTTTTTTCACGTTTACATTTTTTAGTACAATTCTAGGATCGTTACAGTATGTGGCCAATAGTAGCTAGAGTAGCTAGATAGTTGAACCAGCTATTCGGGTTGAACTAAGAGTATCCTGTTTGCCGCCTGGCATGTTATTTAATCAAATTTATTTCTATGATAAAATACATATAAACTCGAAATAATAGGATCTCGGGATGGGTGAAGCGTTGCAAGTGGAATATACTGATCTTGTTAAGGCTATGTGAAGGGACACTCCTTCTTTTTTGGTTGCATTTTGGTATCTTGGAAACAATGAACCTTGTTATCGATCGGATAGACCAGCTGATACATCCTCTCATGTTACCCTTGTAGATATCTTATTTTCGAATCAAGTGTATTAAGTTGTGCATACACACAATTGAGACTAACGATCAAGTCCAACACCAAGTCGCGAAAAACCGCTCTCATCGAATCGCAGTTGAAAACGAAGTAGATGTGCTATACTTGCTATGTGATGGATCGAATTTCGGTAAAAGGTTAAATCTAGTTCATTGAATACTGAAAATGTTTGAAATCTAAGAATATTAGTGAAATGGCTTCGTCTAGTACGATACAGTTGGGATCTTCATCTATTGCTCAAACAAATAGCAAAGCCAAGATCAACTTTAGTAAAAAAGCTGAATCTGAGTTCTTTGTAGATAATTCTGCTTTGGCAGGATTTACTGGAGAGCGGATTTTATATATGGCTATACGCGAGCTCATCGAGAATTCCCTCGATTCATGCGAGGCAGAACGGATCTTGCCGAAAATAGCAGTGTCGCTCAAACTGATAGATCCTCTAATCGATCTGTGGTCGATTTCATGCGAGGATAATGGGATAGGGATCCGTTCGGATAAGGTCTCAATAGCTGTCTGCTCTTTTCTTACCTCCGGTAAGTATGTCGAACAACAGCAGAGAGGTTTATTCGGTGTAGGCCTAAAAATGATAGCGGCGTTTTCCACAAAAGATACGGATCATCCTCTCAGAGTATGGTCAAAATCAGCTGAAGAGGCCAAAGAGTATTATTTTGAGTTACGCACGGACATTGGTACCAATAAACCAATAGTGTTGACAAAGCGTGATACTAAGCCTAAAGAATCTATACTTAGAGGAAAATCTGGCTTTCGAATAGAGGCAGTCTTAAGAGGACGTCTTTCCCCTATAACCAAGAATAGGATACATGATTATATAAGCCAGACCAGCATTGTTAATCCCTATGCTGTGATATCATTTTCAACGGATGACGGAAAGATTACATTTGATAGGCGAACCACTATCATGCCTGAACCCGCCAAGGAAGTTCTTCCACACCCTGCAGACATGGATTTAAAGACACTCAAGAAAGCAATTGGGAATCATGCCCTTCAGAAGACGACGATACAAGGTATCTTGTGCAATTCCTTTCAAAAACTATCATTTGATAAGGCCAAAGAAATTATTAGAATTGCAGGTATTGAAGCAAAACAGGCTGATAAATATAATGAGCATGAGCTTATCAAAATTGTAAATATTTGCAGGCAAACTAAATTTCAATCCCCTAATGTAGACCATTTGTCCCCCATTGGAGAACGGATTTTTACAGTTGGAATGTCTGCTGAAAGATCTATCTTTACTAGGAAAGAGAACTCGATTTCAGAGGACCACTTACAGCCAAGAATATCAACCAAAGAGATGAAACCTGCACTAACGGGATATTCATCGCGTGCATGTATTATTAATAACAGGCCAACGATAGTGGAATGCGGGCTCGCTTACGGTGGTAATCTTTCTTATTTTAAGCTCTACAGATTCGCCAACAAGATACCATTGCTTTATGATGAAGGATCTGACGTAGCTAGGGAAGTGATATCGGAAGTAGAACTGAACAAGATGGGTGTGTCTAAGAAGCAGGTCAAAGAGCAATTCAGTGGTCTCGATTCCCGGTCGGATCGTGCGATAGATCTCCTTCCTATTCACATATTTTTCCATATATGTTCAACAAAAATACCCTACAAGACTGCAGGAAAAGAAAGTATTGCTTCAGAAGGTGAGTTGAAAAAGTATATGAAAGCCTGTCTTAGCGACCTTTACAGGAAAGTAAGTAAGCAGATACGACATGAAATGCATTTGAAGGATACAGAGAACAGGCTGAAACTCTACAGGTATTATATACCTTTGATAGTAGACGCAATTTCTGAATCTATCGATGTTAGTGCTGAGGATCTGACCAAGAGCTTTTTGACTTTGGTTGAAAGACATGTCAAGAAGGAAGTTTCTCACTCTCCATCACTAAAGGTCAATGCTGAGAGTCACACAGCACATAATGTTCGAGGACTGCATGAGAGTTCGAGGTCTAAAGAAGCATCACTAGTTTCCAAGTCGAGTAAACCATTGAAAATCAAGCATGTGGATACTACGCAGGAAAAAATCGAGAATTTCATTACACCTTCGGAGGAATCGCGTTAGTCATGGCAGCTATGGACAAACGCCATAAGGAGACGACAAAAAAGATAAAACTAATCATGAAGGACATTTGTAATGATGTTCTTTCTGAAAAAAAAATGCCTTCTTTCGACATAACAAAGATTGGTTATGACAACACAGTTTGGTCAGAAGCGAAAAGAATGCTTACGGTAGGAACGAAGACTGTCCATATAAGTCCTGATACGACCAAAAAAATCCCAACCTTTTCACAGTATGTTGTCATGTCTAATGCTGTCAGGAAATTATTGGATGAGCAGATGGAGAGCACTATTAGAGGAATGTACTATGCGACCCTTAGCACAGTAGGAGATGAGAAGAATAAGCAAAAGTTCTGGACAAGCCAAGATGCATCAGACGATGCGATTAAAGCTGTTGAATTACTGACTGGAGTTCCAAGAGAAGAGTTTTCTGTTACATCAAAGCCGAAAGGAATGATTTCAGGTCCCATCTTACTACGTGTCGGAGGTGATATAATAGACTGTAACCTCGGGAGTCGTGCAACATCACAATTGATTCCTACAAACATCATGGACGTAGAAATAGTCGACGTCAAAGCTGACTTTGTGATGGTTGTTGAGAAAGACACTGTCTTGAATAATATTAGAAAATCTGGATTCATCCAAAAGTATAATGCCATTTTGATGACCGGGTCAGGGGAGCCTGATAGGGCAACAAGAATGATGGTGAAGACCTTAAATGAAGTGTGGAAAAAACCAGTAGTTGTGTTTGCAGACGCAGACCCTTGGGGACTGGGCATCGCACTGAGGTACAAAATAGGTAGTGAATCCCTTAGCTACGATAGCGATAGGCTAGTCACTCCAGATGCTAAGGTATTGGGCATGATGTTTTCTGATATATATGATTATAGCATCCCTGAAGTTGCTCGACTTACGGCATCTGAAGAGGATCTAAACAGGGCCAGCGACATGAAAAAGAAACAATGGCTAAAGGAAAAGAAATGGCAAAAAGAATTGAGTCTCTTTCTCAAGAATAAGGAAAAATGTGAGCTTGATGCTTTCTTTAAACATGGTTTCCGATACTTGGCTGAAACATATCTTCCTCAAAAACTGCGCGCTTCAGGCATCTTGTAGAAGTCCTGTATAAATAGCCAATTTTATACTCAGTTTATGTCTTAAACTTTTCAGACAATTCAAACAAGTATACTGGAATCAGCCAATCTAGTCTGCAAATCTGTGTTGGCTAAATACATGTGAGCTGGATTAGTAAGGGTCATGGTGTATTGTCTCTTTATGGTTCAAAAAGTGGATACACGGAAACAGCAGCATCCGTTTTGCTTTATCATATTTCCAGCCAGTTGATGTTCTAGCCTGCTTCGGCATCTTGATATGGCTTTGTGCAAAAATTATCCAGCTGTTCATAGGTCCATTTGATCCCAATATCTACTATGTAATTGCCCAACCGTGGGCCTTTCTCCGCATTAATCAATATTCTATAGAGCAAATTGAAAAATCCTTTTGGTTGCAGCCCTTTCCTTTGCGCAATCGAGAATATCTCCGATTGAATAGCAATAGCGAGTCCGCCCTTATCATCTACAGTTTCCATGTTTTTTAGGTATTGTATCAGTTCAAACAGTGCCTCTTGCTCTGTGTTGGAAACATTTACGTTTGTCACAAGGGTTGTTGATAGATAATCATTTGACCAGTTCGATGCCAGTTGAATCTTCGTAATCAACGATTCGCTCTTATTCTTTACCAACTTGTACTTTACCAATCGATCATACACTTTGTCAACCTGTTTCTCATCTCCTCTAAACAAAAGTGCCTGTTGTGCTAATATTCTATAAGGAACGTGCAGTGAAGGGACTAAGGGAGGTTTCAATAAGTGAATGTATTCATATATCCCTCTTAATTTTGTACGCTTGGCAATATTTTCTTCAGTAACGGTACCAAAGAAAATATCCTCTATGAAATCGTATTCATCCATCAAATTTGGAACATCATCTATACCTACATGTCGAGTGCCAGAAATGCGTTTGTACAATAATAAAAGAAGTGATTCTGGAGTTCCGTATCTTAACCATGTCTGTGGGGTCAAAACGTTTCCCGACGATTTGCTAATTTTTCTTCCCCCTTTATCTAGGAACATTTCATATTTAATATGCGTGGGGTGCGCAAATTGCAAAATCTCATCTGATATCCAATCATTTATTCTTACCGAATCCAAAATATCCTTTCCATACGCCTCAAATCTGATATCAAAGGCTTGCCATCGAGCGGCAAATTCCACTTTCCAAGGTAGCTTTCCATTTCCTTCTTCCAGGTATGTTTCGCCATGGTGGCCACAACCCTCTAAGTGATCGTCTCCTATCCTTGCCCCCTCACACTTGTATTCTATCATACGTTTGTCGGGGAAATATTCTCCCGGTGATGCGACGTATATTCTTCCACATTTATCACAGATTGGAAAGTAAGGAAGGGATCGTACATACTTTTCCTGTCCAACAATCTTGGCGATATTTTTTCCGATCCTTTCATGATTCTCGAGAATCAAGTCGATCTGATTCACGAGAAGCCCGCGTTTGTAAGTAGACTGGCTGCTTATGTGGGTATACTTTATTTTAAGCCGATCCAAGGAGTCAAGTAAGAGTCCAGTCATATGTGCACCATATGATGAATGACAAGATCCGAATGGATCAGGGATGCTTGAAACCGGTTTAGCTATGTATGAGGCCAATTCCTTCGACAAACCTGAAGGGACTTTCCGGAGTCCATCCATGTCATCCGAATAAGTTAAGAGCTGCGCGTCATAACCCATACTTTTCAACGCAACCGCAATCCCGTACGCCCTCACAGCATCCCCTAAACTTCCCAAATGGGGAATTCCTGACGCCCCGAGGCCACTTTCAACTCTGATTGTGGAAAGGCTTCTGTTTAACTTTATTTCTCTCTCAATTAATTCGTGTGCAACTTTGTCAAGCCAAGTTCCTTTTCCTATGAATGCGTCTGGATTCAAAAAAACTCACTTCAGCAATTTGGTTACATAATATCCATTCCGATTGTAACCCAGTTTTTCATAGTATTTTCTCGTTCCTATAGCACTAATCACAGACAAGGTGTCCACACCGAACTCACATTTAGCTATTTGTTCTGCATCTGCCATAAGCAATCTGCCTAGACCTCTATGTTGCCATGACCGAGTGTTTGCTTTTCTTCCAGCACTCAGCGTCTGACCATAGACGTGAAGCTCTCTTACAACAGCTACAACCTGAGTGCGATTATTGTAGCGTCCATATGAACGAAGCTCAGATTCAACGGATCCAGTAACCTTTCTCAATCTCAAAAAACCTAATATTGCCGATCTATCATCTGTTTCATAAGACAAGAAAATTTCTTGCCCTTGTGCTGCCTTATAATCCAATCTAATTAATTTGAAGGATTGTAGATCAATGCTGCCTTTGGACTTCAAGCCTATTTCTCTGCATCTTATGCATTTACAAGTACGCCCTTCTGAGTATAATCTTTCTAATGCAATTTGTCTAAGGTTACCCTCTTTAGGACCAGCTATTATATCTTTTGTTTCTATCTCCCTTTGGATCCTCATAATCCGGATCCAAGGAGGAATTTTCTTTTTTAATTCTACAAGCATTTTTACCATCTCTTCCTCAGTACATGGTGTAAACCGCCCACTAGAATACAACTTATGTAATCCTGTATTCCTTAATACTAGCGTAGGGTATATTTTTAGCATGTCCGGTCTGTAACGAGGATCGTACAGAAGCTGTTGTAAGTCTTCTAAGTCTTTTTTAGGCGATGAGCCGGGTAGACCTGGCATCATATGAGCAACAATTTTTAATCCCGCATTTCTTGCAATCTTGAATGATTCTGTCACATCATCTATGTTGTGCCCTCGATTAGTTAGCCTGAAAACTTCATTTCGTAGCGACTGAACGCCGATTTCTACTCTTGTTACCCCTAGACTTAACATCATCTCAATATGGCTCCACTTGCAGTAATCAGGTTTAGTCTCAATTGTTAGTCCGACACATTTGTGATTTGATATTTCGTTGACGCTCATAGCCTCCTGAAGTGTGGATGACGGCTCTGTCTTTAGATCAGAATTGAGCGCGTCGTAACAGGCCTTTGCGAAATCATGCTGATACTCTTTCGTCATAAAAGGAAAAGTCCCGCCTATAACGATTAGTTCTATCTTGCCCGTATCATGTCCATTTATCTCAAGCTTATTCAGCTTAGTAGTTATCTGTTCAAAGGCATCATATGCATGAGATTGAGCAATTTTAGTAGCAGGTTCCGATCCTACATAGCTCATAGGAGTATTGAACTCAACCCCCCCTGGGCAATAAATACATCTTCCTTGAGGACAGGGGTAGGGCGTAGCCATTACTGTTATAATAGTAACACCCGACGCAGTTTTTACGGGTCTTATCTTGAGGATGTCTCTAGAGGAAGAGTTTTTTGGCAAATATTTCATAAAATCATGACGGCGAGGGAGGTGCTTTAGATGAAACTCAGACGAAACCTGTCTTAATATATTTGATATAACGGCAAATCTGGATTCCTCCATTTCGCATATTCTTCTTGCGATTTCCTTGCAGGCTAGATCATACTGAAGGGGATTTTCTATTCCTGAAATTTCAACTACATTCGACCCGGTCATATGTGCCGCACCAAGCTATTCGACTATGGGGATATTAATTGTTGTTTCAGTTGAGATTTTGTTCAACTTTGGCCCCTTGTAATAGAGGGAGGTGGAAGGTTTCCTGGTTTTATCGAAGTCTTGTATCTTTGTTACGAAGTTTACATGAAACCTCTCCGGTACCTGGCTTCTCTATGATACCGACTTTGGAGGTTCTCATCCTATATTTCTCGAACGTCGAGAGTATAGCTTCAGCAGAAGACCGAGGTGCGATTATGCACAAGCCGATCCCCATATTAAACGTCCTATACATTTCAGCGAATCCAATTTTCCCTCCAACCTGTATCAATTTGAAAATTTCAGGTGGATCAGGCATGTTGTCTAATCGGTAGTTAACCTTATTGTTGATTCTACGTAGTTTCGTAAAAGAACCACCAGTTATATGTGCTATGCCGTGGATTTCTACTCCAGAACCGAATAAATCAACCATCGGCCTTACGTAAATTCGCGTTGGCGTGAGCAGTTCATCGCCAAAGGATCTTTTTAAATTTCCTACTTTCTTATGAAGATTGTCTTCTGGCACAGCTCTCCTCACTAAAGTGAAGCCATTAGAATGTAGGCCGCTACTTTCCACTCCTAATATGATATCTTCTTTCATAATCCTATTTCCTAAAACAAGTTCAGATCTTTTTCTTACAAAACCTACTGCGGTTCCGCTGAGTTCGATAGAATACTTATTGTGAACATTTGATAGTAATCCCGGTACTACAGCCGTTTCACCGCCTATAATCGCAACTCCGGCTTCTTTTGCTCCTTTTACAAGGCTGTTAGTTATTGTACCGAGTGCGAGGGGATCTGGTTTCGCCGTGGCGATATAGTCCACGAAGGCAAAAGGGACACTCCCCACACAGATAAGGTCATTTACGTTCATGGCTATACAATCTATACCAACTGTGCTGAAATCGTTCATCGCATGGGCAATTAATAATTTCGTGCCCACACCGTCACAATGAAGAGCCAATATGCATGATCCGATATCAACTAAACCAGCATAATGACCAAAACCAGATAATACTCGTCCCTTATTGGGATTCTTGTGAGTACGTTGTATTAGGCGGCCTATCAGATGGTGTACAAGATCTACCTGTTTGATATTTACCCCAGACTCCGCATATGTCAATCTTTTACGACGCATTCAAAAATCTATAATTAGGAACTCTTATTAAGTTTGAGATACATCTGGATTCTCACGAGTTTTAACTAGTTTTGATCTGTTCTTCATTACGTCCCGGATGTAGTGACATTTTGGAGAGGATACAATTTAGTAACTCCTATGACAAAAGTACTTGTATTAGGTAGAACAATTCTATCACCACTTGTATTAAATAGTACTATGTCTGTGATCGCTGACGTGTTTCTATTACTTGCAGAGTTTTCTTGGATCTCAAAGTTGTAAAGACACATGTATCCAGGTCTGGATAGATCATTCTCCATACTCAAGTTTGCAGGCTGTAATTTTGGTATTTCACCGATCATAATTCTTAGACGGGTACTGTTATCAGAATCACAAGGAAGTTTAGCAGATACGGATCCTTCTGCTATAGCGAAAGGATAGGTGTCATAAAGGTGAATAAAATCCTTTGCCGGTATTATTTGATGTGATAGTATTATGTTCTCTCCTTGCGAGTACGCATTATAATCGACGCCTTTGTCAGAAGTATTGGTGTTTCTTACCTCATCAAGAACTGAATTCATCAAGTTACCCGGGGATCCGATTGACTCTAGTAATTTCTCTGGATCAGTTGCCATATCTGGAGACCTAAGATTAGTTCTATCACTTAATTGAGCTAAAACATTGAAGTTCAAGTCAGTATTAGTATCTATTAAGGGAACAAGCGGGAGAATTGATGCAGTAAATACAAGGAGCGCGATAATATGTCGAACATGCATATGTTAAAACTTGAAACTTTCTACAAAAGGCGCGGTGTCATTTTTTGTTGATTAATGCATGATCGTATTTAACTCGCGTGAGGGCTATGAGTTCGATCTCATCAAGGAGTTCGTCTTCGATATCGTTTCGGTAAGAAGAATACTGGAAAAGCGGACTATTGAAGGAAGCTTCGAATAGAGTCCGAGTGCACACGTAAGTCTTGAGCATGTTGTATCATGTGGGCTAAAAAGGAGGTTTGAAATAATTAGATAGGTATGAGTACGCAATCTCCCCGCCCCAACATGAATGATTATCTGGGACACAGGATTGCGGCGAGCATCGATGGATAGGATGTATATGGATGAATCACACTGAGATATGGGGTTTGTGCTCAAAAGAACTAAAAGGAAGTGAGAATGGTCACTTTATTTCGTACAATGCTATTGACAGTTTTACGGCGAACCTTTCATCAGTAGCTTGGGCGATTGGAATCACGTATTTTTCGGTTTCTTCCTTATACCTAAATGCCTTTTCGCGCTGACTAACAGTTCTCAAAAACCTGGCGTTGTCTAGCCTGTCTGCTAACATTACATATCTTGTAATCTTGGAACTAGACGCAATTTTCTCAAAATAGTGTTGTAAAGATTCTTCCGAGCTAATGCGTGAAAGGGTAAAAATGATATCCCTAATGCTTTCACCAAAGTCTGCCAACAAACTTGTCGAGTCGTATGATGGATTTCTTGACTTTTCGAGGACATCATGCAGAAGCGCCGCGCTCAATGCATTGATATCTCTGCAACAAATTTCTTCGCTAAGGATAAGCGACACTCTTAGGCAATGATTTATGTATGGGTCATTTCTATTGTTGTTTCTTGAAAGACCGGCGTGTAAATTGAAAGCTACACTGAAGGCCCTAGTTAACTTGTACACGTCATCAGGTGAATTTTCAAACGGCTTCATTAGTTTAGACAGCCCTACTTTCGTAAATTCATTCAAGCAACTATCCATAATCATGTGATCTACTCAAATGTCACCCCTTATGATATTATCATTGTTGCGGACAATCCCTCAGCGTTGCACATGTTACAGTACTTGAGGTAAAGTACCATATTATGGGAACATTATCAGTACCTGTGTCGTCATTCAAAAATTAGTCCGTCCGAGGGTAATTCTTGGCAATGGAACCAGCTAGCCTATTCAGATTTTAACCTAGCAAGTTCTTCAAATGCCTCATTTAATTCCTTTAGAATGTTACTTCGAAATCGGGAAAATTTAGCATCTTCTAACAGCAAATTCAACATTTTATCTTCTTCATGGTTTGGTTGGTCTGTTTGTTTAAGACCTCTACCTCTTGAAATGCCCATGTAGCGGGAATACAATCGCGTTAACCTGATTCCTAAACTAAATGCGAATGTTTTCAGGTCTAATTCAAGTATTTTCAAATATCTATCTCTATCTTTCAAAATCTTTAAGGATCTAACGGTCTCAATAGTACGTTTTGAGGCAACACAGCATAGATGCAAGTAATTGGAGATTATGATTGCAGCTCGAGGACTCCAATATTTGACGGTATTCTCTTCCATGTACTGAAACAACAATAGTTGCAAAATAATATTTTCACAATATTTCGAGAGTAAAATGCCGGAAAAAACCTGATTCTCGCTCAGAATATAAAATAATCCGCAGGTAGTTAGTGCGTAGTTTCGGCCGCCTCTTCTAAACCGCCTTCCCTGAATCACTTCTATGAGATTACGATCGATAAAGGTAGAGATTAGCTTTTCATCCTCATAGTTAAATGGTAGCTGCCTTTTGAACCATAAATACGAATGTATCCCTTCATTCTTATTAGAAAGTTCCATGAGCCTTAGAAATGAAGCTTTTTCCGGACCCTTCAACTCAGCAGGAGTACAAATGATAAGTTTGGATACGTACTCAGCATAACTCATGTTACTGGAACGTATACAACTCAGGTTGTTATATATAGCGATCTTATAGTCCCCATTTGCAAAGATCTAATATGAATGCGATTGAGATTTGTGTGATTTGAGCTTTCGGAAGGTCGAAAATTTGCCGCCACATTTATCGCATCTCCACTGATTCGCTCTCGCATCTCTATATCGAATATGATTGTCCAATTCCGTATTGTACATGCCTATGTGTACATCATAGTTTATTGGATTGTAATTGATCCTATACTTTAGCTTGGCCAGATTAACCCTCAACATTGAATGGGTAACTATGCAAGATTTAAGGATGGTACTTAACTTAATGGTTACATTTACAAAATGAAATTTAGCATGAAATAAATTCATTCATTCAAATCATAATAACAATAACAATAACAATAATCATTAAAAGAATTCAGAAATCGGATTTCATTATCGGATACGGATCTGAGAAGCTTTAAGCTAGTCATTTGGGCAATCGTGTAAGTTTGAGAAGTCACGAAACCGTCCAAATTTATTGTTTATCCATAAATCCGTATTACGGTGTAGCTAGTTCATACTGCAGTTTCGCTATTTATCAATTGACGAGCGACGCTAATACTTGCTATGTGATCAAATCCTCAAAATTAGACTTCTTGCAAGTTCTCGAAATCCAGATATAACTGTGACATTGAAAGATCTGTCATATGGAAGATGGAACTCCTTCGACTCAGAATACTGTTCCTTTCCCGACATTGACCATCCTGTACTTGCCAATGGAGGCTGAGACCATTGTGACAGAGATTGGTCAGAAATACAATAACATGACCGCGGAAGATTGCACTGGATTTTTTGCAGGGGGATCAGAAAGGCGATTCAAGAAGGTAACCATCTGGAGTCAGGGAATTGATAGTCTTTGGTTTAATGCAATCGTGGCTAGAATCAAAGAGCTATCGGATCTGGCCAAAATACCTATCGTCTCAGGTGGTATAATGTATTGCATCTAACTACATGTTTATTTGGTTAGACCTCTCAATGACCTCTTAATCTCAAAATTGGATAGTCGGAAATAGATCAGAGCCAACCAAATAAGGATAGCAATTATATGGTTTGACATGTAGCAATTTTTACGAATAGCTGATTTGGTTGCAGTTGTAGTAGTGAAATTCGGAGGAAGCGCGCTTGGCATTCATGGATCTTTACTTCCCATGGTTATAGAGCGGATAAGGCAACTTAAGGAAGATGCAAAAATAGTTGCTGTTTTTTCTGCACCCATCATTAAGTACGAAGAAAAGAATGTTTCGATGACTGATGTAGCACTAAACAAAGGCAAGAGTTTCGCCTCTTCGCGGCCAGCTGATTTAGGAGTGCTTAGAAGTGTATACGACGATTTATCATCGAATCATCTTAGCTCAGCTTACCGACAGGAATTCGTAGATCTTTTAAACTCCTTTTTTCACGAGGTGACCGTATCTCTTAAGCAAGCTGCGGAAAATAAGCGCTTTGTGGATGTTATCAGATCAAGGACATTGGCATACAGTGGCGAAATTCCTATGTCTTACCTAATGGATTATGTCCTAAAGAGTAAGGGCTTTAGATCTGGACATGTTAGCATAACACAATGGCCAATTATCACTGATGACAATTTTGAAGGGGCAAATTTCAGTTTGGAAGATTCTAAAAGAAGAATTTCTCATTTGTTAGATCTGATTGAAAATAACGAAGTTGTTACCATGGGGGGGTTCATAGGAAAGACACCTGATGGGCTTGAGACTACATATGAACGAGGCGGCTCTGATAGGACTGCTTCAGATATTGCTATCCTTCTTAGCGACAAATATAATGTCAGATTAGACTTTGAAAAGGACGGTGCTGTGCAAAGCGCCGATCCTAAAGTAGTTAAAAATGAATTACATTACGTTACTCATTTATCCTACAACGAAGCTAGGTTGGCAGGTATGTTCGGGATGAAGATTCTCGACCCAGTGGCGATAAAAGAGATTGATGACAACGGCTTAGATATCCCCATAACGGTGACCGATACGTCATATCCTTCACGTTTTACGATCATAAAGAGGACATTGCCAAATTATGTGGACGAGAATCTAATCAAGATCGTTACTGGTAAAAAAAACTGCGCTATTGTAAGAATGGATTCAATCTCTGCTTCACATTTGTTAGCAATGCTTGAGAAGGTGAGAGAGTATCACGAATTTGTGAAACTATCTCCTTTCCGAGTCGATGACCTTGAAATCTCAAGAATACTTTTTTTGGATGCAGAATTCATAAGAAGGAACGAGCGATATTTTAGAGCGTATAGCTCAAAGGTGGACATAATATACCAAAGAGGTGTGGTTACGATGATCGGAGACAATATGTGGAAGAGTCCTCGAATTGCATCTTTGGCAAGTAGCACCGTGGGTGAGCATGGCATTAACATTCTCAATTTAGATGCGCAAGAAGAGACGTCAAGAATACTCATAGTTGTAGAAGATTCAGGTAACAGCGTCAATAACGCCATCTGCGCCATACATTCTCAACGACCTAAGTTTCATGTTAAGTAATGAATTAAGGCTGGCTCTACAAAACATTGCAATTATGCCTTCCAAGAATAAGAAAAAATAATGATCATGTTCCAATATTTTCCTTACAATGATTTCAACTATTTGTCCAACAACCTCTTCGCATTAGCTAGTGCACGGCTTTGTACTATGTCATGAAGATACTCCGGCTAAATTTGAGGCCATCCCAAGGAAGCTAACCAGCAGAAATGCAGCTTTATAACGGCTGATATGAAATCGGGAGCAGGATCAGAATGCTAGGCCAATTTGCAAAGGACTTGAACCCATTACGATGGCTATCCAAATTTCAGCGAACATCGATTCTATATTTGTTATTAATGTTTGGATTTTATCATTCATTAGGTCTTATTGTTGCCCTTGCTGGTGCATTTTTGATACAAACAACTATTCCCGGTTATGTCGAACCCAATATTCCTCGATATTTTGATTCTGTAGTGTTGGCTGGTCCTATTGAAGAGTCATTATTTTTTGGTATTCCTTTGTACGGTTTAGCAAATGGAAACGCTGCACTAATTGGAGGCTTAGTTTGGATTTTTCTCCATCTCATCAATACCGAAGATCTATCTATTTTGAGTCTTGCATATATCAATTGGTTATTTGTAATCCCTTCATTTTTTTTCAGTTTTCGAGTATGGATTTCTGGTAAAGGTTGGTTTGCTGTCGTATCTCACTCGGTTTGGAATTGCTTATTCTTTCTTGCCGGGTGCTATGCCGGCGAATATAGATGCGTGCCGTATGAAAATCCGAGTACGCTACTGAGCGGCGCCTTTCTTGCCGCATTGCTTGTCATAATTACCTATTGGTTATATCAGAAGAGGAATTACTTACTTGAAAGGAAGATATAAGACAGCATTCTCTGAAGTATTTAGTATATCCAGTCTTGGTAGTAGGCTAAAATTTGCTTCTCGCGGTAAATGCGATATTGGTGATGGATTCAAAGGCATTCGAGCGTTACAGTCAAATATTGGTCCTGGGTTATCGATCCATACAGCTCGGAAGCCCGGTCGAGCACGTCATAAATGTGCGCCGAATCTAGTGGCCAAACTTACTTGAGGGCTAGGGATTTCAGGCTCTGGATCTATAAGAAAAGAAACCTGAGGACAGCAGTTCGAATCTGCTCCGGGCTACTCTTCATTTACTGCGTTCTAGGACCCGCATTAATGACATCTATCGGCATATTGCCAAATTTCTGGAAGTTTTTGACAAACAGGGAAGCGAGTCTTTTGGCAGATTCCAGGTACTTTTGTTTGTCAGACCACGTGTTGATAGGATCAAGGATATAATCCGGGACTCCCGGACATGAGATTGGAATCTCTACATTGAATATTTCGTGTCGTTTATAAGAAACTTTTTCCAAATCACCATTTAGTGCTGCTTTCACCGTGGATCTGGTGTGTTGAAGGTCCATCCTACGTCCAACTCCGTAAGGTCCCCCCACCCATCCCGTGTTTATTAAATAAGCCTTCGAACCATGTTGCGTAATTCTTTCACCAAGCATGTCTGCGTATACTCTTGGCTTCAACATCATGAACGGTGCGCCAAAGCAATGAGAAAAAGTCTCTTGTGGTTCAGTGATGCCCCTCTCTGTGCCAGCCAACTTACTAGTGTAGCCGGACATAAAGTGATACATAGCGTGCTCTTTTGACAATCTTCCAATTGGAGGAAGTACTCCGAACGCGTCTGCTGCTAGGAAAATAATGACATCCGGATGGTCCCCTATACTCGGTAAAACGGCGTTTGGAATGAATTCAATAGGGTATGCAACCCGAGTGTTTTCTGTTAGCGACTCGTCGTCAAAATCGGGTATTCGATATTGGTCAAGGATAACGTTCTCCATAACCGAACCAAATTTTATTGCATTCCAAATTTGTGGTTCCTTTGATCTTTGTAAGTTTATACATTTTGCATAACAACCACCTTCAAAGTTGAAGATTCCATTCTTTGACCATCCATGTTCATCGTCTCCAATCAGACGCCTCTCTGGATCAGCAGAAAGTGTCGTTTTTCCAGTGCCTGACAAGCCAAAGAAAAGAGCCGTCCTTCCATCACTACCTATGTTCGCGGAGCAGTGCATAGGAAAAATATCTTTGAGTGGAAGCAGATAATTCATTGCGGAAAACATTGATTTCTTTATTTCTCCTGCATAGGATGTTGAGCCAATCAATACAATGCGCTTCGTGAGATTGAGAATGATGAAGGTCTCACTTTTTGTCCCGTCTACCTCTGAGCGGGCTTGGAAATCAATTATAGATAATATAGTAAATGATGGATTATGACTTAAAAGTTCTGGAGGGGATGGGCGTATGAAAATCTGCGTCGCAAAGAGATTGTGCCATGCATTATCTGTTATTGTTCTAATCGATAGCCTGCTCTCTTTCTCTGCGCCAATGTATCCGTCGAACACAAAAGCTTCCTTTCCATCAAGGGATCTTTTCATCCTGCTGAAAATTGTGTCAAATTTCTCAGGGGATAATGGGTGATTTATTTTTCCCCAATCGACAGAATCATGTGTCAAATCATCATCCACAATATATCGGTCATCAGGCGATCGGCCCGTAAACTTGCCAGTTCTGACGGAAAGAGCCCCAGTTGTAGAGAGTTCTCCTTCTCGCCTATGAATGGCAGCTTCAATTAATGATGGAGGAGGTAAGTTTCTGCGCAATTTGGCAAAATTGAAACCCGCTTCTTGTAATTGAACAGTACATCGTAGGTCAGCTGCCGATAAGCTGTCATTCATCGATTCGTTTTATGCGAGTTTTTGCATATTTATTTGATTTCCTCAAATTATGGGGTCAGAATACACTAATTGTGAAAAAAGGGGGCAAGGAGCAAAGTTGAGGAGAAGGTTCTTGAAGAGAAGGCTCGTGAAGAGCTGATAGACACAAGAATGATTATTTATGGGGTCTGCCTGAGTATTTAATCGTGTCCGATTACTATAATGTACTGAACCTGCAACAATCGGCATCCCACGAAGATATTAAACGATCCTTTAGGCAGCTCGCGCTGAAGTATCATCCAGATAAGAACCGAAACTCGGAAGATTCCAAAAAGAAGTTTATGGAAGTTGTGGAAGCGTACGAAATTCTATCGGATGACCAATCCCGGAAAGAATATGATCTTACTTACAAGTATGAGTCTTTCAGCATAAATCGAGAATGGACACCTCCTGCTGATTGGCAACAGGTCTATAGCTATGAGCATCTGAAGAAGGAATACGATCGATCCCACCTGGCTGGAGGTATGTGGGATATCAGCGACAGAGCTAGTGGAAGTTTGTGGAAGGCCACCTTGTTTTTGTTTGTTGGCCTGCTTGGGTTAGTTGCATTCATTTTGTGGATCAGATAGGACATAAGTAAAATCTGCAAAAGCTTGCACATATGCCTGTATTGGTTTTGGAAAACAAATTTCCTCAATTTTGGGGTTTTATTTGGTTTTGCAACCATCGCAAAGCTCATCCACAGAAGGAATAAAAGGGGACCGTAGCAGAGTCTTTTTGATCAAGATTGAGAGTCGTTGCTGTAGGTAGTAGGGTCTTTGTTACCAGCTTTCAGTTGGCAGGTGTAGAAGGCATCAAGGCAAACTCTGCGGAAGATGTATTGAAGGAGATCGGCAGGATTAGTAATAGCGATGATGTGGGACTGATTCTTGTTAGTGATGACTTTGGCAAGCAGATTCGATATCAATTAACTGAATTGCGATCTAAAAAGCCAATTCCCCTAGTATTTGAGCTTCCCTCACCCGGAAGTAGCAAAGAAGCCGTTGATTACCGCGCTTTGCTCAAACAGATTCTTGGCGTATGATAGGAATTTTGGACCTACGCTCCTACCCACCTATTTCAATGCCGGCTGCTTGTATTCTGGAGAGCTTTTCTTCCAAATATGAGATAGGTTGTATGACCTATCATCCTCATCGCCGGCCGTGTTTTTCCTGTCCTGGCCTCGATGTTCCTTACCATCAACTCAGTAGAATCAACGAATACGAAACCGAACTCTGTTAGCGCCGAGGACATTTTTTCTAATTGGTTCATGGTAGGGCATATTGCTACGAGGCTTCCACTCGGTCTCAGTGATTCATACGTCTTCTCGAGCATTGTCCAGGGATCTCCAATGTCAATGACAACTATGTCTACTTCACCACAGTTCGCCTCTTGGAATTGGGTATGATCATGAAACGTTACAAAATCCGTTAGGTTTGCCTTTTTGATGTTTTTCTTGGCGATGGAGCTAAATTTTGGATTCAAGTCAAAGGTGTAGACATGTCCGGAAGGCCTAACGATGCTTGCTAAGTAGGTCGTCAGTCCGCCACTACCAGTGCCAACTTCTAGAACTTGTGAACCACTTGTGAGTCCACTACGTATCCCTATATATGCTAGATCCTTGGGGTATACGATTTGAGTTGACCTTTCTGATTTCATCACAAAATCATATACCAATGGTTCAAGAAGAATGACTTTCTTTCCTTTAGAAGACAAAAGATGCGAACCAAAATTAGTGCCCACTGCTTCTCCAATATCAAACACGCCTAAATGGGTGTGGAACTTCTTTCCAGTACTTGCCTCTACCAACCAAGTTTTTTGAGGGGAGTGGTAAAGAAGTACGTACGATCCATCTTCAATTATCATGAATTAACCATGTTATACCGATGATAAAAATTAATCCAATATTCAGAACCAATCCACCAGGCTGCTAATTAGTAGCATTTGCATTGAAATTGTTTGAATTGCATCATGGCCCTGGCCATGTATATAAGAAATTTTACTTCTTTCAATCCGTTGCTAAGGCAACCATACATTAAAGTTCTCAAATTGAGGGTAATTAACGCTTCTTAAATTTTAGTGAAGTAAATTGGAGAGGTGTTGAGGAGGAAAAGTCCATAATATCTGGCCTGCTATTTAGAATATGGTCTCAACGAAGGCAGTTTGCATACTTAGTGGTGGATTGGATTCCGTTGTTTCGGCATTCTATGTTAAGCAACTTTGGAATTTTGTGCCATATACGATTACTTTTCAATATGGTCAAAGGTCGACAGAAGAGATGAAGAGAGCACGGTTATTTTCTATGCTATTAGGATCTGAAGTGCACAAGGAGATTGATATAGGCTTCATGAAAGATCTCTACGGCAGCTATAACACGTTGACTGGTAAGAATACCATTATTCCGGAAAGATTTCACCAGTCAATGGTTGTTCCACACAGAAACTCAGTTTTTTTGACGATAGGCGCAGCTTGGGCCGCTAGCCAAGAGATTGGTGTTTTAGTGTACGGAGCGCATGCTGACGATCAGAATTATCCTGATTGCCGGCCCAAGTTTGTAAGCTCTCTTGAAAACATGTTGAAGGAATCTGACCTTGATGCCATAAACATTGGCTTACGAAAGCGGATCGAAATCTGGTGTCCAGCGAAAGAGAATATCCACAAGAATGAGCTGGTCAGGATTGGGTACGATCTTCTGGGGAATAAGATCTTCGATACTTGGAGCTGTTATTCAGACGGATCACGAAATAGTCTTAATAAACCCGTGCACTGTGGCGCTTGTGAATCATGCGTCAACCGAAAATCAAGTTTTAACGAAGCAAATATTCAGGATAAAACGGTATATGCTACGTGAGCTTGTCTTTCTTAGTTTGTGTTTTCCCGTTGTATTGGAGATTAAATTTCTCAAGAGAGTAAGAATAATATCTGCACAAATGTGTACTGGAGATGGAGTCCTATAGTAAGATATTGTTACAGGAAAAGCAGAAGGGTAGAACCCCAAACAAAAAGAAAATTGAAAAGATTCTGAGGAAACTGTTGATAGAATTAGGTGAAAATCCTGACAGGGAAGGCCTAATCGGAACGCCAAGAAGGATGGCAGAAGCATTTGAGGAGATATTTGCCGGTTACACAATGAGTTCCGGACTCGATGTGAGTTTCTCTGAGGAAACCGATGCTATAATTGCTAAAGATATCCAATTTTATAGTATGTGTGAGCATCATATGCTCCCCTTTTATGGCAAGGTTCACATAGCGTATTTACCTGAAGGCAAGGTATTTGGAGTATCCAAACTAACCCGACTCGTGGAAAAGTATTCGCGTAGGATGCAAATACAAGAGAGGTTAACAAAGCAGATAGCTGACGAAATAACCAAAATGGGGGTTAGGGGGGTCGTCGTCATAGCTGAAGGCGAGCACTTGTGCATGAAAATGAGAGGAGTCAGAAATCACAGTGTTGTTGTCACGATGGCTCATAGAGGTCTAATGGAGCAAAAGGAGCTTAGAGAAAACATTCTCGCACTCATTTCTAATTCGAAACCAGGTTTGAGTTCTTTCTAAACATGAAAGAATAGTGAATTTTTTCCAATTATCACAAAGGCTTATAAAAAAGAGTATTTTCTATAGGTAAGAAGAATGGCAGGCACTATTTTTCGAGTCCAATCTCACAAGTTCAGTCAGGACAATATTCAAACCACTTTGGTCTGTTCTAAATGCGACCAAGTTTTCTCAAAGGAATTCCTGCTAGACTTGGAAGGTCAGACAATCGAATTTAAATGTCCTGTCTGCGGCACAGCTGGTGAGACCGATTTGCCGTATAAGAGCGCAGAAGAGAGAGAAGAGCTTGATGAAGACATCGAGGACATTGAAGAAGAAGGCGAGGAAGAGTTCGAAGAAGAGTACTAGAACGGGAAAGTGTGACCATCTACCTTAAGTTTCCAAATACTATTGGATCTATTAGTCTCTGGGGCTGGTGACTACATCTGACCATGTCCGGGTGGGTTGGTCAGTTTAAGAGAGATATATATTCACAAGTAAAGTATCTCCAAGGGCTCAGACTTCCTAAATTTATGGGTACTAGAAATGGGCTATTTGTTGGTTCGGGTGACTCATATACCTGTGCTCTTCTAATGGAATATCTATCCAACCACAGAATGCTTGCCTACCACCCTTCGGATATACTTAATTGTCCACAAGTGCTATCTGACCATGAAATTTTCTTCTTATCAGCTTCTGGTAGAACTCATTCAAACATTGAAGCTGCCAAGATAGCTCGTAAATTTGGGGTTAAGACTACTGCTATTACTTCCAAGTCTAAAAGTCCTCTAGAAGAGGTATGCAATGAAACACTCATTCTGGATTACATGTATGATCCCGTATCTTCAAACAGCAGTATTTTGGAATTCACTGCCATGGTGATATCCTGTATGGCGTTGATAGGAATTAACATCAACCTTAACAGCTTGGGCAAGATAATGGAAAATGCTCGGCAACAGGTCAATCAATATCGTCTCGACTTGCCAACAAGATTCAAGTCGATCTTATTCCTTGGAGACGGTACGTCCTACCCACTCGCGAAATATGGAGCACTCAAAATGCATGAGCTTTTTGGATTTAGGTCGTTTGGATATCTACTTGATGATTACTCTCATGCACCTATTTTCAGCTTGAAAAAACCAGACTGCGTCTTCGTTCTCGACCACGAAAACATGAAAAATTCTATGTCTGCTAATTTTCATAACAAATTGAAAGAGACCCATGCTCTGGCCTATTATTTTCAACCACAGGTAGGCCTATCTCTTTTCAAAAAGATTCTATTTTCTATATTCCTTATTCAAATCCTAGGACTTACTATGGCAGAAAAATTGAAAATAGACAAACCATATTATTTGTCTAAAATAAGGCTACTCAAATTGAGTTCGAGTCTAATCTACTGATCTTGAAAATTAAGTAGATCTTTGACCACTGGTTCTATTCGGGCCTATGTTATCGAGGGCTAACTGGGTGATCAACCGCCGCTGATTAGATATTCCATGATAGAGATCTGCGTTAGTTCCAATAACTAAGTTGACTATTTCACAAACTATCTTAATTATGCCTTCATTCTGGTATGCGATTCAGTCAATATTCACCAAAATTTGATGAAACATCAATGTAAACAGTATATATAGTTCTCCTTTATAAAGGCTGAATAGGGTATGCCTCAGACCAAACCTATAGTTAGCATAGAGAATGTAGTAGCGTCAGCCACTGTTAGCCAAACAGTAAATCTCAATTTGATTACCCAGATTTTTCCAGATGTGGAATATCATCCCGATCAGTTCCCGGGGTTAGTTTTTAGACTCAAATCACCAAAGACTGCCACTCTGATCTTTAGTTCAGGAAAGATGGTATGTACCGGAGCCAAATCTGAGGATCAAGCGATTAAAGCGGTAAAAAATGTAGTCCAAAAACTGAAAAAAGGAGGCATTTCTATAGAGCATGAACCCTTTATTGAAATACAGAATATCGTCGCTTCAGCAAGTTTGGGTGGAAAAATTCATCTCGAGCTAGCGGCTAGGGTACTCCCCAGGAGCATGTATGAGCCTGAACAATTTCCAGGACTCATTCATAGAATGCTAGATCCTAAGACAGTAATTTTGTTATTCGCTTCCGGCAAACTAGTTTGCACAGGAGCAAAGAAAGAAACTGAAGTATACAGAGCTGTGCATAATCTCCACAATCTCTTGGAAGAAAAGAATCTAATGATCTACGAAGGGTGAGTACTCGTCATACTCACATATAAGTTGCATTTATTATGTGCCCCGGCATAATATGTTGCATTTATTATGATGCCCATTAGATATTTAACATATTCCACGACTATTTCGCATGCCTGATTTTTTGATTTACCAGTTGTCTGTCTCCTCTAGGAATCAATCTTTTGCAATGTAACCTTTCTTTCATAAAATTTTGACTGAACTGATTCTCGATATAGATATACACCGATATATAGATATAGACCGTATTTTATGCAGCCAAAGCTAGATATATGTTAATAGGGACTGAGAGAATTTAGAATCGAGTATGACCGTAAAAAATGTAAGGCCATTCCATAAATCAATATTCGTGATGCATTACCTATGGTTGTGTGTCTGGTTTATAAGGTGGCGGTGATAATGTATGCCTGAGCTGTGGCTAAGATACGGCGAAACTTCTGTAGTCATGGACATAAAATACGAAAATCTACTAGCTCACATTTATCCAACTCCCTCTACGGTTTACTTGGCAGAACAAAAAATAGAGGATGAACTGTCCAATATGGACATAACTGATAATACGATCATAGTTGTTTTGTCGGAATCACAAGCGGTCATGAATTTGGTAGACCAAATCTCTCAAAGAGCAGTCCTAAAAAACCATGCCTGCATTGCATATGCATCTCGAAAGAATCTTGTAAAACCACTAAAGAATTCATTGCGGAAACAGCCTTATCCTATATACGAGGTAACGCATGCTTCACTATTTCCATTACTAAGCAAGTACAAGAATGTACTTTGCATCTCCCAAGCGAGATATGATCCATTGTTTGGTTACTGTGGAACCCCAACCTTGTTTCTTCGACAATTTTTTCCACCAGAGATGAGCGAAGCATTTTACTCACGATCAAACAATCTACCTAACCCTCGCAAAAAACTTTCACCACTAGAAATTGCATTGCAAACGGTCGACAACAACCTGAATGCTAATTCGATCGAAGTAGTTGGAAGTCCAAAAATCCTTAGCTTGCACCATGGAGCCATTTCTCAGTCATTTGAGAGTGCTATCCGCTCACTAGATCTTGGTCGGAGAACTGGCTTAGAAATGGGCCAAACTACGTTAATTAGTCCTAGTGAGGACCTCGAACCCCATCTTACTTTGTGTTCGTCTCTGAACTCTCTCTGGAACGTAACAGAAAAGGTTGAGAAGGGCGGACTAGCCGCTCTGCTCTCAGAAAATAATATGGGCCTAGGTTGTGAGGCTTTAGAAATGTACGTCCAAGAAAGGTTAGATATACATAAACACTTGGAAGAGAAACTTCAATACATGGAAGGGCTCGAACATATTCTGTTCATACAGGAGCTAAGAAAAAACTATGATTTAGGAATAATATCAACTTTGCCTGAATATTATCTACTAAAACTGGGACTCATTCCTTTCAGGTCCACTAAGGAATGTTACGCTACTGCCTTATCGAAGTTCGGAAGGTCTCAAAAAATACTCGTAATCTCCGGAGCAGATATCCTCTCTTAAATCGATTAGACCGATGTTCAGGTTCAATGCTAGCGATCATTGACTTCCCAGTACTCGGAAATTGAACACGTTTGAAAATCTAGTAGTTTATTCAAATTCCGATGTAGAATTCTTCACTCCAGATAAGGATATACCTATATATTGAGAAAGGGGGAACTTGTATTTCATGTTATATTTCCATTTGCTGGGTACAGGAGGTATTCGAGGATTTGTCTACTGAGAAGAAGATAGTCAAGATAACTGATCACGTTTATCAGCCCAAGCATGAGATTATGCCTAGACCAGAGGCCAGCGCTATCCTGAAACAATACAACGCTAAACCTAGCCAACTCCCGTACATAATGTTAAGCGATAAGGGGTTGCAGGATCTTGACGTTAGGCCTGGAGATATCATAAAAATTACTCGTAAAAGTGCTACTTCGGGTGAAAGTGTATATTACCGGTATGTGGTAGAGGGATAGGAATAATTTAGGTGGTGGTTGTTCGTTTTGTGGCCTATTATAAATGACATTTTGAGAAAGGAAGGAGTGGCAAGGCAACACTTGAACTCCTACAATGAATTCATGGAGAAAGGGATTCAAAGTATTATCGATGAAGTTGCAGAAATCGAAATAGAGACTTCAGAATATCCTTACAAAATAAAGCTTGGAAAGATAAAGCTGCAGCAGCCTAGAATTATGGAACTTGACGGTTCGATTACCCATGTGGCGCCTATGGAGGCACGTTTGAGAAACTTGACATATGCTTCGCCAATCATGTTAGAATGTAGCATTGTAGAAGATGGCAAAATATTGGAATCTAGATTTATTCACATAGGGGACATGCCTGTGATGGTAAAGTCTAACGCTTGCATATTACATAATATGCCAGAACACAAGCTCATAGAATTGGCTGAAGATCCACGAGATCCAGGTGGATACTTTGTTATCAATGGTTCCGAGAGAGTCATTGTAGGATTAGAAGACCTTTCATATAATAAGATTATAGTCGATATGGAAGAAGCGACCGGTACCCTCCTGTACAAGGCGAAAGTATATTCCTCTATCGTTGGCTATAGAGCAAAACTGGAATTAATAATGAGACCAGATGGATCTGTGGTAGCAAAGATACCTGGATCTCCGGTAGATGTGCCCTTAATCACATTGGTTCGAGCTTTGGGACTGGAAACTGACAAGGACATCGCAAATGGGGTATCATTGAATACCCTCATACAGGACGAGCTTGAACCCTCTTTTGAAAAATCGAGTGATGTTCTTACAAGTAGGGATGCAATAATCTACATCAGCAAACGTATTGCCCCGGGTATGCTTGAAGAATTTCAGATCAAGAGAGCAGAAACTCTTCTTGATTGGGGACTTTTACCTCACTTAGGAAAAAACCCTGATAACCGGCATGAAAAAGCACTTTTCCTTGGTGAAGCTGCTAGTAAGTTGATCGAACTTAAACTTGGTTGGATTGATGCAGACGACAAGGACCATTATGGTAATAAGGTAATAAAATTCGCCGGACAAATGCTCGCAGATCTATTCCGGACCGCCTTTCGAAATTTGATTCGCGACATGAAATACCAGCTTGAACGGTCCGGGCAGAAGCGAGGGATTAACGCTGTTGCTGCTGCTGTCCGACCTGGAATAATATCCGATAAGCTGAATAACGCGATTGCAACTGGAAATTGGGGAAGAGGTCGCGTCGGAGTAACCCAGCTACTTGATAGGACGAATTATATGTCCACGGTAAGTCATTTGCGGCGTATTCAATCTCCCCTTAGCAGAAGTCAACCTAATTTTGAAGCAAGGGATCTCCACGCAACTCACTTTGGTCGCATCTGTCCTGCTGAAACACCGGAAGGATCTAACTGCGGACTGGTCAAAAACTTGGCTTTATCCGCCATTATATCGGTAAGTGTTTCCTCAGCTGAAATTGTCGAAAAGCTGTTTGAATTAGGCGTTGAGCACGTTGACGAGGCAAATGATAACTTGAAGCGAATAGGAGCTAGGGTATTTGTTGATGGGCAGCTTGTTGGTTATGTGGAGGACGGCGGCCATCTAGCTAGTACTTTAAGGACAATGAGGAGATCTGGTAAAATTCATCCTCATGTGGGTGTCTATCTCTATAGTTCATTAAACGATAATGCAACTAGGCGACTTTACATCAGTTGCAATTCTGGTCGTGTGCTTAGACCGTTGATTATTGTTAGAGATGGTTGTTCACTGATCACCGAGGAAATAATTGAAAAGATTCAAAAGAAATTTCTTTCATGGAATGATCTTCTGCACACAGGCATCTTGGAATTGGTTGACGCCAATGAAGAGGAGAATTGTTATGTTAGCATTGGTACCGAAGTTATAGACCTTTCACACACCCATTTGGAAGTTTTTCCCTCCTCCATTTTGGGGGTTGGGGCATCCATCATACCCTATCCTGAACACAATCAATCTCCACGAAATACCTATGAGAGTGCAATGGCAAAACAGAGTCTCGGGTTTTCAACCCCCTTAATGAATGCGAGCACATATGTGAGACAACATTTGATGCTTTATCCTCAAACTCCATTGGTTAGCACCAAAGCGATAAATCTGCTAGGCTTGGACGATAGACCAACCGGGCAGAACGCAATTGTAGCAGTTCTCCCTTATGAAGGTTACAACATAGAAGATGCTGTGGTATTTAACAAGTCTGCGGTGGATAGAGGATTTGGGAGGACCTTCTTTTATAGAGTCTACGAAGCAGAGGCTAAGCAATACCCAGGTGGTATGAAAGATAATTTTGAATTACCTTCATCAGACGAGAATATACGCGGTTACAGAGGAGAAAAGGCATATCGCCTCCTAGAACAAGATGGTGCAATAATGCATGAAGCTGTGGTCGTGGGTGGTGATATTCTGATTGGTCGAACTTCCCCTCCAAGATTCATGGAGGAATATAGAGAATTCGAGGTCAAGGGACCATACAGGCGGGATACTTCCATAGGGGTTAGACCCTCAGAAAATGGGGTTGTTGACACGGTCATAATGACTCAGTCTGTGGAGGGTGGCAAGATGTTTAAGATACGCGTTCGAGATATGCGAATTCCTGAAATTGGCGATAAATTTGCATCAAGACACGGTCAGAAGGGTGTCGTCGGTATGCTGGTTAGCCAAGAGGATTTACCCTACTCACAGAACGGGATAGTCCCTGATGTTATGATCAATCCTCACGCATTCCCCTCCCGTATGACAGTAGGACAGTTTCTGGAATCACTTGGGGGCAAGGCAGCTGCACTTAGAGGTAGAATTGTAGATGGATCAGCTTTCCTGGGAGAGAAATTAGACCAGCTTAAGGATGTGTTACAAGATTATGGTTTCAAATTCACTGGAAAAGAGGTAATGTATGATGGTAGAACAGGTAGAAAATTCCCAGTAGATGTTTACGTAGGCGTAGTCTATTACCAAAAACTGCATCATATGGTGGCAGATAAGATCCACAGTAGAGCTCGAGGTCAAGTACAAATGCTTACCAAACAACCGACAGAAGGTCGAGCAAGAGGAGGCGGTCTAAGGTTTGGTGAAATGGAACGCGATTGCCTCATTGCGTATGGTGCTTCAATGATGCTCAAGGATCGTCTTCTAGAAGAGTCAGACAAAGCTGAAATAAACGTATGCGAACGATGCGGTCTCTTGGCGTATTATGATATTAAGCAGCGCAGATATGTTTGTAGGGTGTGTGGGGACAAGGCTAAGATCTCGTCTGTCATAATCGCATATGCATTCAAATTATTATTACAAGAAATGATGAGTTTGAATGTTGCTCCACGCCTGTTGGCGAAGGACAAAGTATAGCAGGAGATTTTTGATTTGACAGAAGAATCGATGAAAATATTAGGGGGGATAAAATTTAGCATCTGGTCGCCGGTAGAAGTGCGCAAATTTAGCGTTGCTGAAATTACTGCTCCAGAAACCTATGATGAAGACGGAATGCCCGTTCAAGGCGGTTTAATGGACAATAGGCTAGGCACGCTGGAACCGGGTCAAAAATGCGGAACATGTGGAAATACGTCGGCGAGATGCCCTGGCCACTTCGGGCATATTGAGCTTGCGGAGCCGGTACTTCATATTGCATTCGTCGATGATATTCATAAACTGCTTATCACCTGTTGCAGGTCATGCAGCAGAGTGAAACTAGGCCAAGGTGATACTGAGAAATATCGTGCCTTGCGGAACGCAAAAGCTGCATATTCAGTAATAACACTGGAGAACATTAAGGATGAAATAATAGAGAAGGCAAAGAAAGTTAAGGTATGTCCGCACTGCGAGAAGGAACAGTACGAATTGGTCTTTACTAAACCGACAATTTTTGTAGAAAAGACGGAAGCTGGAGAGAACCGACTTCTCCCGATTACTATTAGGGAAAGGATGATGAATATCCCTGATGACGACCTTATCCTGCTCGGGTACGATCCTAAAACAGCAAGACCGGAATGGTTTGTGTTGCAGGTTTTACCTGTCCCGCCAGTCACCGTTAGACCTTCAATAATACTAGAAACAGGGATTAGATCGGAGGATGATCTGACTCACAAGTTAGTTGATATCATACGTGTTAATCAGAGATTGAAGGAGAGCAAAGAGGCCGGTACGCCTCCATTAATAGTTCAAGATTTGGTAGATTTATTGCAGTACCACGTGACTACGTACTTCGACAATGAGGTTTCTGGTATTCCACAAGCACATCATCGTTCTGGAAGGCCATTGAAGACTCTTACCCAAAGATTGAAGGGCAAGGAAGGTAGATTTAGAGGATCTTTGTCTGGCAAGAGGGTCGATTTCTCTAGTCGAACAGTAATATCCCCAGATCCTAATCTGACAATCTCCAGCGTGGGTGTTCCTGTTGACGTAGCAAAGAAGCTTACTATTCCAGAGACAGTCTCCCAATGGAATCTTGAACGTTTGAAAGCACTTGTTGTTAATGGACCTAACTTATATCCAGGAGCGAACTACATTATTAGGCCTGACGGTGTCAAAATTAGGCTAGATTATGTAAGCGATAGGGAGATGGTTGCTGAGTCTCTTGCTCCAAACTATGTTGTGGAGAGGCATCTCTCAGATGGCGATATCGTGATCTTTAATCGTCAACCATCCCTCCACAGAATGTCCATAATGGCTCATTACGTTAAGGTTCTTCCTTACCGCACATTTAGACTTCACCCAGCGGTATGTCCTCCTTATAATGCGGATTTTGATGGAGACGAAATGAATTTACATGTCCCTCAAAGCGAAGAGGCTCGAGCTGAGGCGGCATTGCTGATGAGGGTTCAAGACCAGTTGATATCTCCCAGATATGGTGGACCTATTATTGGTGGTATCAGAGACTTCATCACCGGAGCTTATATTCTGACTTCTAAGGACACCTTTCTGAACAGGGAAGAATTCGCTAACATGGCCTTAAGTGGAGGGTATGTGGGTGTGCTTCCACAGGCGGATTCAAAAGATGGAGATGTTGAACTTTACAGCGGTAGGCATCTCTTCTCACTTTTCTTCCCTGCTGATTTCAATTTTGTTATCACTTCTAAGTGGAACAAAGCATCCAAGGGCGAGGGCAAGGATGTTATAATTAGAAACGGTCAACTTATAGGAGGAGTTATAGATAAGGCATCGATTGGTGCTGAAGAGCCAGACAGTGTGCTCCACCGCATAGCAAAGGACTACGGAAATGATACAGCAAGGAAATTTTTGGATTCGATCCTGATTATACTCAAGACCTATTTGACTCAACGTGGATTCTCTTATGGATATTCCGACCTATGGCTGAGCGATGAAACAAGGGAAGAGATCAGAGCCATTATCGAGCGAGCCTATGATAAGGTGAATGAGTTGATAAAGCAGCACAAAGACGGCACTCTCCCTCTGACAAGAGGTTTGTCTCCAGAGGAGGCCTTGGAACTGTACGTGGTTAATGAGTTGTCTAGGGCCAGGGATAGGGCAGGAAAAACTGCAGATCGCGCCTTTCCCGATAATAATTCTGGCGTAATTATGGCATCGACCGGTGCTAGAGGTTCGACACTAAATATAGGTCAAATGACTGCGGCTTTGGGACAACAATCCATTAGAGGGAAGCGTATTAACAAGGGTTATCATAACAGATCTCTACCTCACTTCAGGATAAATGATGCCAATCCTGATGCAAAGGGCTTTGTCAAATCCAATTATCGGGACGGGTTAAGTCCTTTGGAGTTCTTCTTCCATGCGATGGGGGGTCGAGAAGGCTTGGTGGATACAGCCGTTAGGACCCAACAGTCAGGATACATGCAAAGGAGATTGATAAATGCGCTAGAGCATCTGAAGATTGAATATGATCTGACTGTGAGAGATCCTCATGGAAATATCATCCAGTATTTGTACGGCGAAGACGGGATTGATCCTGCGAAGAGTGACCACGGAGAGGCTGTAAATATCCTCAGATTAATCGAAGGTGAATCAATCGTGGATGAAGGTAAGAAAGCCACCGACGTTGAAATTGCAAAGATACTCAACTCTTTTGGTGCTAATCTCAATGTGAAAGTAAAGTCTAATCTAGAGATGACTCTTTTGAATAATCGAATGAGCAAGGCAGGGGTAGAAAAGGTAGTTCAAAAAATTGTAGAATTCACGGAAAAAGCCATGGCTGAGCCTGGTGAGGCTGTCGGTGTGGTCACAGCACAATCTATAGGTGAACCAGGCACACAAATGACTCTTAGAACCTTCCACTTTGCTGGCGTCAAGGAAAGAAACGTGACATTAGGGCTACCTCGTTTAATTGAGCTGGTAGACGCACGTAAGAAACCGGTTACGCCAACCATGGATATTTACCTTGATGAAGAACACAAGGTTAGTAGGGAAAAAGCTTTGCAAGTAGCCAAAGAGATTATTTACACCAGAGTTTCTGACTTAATAGATAAAACCGATATCGACTATAGCGGAATCCTAAACTTTTACTTCTCTGAGGGACAGCTTGCTGAACGTGGATGTGAACTTGAACAGGTATTTGAGGTACTGAAGGGTTCAAAGAAGAGATACGACATTAGTATGAAAGATAAGCCCTATCATATACGAGTCTCCATTCCTGATGACCCAGACGCCCAGACGATCTTGACGTTGAAGAATAAACTTTTGAACGCAAGGGTAAAGGGTGTGCCTGATATAGAAAGAGTTACCATCGTAAAACAAGATGAAGAATGGGTCATACAAACGTCAGGGTCGAACCTATCCAAGGTGGTACAGATCCCTGGTGTAGACACTCGAAGGGTGTCAACTAATAATGTTTATGAGATTTGGCAGACGCTAGGAATAGAGGCTGCGAGAACGGCATTAGTAAAGGAAATCACAAACACTTTGGAAGAGCAGGGGCTGGAAGTAGATCTCCGTCATATCATGTTAGTGGCTGATTTAATGTCATCCAAAGGGTACCTTCAACAGATAGGAAGACATGGTATTGCAGGGACAAAGACCTCCGTACTAGCACGCGCAGCGTTTGAAATTACAGTTCCCACCATAGCGAGGGCTTCTCTTGAGGGGCAGGTGGAGACCTTGAGGGGGGTCACAGAAAACGTTATAGTAGGAGCTACTGTACCAGTTGGTACTGGCATGGTTGATCTTTATATGAAAGTAAAGGAGGAGAGTGCTGATGAAAGCGCTAGAGAAGCTGATTAAGGAAGCAGTCGCAAGTGGCAAGTACAAGAAAGGAACTAAAGAGATAATGAGGTTTGCCAAAGGATCAAAGCTCATTCTTGTATCGAATTCGGTTAGTGATAGGAATAGAAGCGATATAGAAGATCAGGCAAAATCTAATGGTATCCCGGTGCTTAAATTTCATGGGACATCGGTGATGCTGGGAAGAGCTTGCAACAGGCCACATAGGATATCAGTGCTATCTATTCGGACAGGAACTGAAGAGGAAATTCGAAATATCCTTTCTGAAAAGTGAATTAGTTCCAGTTGCACAGGTACAAATTGCATTTTGGTGGTTAGATCGTGCGGGTTATTCAACACCATATACTTTTGGCTAGCAGCGTCAGCCATGTCATGACATGGAAGACTTAAATTGGCGATAATGAATCAGATGCATGATTCGTAAAATTGCGTGTATGGTTTTTTTGTACTTATAGTAATAAGAGGATTTAAGATTTGACTGAAAAAATCAAATTGACTTCGGATGAATTGCGGCTTATGTCTCTTTTTCAGAGTATCACAAGTGTAACTGCTAGGGATTGTGTAGTTGACGATAAGATGGATCGTGTTATTTTTATTGTCAATAAAGGCCAGATGGGCCTTGCCATAGGGAAGGGAGGTGCGACTATACGACAACTACAAAATGTTGTAGCCAGAAAAGTAGAACTAGTCGAATACTCTGATGATGCGAGCGATTTCGTCCGCAATATACTGAACCCTCAGATGGTAAATGATGTAAAAATTACCCAGAGAGCAGACGGCTCCAAGCAAGCAGTAGTTACAGTAGATATAAAGCGAAAAGGCGTAGTTGTGGGAAAGGAAGGAAGGAATGCTGAGAAGGCCCGATTGTTGGCAAAGAGGTACTTTCAAATATCCAATGTTCTGATAACAAGTGCATCTGAAAGAATGATTGGAAACGAGGTTATGGATTAGTTGGCCAAATCACCTTTAGGTTTGTTCGCGGGGCGTGTGCTCAAGACAAAGAGAAAGCGGGCACGCTGGTCGAACAAGTATTACAAGAGGCGAATGTTGATGCTGGACAAGAAAGCTAACCCTCTTGAAGGGGCTCCTCAGGCAAAAGGAATTGTTCTTGAAAAAGTCGGAATAGAATCAAAACAGCCTAACTCAGCTGTGAGGAAATGCGTTCGAGTTCAATTGATAAAGAATGGAAAAACCATTACCGCATTTTTACCGAAGGATGGGGCCTTGAATTTCGTAGATGAGCATGATGAGGTGATGCTCGAAGGGATTGGAGGTTCGATGGGAGGAGCAATGGGTGATATTCCTGGAGTGAGATGGAGGGTCTTCAAAGTAAATGGCGTGTCCCTTAATGAGCTAGTCCTAGGACGAAAGGAGAAACCACGAAGGTAGTTGAAATGAGTGGAAAGGAACAAGCAAATCTGCTTTTATTTAATAAGTGGGACACAAGAAAGTTAGAGATCGGCGATATTGGCCTTCAGAAAGTAATATCGTTAAAACCCTCCGTTATTCCCATCACCTTCGGACGACATGAACATCAACGATTGAAAAAATCTGAGGTTAACATTGTGGAAAGACTCGCCAACAAGTTGATGCATTTTGGAAAAAGATATGCGAAAAATACCGGCCGGATGGGAGGTAAGAAAGCAAAATCTTTGAACGTGTTAAAAACTGCTTTTGAGATAATATACCTAGAAACAGGCAAGAATCCACTAGAGGTATTTGTGAAAGCTGTAGAGAACGCATCTCCTAATGAAGACACTACCAGGATCGTTTACGGAGGGGTGGTCTACCACGTTTCCGTTGACGTGGCCCCTCTAAGGCGTGTTGATCTTGCACTTCGTTTTATAGCTGAGGGGGTTAGAGAATCAACTTATTCTAATCTACAAGCCATAGAGGAAGCTCTTGCGAAAGAACTTATTTTAGCTTCTGAAAATGAAATGGCCAGTCACGCTATAAAAAAGAAGAACGAGCAAGAAAGAGTAGCAATGGCATCACGATAGCCTATTGCGTCAGTGCGTACAGAAAAGTAGCACTTTCCAAGATTGCATGTACGATTGAGTATTTAGGCTGAAACTTAAATAACAAGGATCCAGTGAAAATCAATATAAATGAATGGTAAAGATGAATTCCTATTCAAGAAAAGCACCCTATTAAGTACTGGGGCAGGACGGGATATTATCAAGCAAGCTCTGTTGAGAGAAAAAGGTTACAAGCAGTTTAGTAAATATAGCCGTGAAACTGAAGAACAATTTCAGGACTTTACCAAACGATACTTGTTATCAATACACAAGCTAATCATCTCTGACCAAAATCCGTCTGGTTCTCTTAGAAAATTCTCAGAAGAAATAGGATCTTCAGAGATGGTTCTTGACGACTCTAAAATACAAGATGTCATGGCGAGAATTTCTCGACCTGAAATTCTTGCAGACAGAGTGGAGCGTATTCTAAATTCCAATTTTGTCTTAATGACCTTCCCTGTTCTAAATGCATTGTTTGATGGGGCAGCTGCATACTTTCAAGAAAGCATTAGTTCTGAGGTTAGAACTACAATCATAGATGGACACATTATCGCGATTGATCTTAGCGAACCCATGGACAGAATAATTGACAGGGATGAGGACTTGGATTATTTGGACGATTACAAGCTAATGAACCCGTATATACTTGAGGTTGCAAGACAAAAGATTTCCGTCGGAGGAGACGCAGTACTTAGATCATTTGAGGAAGGCTTCAAGGATGCTAGGGTTGGACAGTACATTGATCTGAGACTCAAAGCGAAGCCTGAATCTGTCACAGATGAGAATATGATGGGTTGCTACAAGAAGTATCGAGCTATTATGGGCACCGCGGCTAGAAATATGGCTCTTGATAGGAAACCACTTGGTGAAATCTATCATTTGGGTATGGCAAAGGCCAGTGAAGCTGTAGGCTGTGGAAACGAGATCCAGGATGCGATCAGAAACGGATCTATAAAGATTCCATCTTGGCCGCTGTACTACAGCATTATCACTGGGGACGTACAGAAAGCATTCGAACTCACGATGAGAAAAAGCTCAACCTACTTGGACGAGGCAAAAATCGCTCTTGATATGCTCCCGCATGAGTATATCTATAAACCGTTCTTAGAATTCCTTTTCCTGTACGTCAACCATTACAATCAATATTGGTTCAATGAATTGAATAAGAGAGATCTCTACGCATTGCTACAGAAAAATCTAACATTGAACGACCTACATAGAAAATGAAGGTAACACCTTTCTATTATTATTAAGAAGGTTTATTATTCCAGCGCCTATTTTATCTTCAAGCGGAAATGTCTAGCGAGTACGAGAAGAATGTGACAAGGCTTATCCAAGAAAAACTTGAAAAGTTAGAATACTTGAAAAAGACAAAAGACTCGGACAAATCTCAGGTACAGAGATTGGCGGACGAAATACAAACACTTGAAGCTTTATTTGAAAATTATAACTTGGGAATGAATTATTTTCGGCGGGCGAAAGGCGGAAGATCAGGACTTAGGGAATGAGAATTTTGCTCGCCTTTGTAAAGCTATCTGGTATGTTAAATATGCTGAATTTTTAGTCAAACTTATCATCATATATGGTCTTCTAGGACGCCGGGCTGCGGATCTCTGACAAACGAAAATCTCCTTATAAACGAATAAGAGACCCTCGTAATTATTTATATACCTAATTCTTGGCATATGACTCAGGTCATGCACGAGGAGAAGATAAAAAAGTTATATCATATCAAGAAGCTGTCTGAGGAAGGTGGCGGGCCAGAGAGGATCTCCGCCCAACATTCCAAGGGTAAACTAACAGCGAGAGAAAGAATTAGCCTTCTATTAGATGAGGATTCTTTCGTCGAAATTGACAAGTATGTAACCCACAGGAATGATGATCCTTCGAGTAAGACGTATTTTGGAGATGGGGTATTGACTGGTTTCGGCACAGTTGATGGACGAAAGGTGTTTGTTTACGTTTACGACTTTACAGTGCTAGGAGGCTCGCTAGGTGAGATGGCAGGAAAAAAGATCGTCAAAGTTATGGATCATGCTCTTAAGGTCGGTGTCCCTATCATAGGAATTCTGGATTCAGGAGGAGCAAGAATACAAGAAGGTGTAATGAGTTTAGATGGTTATGGGGATATCTTCTATCGGAACACCCTCGCATCGGGAATTATCCCCCAGATAACTGCCAGTATAGGTCCCTGTGCTGGGGGTGCAGTTTATTCTCCTGCCATGACTGACTTTGTAATTATGGTGGAACAGATAGGGCAAATGTTTGTTACGGGACCTGAAGTAGTCCATGAGGTATTGGGGCAGGAGGTTTCATTTGAGGAGCTAGGAGGTGCAATAACACATGCCAGTAAGTCTGGGGTTGCTCATTTTGTAGCAAAAGACGAATATGCATGCATTGATAAGATAAAAAAACTCCTTTCCTTTATCCCACAAAACAATAGCGAATTTCCTCCAATAGTTAAAACAGGAGATGATCCAAATCGGATTGATTCTGCCCTTGCATCTATACTCCCTGAAAATCCGTATGAGCAATATGATATGAAGGAAATAGTCAAATCAATCGTTGATGATGGAGATTTTTTTGAGATACACGAACTCTTCGCGGAGAACGTTCTTGTAGGCTTTGCAAGAATGAGCGGAAGATCCGTAGGAATTGTTGCTAACCAGCCATTGTATCTTGCTGGAGCATTGGATATTCATTCTTCCAATAAAGCTGCGAGGTTCATTAGATTTTGTGATTGCTACAACATTCCTATTGTTACCTTGGTAGATACTCCTGGTTACCTACCTGGAACCGATCAAGAACACAATGGGATAATTCGGCATGGGAGCAAGTTGCTGTACTCTTATTGTGAGGCATCTGTACCTAAGATCACATGCATAATAGGAAAAGCCTACGGCGGCGCTTACATTGCCATGGGGAGCAAGAACCTTAGAGCTGATATGAACTTTGCTTGGCCTACTGCTGAAATTGCCGTTCTCGGACCCGAGGCTGCAATAATGATAATCCATCGCCGAGATCTCAAAAAATCTGAGGACTTGGCGAAAACCAAGAAGGCTCTTGCAAAAGAATACAGAGAAAAGTTCGCCAATCCCTATATCGCAGCAGAGAAGGGAATTATTGATTTGGTAATCGATCCAATGGAAACTAGACCTATGATTATTCGCGCGCTTGATACATTATCCACCAAAAGAGAGACACATCCTTGGAAGAAACATGGGAACATAAATTTATAGAGGTGGATAAATTACGACTAAGGCAATAAGCAAAATTCTGATTGCAAATAGAGGTGAGATTGCTCTAAGAGTTGTCCGTGCATGCAAAGAACTGGGAATAAAATCCGTTGCAGTATTTTCTGATGAAGACACGCGCTCAGTGCATGTAAAAAGAGCCGACGAAGCATACAGCGTCGGACCAGCAGCGGCTACAGAAAGTTATCTGAATATGAAGCGAATTATTGAGATCGCAAAGCAATCAGGGTCAGATGCTATACATCCAGGATATGGGTTTTTGTCCGAGAACGAAGGATTTGCAAAGACTTGCAAGAAGAACGGAATAATATTCATTGGGCCTGGAAGTGAGGCTATGGAAGTCACCGGTGACAAGATGAAGTGTAAAGAGGTGATGAAAGAAGCCGGAGTACCATTAGTCCCTGGTAGTGACGGCGTGGTGGAGGATCTTGACGAAGCCGTTGCAATAGCAAAAGATTCTGGATTTCCTGTTCTCCTCAAATCTGCATTTGGTGGTGGGGGGAGAGGGATTCGCTTGGCCAAGGATGAAAAAGAACTGCGGCAAGAATACGAAATGGCCTCCGCCGAATCAAAAGCGGCATTTGGGAAGGCTGCACTGTATGTTGAAAAATGCCTTGAGGGCATCCGCCATATTGAATATCAACTTATTCGCGATACTTATGGTAACAGCAGACACTTATTCGAGCGCGAATGTTCTATACAAAGAAGACACCAGAAGCTCATCGAAATGTCTCCTTCTCCCGTTCTTGATGCTAAAACTCGCAATAAAATAGGAGAAATCGCAGTTAGAGCTGTCGATGCCGTAGATTACGTTAATGCGGGGACGGCAGAATTTTTAAGGGACAACAAGGGAAATTTCTACTTTATAGAAATCAATTCCAGGCTACAAGTGGAACATCCAGTCACTGAATTTGTAACAGGGTTAGATCTTGTGAAATTGCAAATTTCGATAGCACAAGGAGAAAAAATCCCATTCAAGCAGGAAGAGTTGGAACTAAGAGGAGCAGCTATTGAATGCCGTATAAATGCAGAAGACCCGTTCAACGAATTCTCGCCTTCCATCGGATTAGTTCCTTCATGCAATCTACCTTACGGGCCCGGTGTACGCGTGGATTCATATCTATACCCTGGTTGTATTGTATCCGGATATTATGATTCCTTAGTGGCAAAGCTCATTACCTGGGGCAACCATTTCGAAGAAGCTAGAAGGCGGATGATTAACGCATTAAACGAATTTGAAGTCGAAGGTGTGAACACAACCATACCTCTTTTCAAAACGATAATGAAGGAGGAACATTTCATAAAAGGAGAGTTGTCAACTGATTATCTAGAACGATATGCACTCTTGGATATGCTTATTAAGGATACTCGGGGCTTGACATCTCAGACCCAGATTCCTGCTCTCGCTGCACTTTTGCTTTATTCAGAATTTATGCGGACGCCTTCGGTCAGAGGGGGTGATGTTCGGCCCTCCGAACACATGTCAGCATGGAACAGACAGAGAGGGAACTTTTGATGGAGTTTAAGATAGCGCATCTAGAACAGCTCGTGAACGCAGAGTTAGTCAGTACCCTCGGCGAATCTGAGGCCATGGTCAAGATAAACCAGAGAGATTACCGTCTCAAGGTCCTGCGGTTTTCTGCAAATATTCTTGAATTTATGATAGACAACTCTTACCACTCTGCGAAGATACTCAACTCTAGTACCTCTGAGGTGAAGCTGTTAATAGATGGAACTGAAATGAAAATAAATAAGCATTCTAAACTGTCAGAAGTTTTGGGAAAGTCGTTGTCTAAGATCTCACAGACTGCTGGAGTAAACAATTTGACCAGTCAGATACCTGGAAGAGTTGTTAGCCTATTGGGAAAGCAAGGTGACTCGGTAAACAAAGGGGACTCCATCGTAGTACTGGAATCCATGAAAATGCAGGTGGCAGTAAAATCCCATAAAGATGGCAAGATAAAAGAAATAAAAGTTAAACAGGGAAGCACTGTATCCAGAAATGATGTCATTGCTGTTATAGAGTAGTATTTAAAAAAGGTAACATTAATTCACTTCCGTTTTGTATCCGCTACTTAGAGCTCGTACCTTTGCCTATTGCAAACCTTAACTAATAAAGTAAAGCTAACTAGCTATTTTTCCAAAGCAGATCTTATCTCATTGTAATTTGGCTCTACCAGCGGATTGTCAGATACCCAGCTATACTTAACTATACCCCTTTCATCCAGCACGAACACTGAACGTTTCGCAGCCCTATAACCCTCTAAAGAACCCAGGTTGGCCATTACTATGCCATATTTGTTTATGACTTCGCGCTTGTAGTCGCTAAGGATCGGAAAATTAAGATGTCTGTTCTCCGTGAAAATCTTGTTAGCAAACGGGCCGTCTACAGAGATACCAACAACTTGGGCTCCAAGGGATTTCAGCATTCCTAGTGAGTCTCTTAGCGCACACATCTCAGTAGTGCATACAGGTGATTCTGCGGCGGGAAAAAAAGCGAGAACAAGCTTCTTGCCTCTAAATTCTTCAAGACTGCGACTTTTCATTTCAACATCAGGCAGACTAAAGCCCGGCGCTTCTTGTCCTGTCTGGGGAACTGAAACTGTTGATGATGTAGAAGACATGGATCAGACTATACTTTAGGACAATAAATTAATTTCGGAGTATCAGTTATTTCGAAAGCCGGAATGTCTGCGAAGCTCCTTAATTGTCCCTTCCAAAGCCAAAACTACCCTTTCAACCTCATACATTGTATTCTGAAGACCCAAAGTAAACCGAAGAGAACCTTCAACTTCCAACAGGGATAACCCCATTGCTTTGAGTACATGAGAAGGCTTAGCTTCATTGGAAGAGCATGCTGCACCCGTAGACGCCGCAATCCCGTGCTCATTCAGTTTTACAATGATGTCTTCTCCTTTAACCCCAGGAAAGCTAAAATGAGCATTATTGGGTAGTCTTTGGTTTATCGAACCGTTGACATTGCATCTAGGTATTGTGGATAATACCCGATCAATGAGATAGTTTCTGAGGTTCTTAACATTACTCCAATTTTCAAGCAGGTTCGCTTTAGCGAACTTGCAGGCCTCGCCAAACCCAACTATACCATATACATTTTCAGTTCCCGATCTCAAGGACTTTTCTTGACCCCCGCCGTCGATCAAAGGGATCAACTGGTCCCGGTCACGGGCATATAAACCACCTACCCCTTTAGGTCCGTATATTTTATGGGAAGATAGCGATAACAAATCCACACCAAGGCGCTTGACATCAATTGGAATTTTCCCCAAAGCTTGGACAGCATCACAATGGAAGATGGCTTCGGAATTTTCATGAGTTATTTTTGCTAATTCCCGAATTGGCTGAATGGTCCCCACTTCATTATTAGCCAACATAATACTTACGAGCATTACCTTATCTTTTCTTAGGATTTCAAGCAAAGATTCCTGCTTAACGATTCCTTCCCTATTAACTCCCACAAATTTAAGATCGAATCCCTGAGCTTCTAATGACTTGAAAGGTTGAAGTACTGAGTCGTGTTCTATGCTACTTGAAATGAGAACAGTACCCTTGTTATCGTTGTTGATACCTAGTTTAGATATACTGCCCTTAATGGCTAGATTATTTGCCTCTGTTCCACCAGATGTAAACGTTATTTCATTAGGACTGCTTCCTACAAGGTGAGCTACATGACTACGAGCTTTCTCGATTGCTCTTGAAGTGCTGAAGCCAAACGAATGCTGTGAGGACGGATTTCCATAATGATTTCCAAGATAAGGAACCATTTCTTGGATCACTTCAGAAAGAACAGGGGTAGTAGCAGCGTTGTCGAAGTAGATCAAGTCACGGTCATTCATTGTCAACTTCACCTTCCCTGTTGTCCTATTTCACTCTAACTAGGCTTCCTTGTCTGTATCCTTTCATATCGACAGAAACGTATCTAAAGCCAAGTTCTTTGATTAATTGGTCGGCTTCTCCCAGTTTTTTGACGTCAAATAACCTATGGAGTTCAATATTTGCCACCTCAATCCGTGCAATTTCACCATGATCTCTTACTCTGACTTGTTCTACTCCAAAGATCGTCTTTATTATGGATTCGGCCTTTTCAATCCTAGAAATCAGAGAATAAGTTATTTCCTTTCCATGCGGGATTCTAGAGGCTAAACAAGAATTTGCTGGTTTATTGGAGACAGAGAGTTTGAAGTATTCTGCGATTTTTCGAATATCGGACTTATTTAGGCCAACTTCAAGTAAAGGATGTCTTACACCCGCCTCCTGCAATGCTATAATTCCGGGTCTATGATCTCCTAAATCATCTACGTGTGTTCCATCAACAATACTCCTGGCTCCTGTTTCTTTTCCTTTGGAAAGAAGATGGAGTGCCAGGTCCTTTCGACAGTGATAACACCGAGCATTGTCGTTTCTTGCGAAATCTTGATTCATAACCACATCATACTCTACTATTTCATGCTTAATCCCTAGCTCCTTAGCTACCATGATGGCACTTTTTAATTCCTCCTCCGAGGTAGTTGCACAATTCGCTGTCACCGCCATGGCTTTCTGGCCTAATCGCATCTGAGCAGCCAATGCTACGACAGCACTATCTACTCCACCAGAGAGGGCAACTATTACATTTTCATTGATCGTGCTGAACCATCTGAGCAACAGATCGTATTTTTGACCTGACCCGTCAAGTTCGCGAATAAAATTGATGTCCAACCCTAGTTTGAATCTCAGACAAGGCTATCTGATTTGCCACTCTTAAAGGTATTCTTAGGGACTTGGAAATTTTCCTGATATCATCAAACTCTGGTTTAACATTCACTACCATTCCGCTAGAATCTTTAGAAACCTTCACGCGTATGATAAATTCGTCGTTTAATATCTTGATTTTCATGGTGATTACATCTCTATCCAATACTATCCTGCTCATTTCTTGAATCCGTACGCCTAAAGTTCCGGTCTCTTCAAAAAGAAAATCCAAAGTAGTATCTATCTGGCTGTTATCTGTTATGATCCTTATTGTATGGTTCGGTCTGTTCTTCTTCGATACGCCGGGTATAACAGTTACATCCTTTATCCCATTTTTACTTAAATGTTCTATTAGGGCTCCTAAACTCTCTCCTGTTATATCGTCTACAGTTGTTTCCAATACAACAACGGTGTCTCTTCCATACTTGAATGATTGACGGGAATTTCCCATTACAAATCTCGTCACATTTGCAATTTGTCCAAGATCTTTAGAACCCGCACCGAATCCGATTCTTACCGGTTGGAGATCTGGATATCTGTTTACACTCCCTATACAAAGATTAGAGAGTAGCGCCGCACCAGTCGGAGTAGTTGTTTCGGTATCAGAGTACCCAGCTGTAAGAATAAATGGTCTGCCCAAAAAGATCTGTAATACCGCGTTGGTTGGATTCTGAACAATTCCATGAGAGAAATGTATTAGCCCACTTCCAGTTGCAATCGGTGTAGAGTAGACTCTCGACGAAAATAGATTGAGGCAGTTGGCAGCAATTCCTGATCCTACTAAATCGACTAGTGTGTCGATATTTGATGCTTCGTGGAGGTGGACAGTCCTAGTACTCTGACCGTGAATTTTAGATTCAGCTGCAACTAAAGTTTGCATAGAATTCTGAATAAATAGTCTAGTTTGATGATCTAAATCTAATTGTCTACAGCATCGAGAGGTCGCTTTTATAAGTTCACTCCCTGTTCTACTGGTTTTACTATCTGTATATTTGAGAAAGAATCGTGTTGCCTTGATCCCCTTAGACGTTACCTTTTCAAAATTCGCCTCCAAAATCCTCGCACCTTCCAGGAATCCTTCGCAGGCATAGATTGAGTCAAGAACCAGTTTCTTGTCCGCCCCTGCGTCTATAAGTGATGAAAGAAACATATCACCTGAAATACCTGATATTTGTGAATCAAACACAGCAGTTCCTGGCAAGGACTAACTCAGATAATAGATCAGATACATATTTAATTTGTAGTTATGTCAATGATTTTAGGACCAAACTAGAAGACTTTTATTAGCGACACGGGGCGTATTTTTGAAAAGTATGAATATCACCGTTGTCGGGTCGGGCAAAGTCGGAGCTTCTGCTGCATTGAACGCTTGTCTTCGAAAGTTGGGCGATGTTCTTTTATTGGATATCATAAAGGGACTTCCCCAAGGAGAGGCTATGGACATAAATCATCAATTGTCTGAACTTGGCATCGATTGTAGAGTAAGAGGTTCAAACGAGTACGAGGATTTGAAAGGCTCTGACATTATCGTATTGGTGGCCGGGGTGGGAAGGAAGCCTGGAATGACTAGAATGGACCTGTTGACTACAAACGCGAATATCATTAAAGATATTGCGACCAAGATACGTTCGTTGGCTAGTCGAGCAATTGTGATCGTAATCACAAATCCTGTTGACCCCATGACCTATTTGACTTTAAAACTTCTTGGGACAGACAAGAATAGGGTTATGGGAATGGGCAATATGCTTGATCTTTCGAGGTTCAAAAGTTTTATTCACGAAACAACTGGGTTTTCAAGAGGCTCTATTAGCGCGATGGTGATCGGAGAACATGGCGAAAACATGCTGCCTCTTCCTAAATTTTCTTCGATATCGGGAATCCCGCTAACCACATTCTTGTCACCTGAGCAAATCATGACCGCCTTGGAATCTACGAGGAAGATCGCCGCTGAAGTTATATCGCTAAAAGGTGCAACAATTCACGCCCCGGGTAATGCGATCGCAGCAATGATTGAATCTATTGTAAGAGATAGAAAAAGCCTTATGCCGATGTCTGCTCTTTTAGAAGGGGAATATGGTGCTTCAAATGTTTGTCTTGGGGTTCCAGCAGTACTCGGTATAAATGGCATTGAGAAAATAGTTGAATTAAGGCTCGACAGTTCGGAAAGAGAGATATTTGATAGAGGAGTAGCAAGCGTTAGAACTGCAATTACTGAGCTTCATATGTAATGCTTTTATCATCGAGAGGTTCATTGGTTACGAATGGATCTGGGCCAGTTGTTGAAAAAATACTCTAATGGCGAGATTGGGATTAACGAAATTCGAAGAGAGATTTCTTTAGAGAACATCGGATACGTAGGAGAGAACATAGCACGTCTTGACGTACAGAGGGAGATGAGAAAGGGTTGTCCAGAGGTTATCCTTGCATTAGATAAGCAATACAATGATCTGCATGGAATTACCCTAAATACGTTGAAGCAAACAGGCCTGGCTCTCATTAGTAAGGTACCTGAGGAAGTCTACGCAAAACTCTCTGCTCAATTGAGACTCGAAGGATATGTGGTTGAGACTGCAGTGCGTGGGACGACCATTTTGGTATCGGCCCGAGGACTCACATTCAACGAGAATATTCCTCCGATTGGGGTTATTTGTGCTGGGACATCAGATATACCTATCGCTGAAGAGGCAAGAATGATGGCCAAAGCTATGGGCTGCGCCAGTAATACGTACTTCGACGTTGGTATAGCTGGTATGCACAGGTTACTTCCCGCTCTAAAGGGAATGATGGAAAAAAACGTAGAAGCCGTCGTGGTAGTCGCTGGAATGGAAGGTGCTCTTCCATCAGTTATATCAGCTTTAGTGGATGTTCCCGTCATAGGAGTACCTACTTCAATCGGCTACGGCATGGGATCTGGTGGTATCGGAGCATTGATATCCATGTTGCAGACCTGTACATTCGGCTTGGCCGTCATGAATATTGATAACGGCATAGGTGCTGGTGCCTTTGCTTCTCTGATCTGTAAGAGGCTTTCATTGAGACATAACAGAAAAGATGATCTGCTCCCCACTCACTCACCTACAGCTAGATCAAGGCGAATCTAATCTTCTAAAACGTTTATAAAGGCTTTTCATTCGTTGGTTATAATTACGTGAAAGGGTGTAAGATGAAAATATAATGGGTTACATTGCTACGCTCAAGAGGATTAGAAATGGTCGAACAAATTACAGGAAGAGGGCTGCTCTCCTTCTCTCAAGAAGAAGATTTGTTACTATAACCGTTAGTGACGAGAATGTTCAAGCTCAGATAGCGTACCCCATGGCAAAGGGGGATGTTACTATAACTTCGTCACATAGCAGAGAACTTACTAGATTCGGTTGGAATGGTTCTTTGAATTCTCTGCCCGCATGTTACTTAACAGGTTTATTGTTGGGGAAGAAGTCGTTGAGAAAGGGTGTAAACGAGGCGATCCTGTATACAGGAAAGAACCCATTTACGTCTAGAGTTGCTGCATGTCTTAAGGGTATAATTGATTCAGGGATGAAAGTTCCTGCATCGGATTCCTCATTTCCGCCCGAGGAACGCTTAGTGGGGAATCACATCGCAGAATATGCCAGAATTCTGCAAGATGAGAATAAGGACGCTTACAATAGTCACTTTTCAAGATTAATAGCTAATAATTTCGATCCCACTCAGTATAGTAGTTACGTACAAAAAGTTAAGGAGGCCATTGCTTCTTCAAATGGGCTAACTACTAATGTTGCGATCGAGGAAAAGTGACTTGGAGTAAATTGAAATGAGTCGACAAAATCAGCAGCATTCTGAGTGGATACCTAGGACATCCTTGGGCCTGCTGGTGGCCAGTGGAAAGATTAACTCGATGGACGAAGTCTACGAAAATGGACTTAGGATACAAGAATCAGAAATTATAAAACGTCTGCTTCCAGACATTCGAAGTCAGGTTGTTTATGTAGGTATTGTGCAGAAGCAGACAGATGCGGGAGAGATGACTAGATTCAATGCTGTCGTAGCAGTAGGCAACGAGGCAGGATGGTTTGGGATAGGAAAGGGTAAGGCATCTCAGATGCGAATTGCAATTGATAAAGCTACTAATACGGCCTACTTGAACGTCATTCCGGTTAAGCGAGGATGTGGAAGTTGGGAGTGTCGATGTAATCAAACGCATTCAGTTCCCTTCAAAGTGACAGGCAGAGGCGGTAGTGTAACTATTGAAATAATTCCTGGACCTAGAGGCCTTGGTTTGGTTGCGGGCGAGAATATACGGAGTCTCCTAAAGTTAGCTGGACTAACTGACGCGTGGACAAAATCATTTGGGTCAACCAGTACAATGTCTTCGACCACCAAGGCTATATTTGACGCTTTGCGGAGCACTTATAGTAAAGGATAAGGATGTGCAACTAGAGTAATGGCTTATTTGGTTGTAAGGATGCGTGGTACTGTTAATGTTCCATACTGGGCTGATACCACCTTAGAGAGCCTTAATCTTGCAAAGAAATTCAGAGCAACGATTTTGCCAGAAAGTACCGAATACTCTGGCATGCTAGATAAAATAAGGCAGCTTGTTGCGTGGTGTCGCGTCGACAATGAAACAGTTAAAGATCTTTTAGATAAGAAAGGTAGGAGGACAGCATCACAATCTTTGAAAGAATCTGACTTACCAAAGGAGTATGGCAATTTGGACAAACTTGCCTCTGATATAGCCAATGATGCAGTAGTATTCTCCAAACTCAGCGGTATAAAACCTTGGTTTGCATTGAATCCACCTCGAGGCGGGTTTAAGAAATCTATCAAGAAGCAGTCAAGTCAAAATGGAATCCTTGGAGAGAATAAATTATTGATCGATCTTGTTAAGAAAATGATGTGAGAGAGACACGGAGCAAGACTTATTTAAGGTTAGACCCATTTCCAACACCAAGACGTTGAGTTTGAACGTAGGAGAGAAGTAACTGATTATGGCTACCAGATTAAGAAAGAGTCGAAGACAGAGGGGGAGTAGGTATTGCGGCTGGGGACAGATAGGACAGCATAGGCAATCTGGTAGCCGAGGTGGAATTGGCGGTGCGGGAAAACACAAACACTTCTGGATCAGGACCGTCATTGATGAACCTGATCATTTTGGACATGAATCTACAAAATCTATGCGGAAAAATAGATTAACCAGGTGGATTAATTTAAGAGACGTAAATGATTTGGCAGCCCGGGTCGGCAGTACTAACGAACAAGGCAAGCTAATGCTAGATCTGAGATCTATTGGTTATGACAAGCTCTTGGGAGGAGGAACGCTCCTGAAGCCTATTGTAATACAGGTGGCCAAAGTTTCTGCAACTGCAAAACAAAAGATCGAATTGGCAGGAGGCGAAATAGTTCTGAATGAAAAAATCGGTTCAAAGTAGTGAAAATATACTTCGGCGCGTCATAAAGCGCGTTTCTACTTATATACCTCAAGTCGAAAAGCCCAAGAAAAAATTAACTCTTACTGAGAAATTTGTATGGTGTGGTATCGCTCTCCTTATCTACCTTGTTATGGGTCAAGTCCCACTTTATGGTGTCACAGATGATCCTGCATTTGATTTTCTCGCCTTCGCTAGAGTAATTTTCGCTGCTCAGCAGGGAACATTATTGGAGTTGGGCATCGGACCCATAGTCACAGCTGGTCTATTAATGCAACTTCTTAAGGGATCTGAGCTGATAAAGCTCAACTTCAAAAACCCTGATGATAGGGCCTTGTTTACTTCTGCGACAAAACTTGTAACGATTATAGTTATTTGTGCGGAAGGTACACTTTATGGTGCAAGCGTTTATGGAGGGTTAGTAGCCCAACCCGAATTTGTCGCAATCGTCATTGCTCAGTTGATAGGTGCTAGCATGATAGTCATGCTGCTAGATGAGTTGGTGCAAAAGGGATGGGGATTAGGCTCGGGTATTAGTCTTTTCATAATGGCAGGAGTTGCTCAGGGTATATGGTGGGCGGTATTCAGTCCTATTCCAGCCCCCGATGGTGGAAGTGTGGGTATATTTCCTTTCATGATAGAGTCGGCTATGAACGGTGATTTTCAAGACGCAATATTCAGGTCAGGACAACTACCCAGCATCTTTGGCCTCATAGTTACAAGTCTGATACTTGCACTATTGGTATATGTTCAAGGAATTCACATAGATATCCCTATTGTGTCAACGAAATATAGAGGGTTTAAGGCGGTTTATCCTATCAAGCTGCTGTATACTTCAAACATACCAGTTATACTTGCGTCAGCGCTGCTGGCCAATGCTGTATTCATTGGCCAAATGATGTGGGCAAACTATAATCCTCAGAATTCCAACCCTGCATTCAACTATGTAGCGCAGTATGATCCTGAGAATCCCCAGAGTCCCACAGGAGGATTGTTATATTACACTACCCCTCCAAGGAGCTTTGAAGCGGCAGCTCAAGACCCCGTGCGAGCGGTAGCGTATGTCTTATTCCTCACCACCATCGTAACAATTTTCGGGAAATTATGGGTTGAACTTGGCGGTTTGTCACCTAAAGCTGCAGCTAAGAACCTACTTGACGCCGACGTACAAGTACCCGGGTTCAGACGTTCTGAGGGATCGGTTGAAGCATTGCTAAATCGTTATATCCCGTCAGTAACCATTATTGGAGGCGTAACAGTAGGACTACTTGCATCAATTTCGGATGTACTGAACGTATTTGGCTCAGGAATAGGGATTCTGTTGATGGTAGATATCCTAGTAAATTACTACAACTTGCTTGTACGTGAACAGGTTGATGTTCATATGCCAAAATTGGCGGCCTTACTTGGAAGGAAATAACATTCATAGCAATACTAGGGTGGTTGTAGTTGGTGTGCCAGGAGTAGGAAAGACGACGGTCATTACCAAAGCTGTTGAGCTTTTGAACCAATCCGGGTTAAATATTCAGGTAATTGTGTTCGGTTCGTTGATGTTAGAGGAGGCGAAGAAGCTGGGCGTTAAAAACAGGGATGAAATGCGAAAATTATCAGTAAGAACCCAGCGTCTACTTCAAGAAATGACAGCCAAGGACATCAGTGGTGAACGAAGTGCCAAAATTGTAATCGATACCCATCTGTTTATTAATACTAGTGAAGGCCGGTATCCGGGTATGCCGCAAAATCTTCTGGATATTCTGTCTCCTACCCAATTGATCCTGATTTCTGCAGATCCTGAAGAAATTTTTGCTCGAAGGACGCAAGATGATACAAGAAATAGGGATTTAATTTCTATTGACGGTATCAAGAATGATCTGGAGGTAGCAACCATAATGATAGCAACATCCTCTGTGTTGACCGGCGCTCCTTTTAAGATCATATTCAACCATAGGGATAAATTAGATGATGCTGTCAGTGAATTAGTAGAAGTAATTTCAGTGAAGAGTGGGAGAAATTGATATACCAAAGCATTATCGACTCTCTCATCATGCAGCTGCCTGGTTTAACCCCTCACTACACAAAAAATCCTCTCTTCCCTGATATGGTATCTGCACTAATTGTGTCTGCGCTAATTGCCGTAGGAATGAACTTTGCAATGGCTATGCTTAGGAAGCGGACTACAGATATTGACAAGATGCATAGAGTTATGAAAGAAACCAACGAGTGGCGAAAACAGTATACGGATGCTATCAAGAAACGCGATAAAGTTCGAGTTGAGGAGCTGAAAAAGAAGCAGTCTTCAGTGAATAAGATGACTATGGAAATGCAACAGCAACAGATGCGGCCCATGCTCATCTATATGATGCCCTCGCTGTTAATCTGGATTTTCGTGTTTCCTGCCATATTTGGTTCCACTGCTGGACTATCTCCCATCCAAATTCCGTATATTACGTGCAGTGAAGATAATGTTAAGAATGATCAGCAGGTTGACACTGATGGCCAACCAAAAGGTTCTTGTTCTATACCCGGGGAGATTTTTCTATGGGGCTGGTTTCTAATTACATCGTTTGCGTGTAGCGGTATAATTTCCAAAATAACCAAGACGTCTATGCCTAGCCTTACAGGAAATTGAACTTAAGAAATCCGAAAGTGAATGAATTTATCCATGACAGGCATGTCGATGTTAGTAGTGCGGTGCACGAGGGGAATCATAAGAAGTTACAACCATTTTCGATAATTGTTTCAGGTTGGCCCGCGGTTGGTAAGACTACCGTTGCCGCAGAGCTAGCTGATGAATTTGGACTGAAAATTTACAACGGTGGAGATATTCTTAAACAGATCGCTACTAACATGGGATACCAAACATCTGGTGCCGATTGGTGGGATAGTGAGGGGGGCAGACAATTCATGGTAAAAAGAAAGAGTGACCCTACTGCCGATAGGATAGTCGATAACAAGCTGAAAGCGATCATAGAAGGCGGTAATGCGGTGATCACAAGTTATACTCTTCCATGGTTGGTAAAGGATAAATGTATCAAGCTATGGCTTCGAGGTTCCCCTAAGAATAGGGCTAGAAGGATGGCAACTAGGGATAAGATTAGCTATGTTGAGGCTACGGAAATCGTAAAGGAGAGGGATAGCCAGAATAGGCGAATTTATAAGGATTTATACGGATTTGAGTTTGGGAAGGATCTCTCCGTTTTTGATTTCTCATTAAATACTGATATGATGGATCTACGTTCCCTTATCCAGATATCGAAGGACATAGTAAGGAAGGTCAAGTACGGGATAGAGTGACCGCTAATTTAGCGGTGCAAGCTAAAAGAGTATGTCTTGATCGTTTTGACGACAGTGAAAGGTTCTTTACAAGTCGATACCATGGTAGATTTTATCTTACCGTGGGCTACAAGGTGTCATATGGCAAGAAACCTTTAAATTCTGTGATCGAGGTTTTTCAACATAAGGATATGACTACGATTAGCAAATCGATGGAAATTAAGGCTCCCCTGAGCGAGGTTTTTACCTATTTTGCGAGACCTGAACATATGGCTGATCAATTCCCTGAAAATATGGGATTGAATATTATCCCGTTGGAGGTTAAGAATGGATTTGGGGTTGGAACCATCTTTAGAATAAGCGGGGATTTTGATGGCAAGAAGCTGGAGTGGGATTGTGAAACAATAGATTACGTGCCTCACCGCCGAATCGTAGCTAAGATGATTGATGGGCCTTTCAAGAGATGGGAAATAGTAGTTGAATTTGTGGAAGTCAATAGTAGTGCTACCAAAATCAGCATGCGCGTTGACTATGATATGCCTTTAGGCCCCCTTGGAGGTCTAATGGATAAAGTCAAATTAAAGAAAACTGCCGAACGAGGTATGGAAAATGGACTGTATAGGGTAAAGGCGTTATTAGAAGGAACAGGTTCTATACCAGTCTATATTACCCTTGATGCATATAGGCGTGTATTAAAGGAGAAGGAGAGGCTCCACTGTTCAGTTTCAGACGCTATAGTCACCTTGTTAAAGGAGCGCGATCAGAACCAAATGGCAACCAATGTACCAGCTTAATCCGTAATTCGGTCTATTACATTTTTTTGCAGAAAATCAAATCGTATTTGAAGAATTAGTTCCGTCTATATTAGATTTAAATATCCGCATATCTTGAAGTTCCACCTGATGGGTTCGTAGCTCAGCCAGGTAGAGCGTCTGGCTCTTAACCAGTCAGTGTGAATTGGGTTATAATGTCGTGGGTCCGAATCCCACCGAACCCGCCAGGGAATTGGATTACATACACTAATGTATTGGAGCCCACCGAATGCACACTCTAATGCATCATTGGCGATGACTATACACTATGCGGGGGGGTATGAATGCCGATCCAAGTCAGTCAGTCTAACAGTCCTCTGCTTCAAGGGGACGAATACGGCTAAGTTGCAGTGCATTGCAAATCAAGGCAAATTCCTTATATCGAATATAAGATATCCACTGTTTACATGACACAAAATCATAGAAAAAACTATGCTATGATTCTGTTACCTTTCCTATTAGCAAGCATTTTTGCTGGTGGTCTACTACTCCTAAGTACGAGTACATCACCAGGCTATGCTAGCACCAACAACGGCAACAATAACAACAGTCTTATGCAAGACCTAACAGATACAACCCTCCTTACACCAAACCAAATAGCAGCAGGCGGACCGATACCTCCTAATTATACGCTGGTGCAACAAGAAGCAGAATGTATAGCAGGAAAACAGAATCCTCCGTGGTACGAAACAATGCTTGCTTTCGAACGTGGCGATAGCAACCGAACTGGTCTCTACGAGTGTGCTACCTTCACAGGGTCACTTACAGGTCCTAACTCAGTATATGCATATCGATCTTCTGACAGATACTATAACCCTGCCATAATGGTTACACGTGGAACTAACGAGATGTATGTATATGGTGGATCGAATGCCAATAGTAATCCAACTCCAACTGAAAGTTATGTAGCTCGTGTCGAACCTGGTACTCTTAAGGAGCTCTGGCGTACAGTTCTTATCAACGTAAACATCTCCAACCCGTGGACTGGAGTTGGTGGACTCGAATCGCTTGGCGGTAACCTCTTTGTCGTTACCAACTCGTACTTGTACAAGCTCAATGGTACTACTGGAGAAGTGGAGGGAGTGCTAACTTTGCCCACGGGAGTAAGCCCTCCAAGTGACAGTTACTTCAACGGGATGGATGGCTGGCCAGACGGCACCCTAGTGATGAAGAATTTAGCTCGAGCATCTGGATGCACGATACAAGGGTTTAATGCCGTCGTCAAGTGCCCAGGCCCTGCTTCAACTATGGTCGCCGTTGACTCCAAGAATTTTAAGGTACTTGACTCTGTCCAATTGCCGCAGTTGATTGGAGGTAGAATTACTGCTACTCAGTACGACGGCAAGGACTATGCCTATTTAGCAGGTACGACCGACCTTTACCGCTACGAGTGGAATGGCCAGAATCTCACCCTAGATGAGAGTTGGGGTCCTGTTCCCTATCTGCTACCTAATCAGACCAGCGCATCAGCATGTGGCATAATGAGTGAATGGGTCGTTTGCCAGACCAATGGCGGGGGTGTTTCCAATGTTCCACTTAGCGTCTTTGCTGTCTCACAGGCTAATGCAAGCGAACTTACCAGAATCCAACCTATGCCACTGGAGCCAGGACAAGTGAGCTACATTCCTTCATTGCCTTCATTCGATCCGCCAAATAATCGGATTTACGCTATGGATCCCGGTCCAGGGAAGGTAGTTGGTATCGACCTCAACCCAGAAACGGGTAACATGACCCTTGCCTGGAGTGTAGACCAGAAGACGACAGAATGGACAGTACTCATTGGTCCTGCTGACCAAAGAGTTCTAGTGGGGACAAACATTTTAACCAATTCAACCAATCCGCTAGACTATAATACTGGGCCAATAGGAGTCAACTACAAAGAACAAATTGTATGGCGTGATGCTGATACGGGCAAGTTACTGGCGGCCTCCGACTACTTCGGCCCCATGATATCTGGCTTCCAAATGTGGCCTGGCTATGGTGGACTCATATACGAAGGACTGAACGCAGGTAACATCATGACTTTGAAGGTATTGCCGGCAACCAATGCAACATCAGCAACAGGCCAAAACACGACGTCAGCAGCAGGCTGATCGGTTGACCAAGCAAGTCAATCTGTCAACCTATTCTTTTCTTTTTTATCCTACATCCAATTTTTATGACCTGATAAATGATGTCGAACCCACACACTACAAGGTTCCGAATCCCACCGAACCTGCCAGGGAATTGGATTACATACACTAATGTATTGGAGCCCACCGAACCCGCATAATTTTCATCCGAATCCAAAATCTATAAAGGCTACTAATGATTTTGTATGTTAATCACCTAGTAGAAAGAGTTGAACGTGGAGAACTAGCCCGCGGAACAATAAGAAACCCAATTAAAGTAATTAAGTTACATGACTGAATGTAACTTAAATACTCTCTATCGTCAAAAACGTTCAAAAACCGTTTAAAGCTTAACTCGTGGATTGATACAGAAGGTCAAGGCCAATCAGTGCCTCAGAAAGAAAAAGGGTTAAGGTTATTCAACATCTGACACTAACACTATTCAGTCCTTTTGCTTCTCACCAGGGTGCACCAGGCATCTTTACTTGTTCTCCGCCGCCGCCGGCTACCCCAAGTCTGTCTCTTGGGTCTGATAATGCACTAACCTGACCAGAAGTCATGTTTTCTGTTTGTTCTGTAGCGGTCTGAGCTTGTTCTGTAGCGTTCTGAGCATATACCATATGAATGCCCGATGTGCCTAAGGTCAAAACTGCCAGTGCAGCAATGATTGTGGTTTAACGATAAATCAGCCTCACAAATCCATTAGAATCATGATTCTTCAATAGCAAGTTCCTCGCTATTTAATTTATTTATTCATACGGGTTCATATAGTTCCGTGCAGTAACTGCTACATTAGATTATGTCGGTACTGAAAGAGGTTTTAGATTATGTTGGTATTTGGTCATGACTTACCTCGCCGCCTACTCGACAGTAAGTAAATGTTATGATTTTTTAGCATTAGAGTGTAGACCTAGTTTTATACAAAGTTGTACATGTTATAGTGTCCATTGTGGCAAAATAGGAACCTGCACAAGGTAGCCTCAAATATCTCCGAATCCTTTTCGGCCGCCTTTACCTTTATTTACTGGTTGGAGTATAACAAAGTTCAGTCTTCTTTTTACTCCTTCAATTCTGAACAAGAATGAAGCAATATTTCCGGGGTAGGCGGCCGGCGAGTTTAGGCACATGCATGCGTTGCGGCCGTCTATCTTTTTACTAATTGCATGCAATTCTTTTATCTATGATTACTTTATTGCGGCGGCAGAAAATATGAAGTTTTAAATTTGTTGAGTCAATAATACACTTATGACATACATTATTGGCATAGAAGCTTGCTGTCCAGGAATGAAAACTATGGTAGAACATAACAGTATAAAACCCAACGTAACTCTAGGCAGCGAAACGGCTCAAATGTTTGTAAGAGGAAATGATAATCTAATACATGATTATGACCAGATAAAATTTTGCCCTTTTTGCGGAAAGAAGGTTAGAATTATAGACGGATAGAATATTTTTTACCGATAGTAGTTCAATAGTAACAAAGTCCTGAGTATGAAAGTGTTTAAATTTCACTCGTGACATGTCATAAGCCAGAAAGGGAATATTGTTTAAGTAGCAATAGCGAAGAACTTAAAGTAGCAATAGTGAACGCAATACAAACAGCATTCGGTGGCATTATGCTGAACCTGACACTTAACAATATGCTTGACGGCAAGGTATTCAGTCAACAGCTAAATAGATATCAGCTAAACGGACGTTATTAGGTTAACTTAGAGACAACGAGATAGCGGCCGGCACACCCAGAAAAAAGGATATACCATAGGTCCAGGAACTAGACTGAAGTACACATCATCCGCGACACAAACAAGAACAGCAAGAAAATAACAAGAAGACTTGAAAGATTTGTTTGTCAGTCTCATTTCACTCAATCCAGATAAACCAAATAGAAATAACCCAAAACACTAATGCAATCCCGAAAACTTGCAATTATAACTACAATATCAGCTTTATTACTTGTAATATCTGCGGTCTCTACTGTAACACCTGAAAGTGTATCTGCGTACGAGAAGAACCAA
>JBAUMZ010000199.1:0-19448 GCA_049578985.1 Nitrososphaeraceae archaeon
TCATAGATGGGTACCTGAATATGGGGATAGACGATATCATAGTAACTACTCCTTACAAACAACAGGAAAGATTATTTCAATTGAACTTTATCAGAAAAACAGATTACTATAATACCAGACTGAGAATCGGAATTATAGATGAATTCCAGGGACAGGAAAGTGAAGTTACGATAGTCTCCATGGTCAGATCTAATAACAATACCGATTATCAAAAAGCGGTTGGCTTTGTAAACATTCCAAGATCATGTGTTGCGTTTTCTAGAAGTAAACGTAAGACAATAATCGTGGGAGATCAAAGTACACTGTCGAAAAGCAGGTTCTTATCAAGATCAATAGATACTGTAGTCAGAAAGGACGGATTTTTCATATGGAGGAACTAGGATTAGTAGCATATTATTTTGATAGTCTATTCAAAATACTTAAGACCGTGCTACTATAACTAGTAACTCCATGGTTTTAAGCTAAATATAGCCAAGGCCGTATAACATCATGAATCAGCTGTCCAAACAGAACTTTCCACGAAAGCTTGTTGATAAGAAGTACTGTGCGGTTGTAGAAGCTTCTCTATTTTGCGTCATTAGAAAGGCAATAAGATAGCAACAGCCTTCAAAAAGCTGGTTTATTAGATACCAACAGCTATGACATATTTAATGAGTGGCTTAGAGTGTGGTGAACGGGTCAAGTATTCTATATCTATAGAGATGGAGGTTCCAAGTTATGAATCAGCACTGTATTTGCCAGATTCTTTGGTTGTGAGATTTGACAAGAAGAATGAAATAACAAAAGAAGTAAGACAATCATCAGAACAATTACTCAGGATCGATAAAGACGGATCAAAGAATGAGACAGATGCTAGACTAGGGTTATTTATGGATGTATTTCGTGCACTTGCAGATGATAACAAATATGATGTTGAAAAAGAAAGTTTGATTGACGAGTTAATTCTTACTGGCAGATTCACAGAGCAAGATGTTGTTGAGCATATCAAAAAAGCTCAACAAAATGGACTAATATTCGAACGAAAAGTAAACACGTACGCATGCACGCCATAGGTATATGACTCACGAAGCACGAAACGATTCAACCTGAGCGTGAGAATGATAAAATATCACCAGTGACATTCATAAAACAGGAGAAGGGTGTTGTTATAATAATGTTTAAGGTGATACTAATAGCTGCTATAGTTATCGTAGCAGGTGCAAGTGCATTTTATCTGGCTTCACCATTATTCATTTCAACAGAGATCGATGAACCGTTACCTGAAGGGGCGGAATTGTCTCTATCACCATCATCGGCATCAAAGCAATTTCGCGAGTTTGTCGCCATGAGCGAAGATGAGAGAATCGGGGCTGGTAGCCAGATGAGCGAAGAAGAAAAGAATCAGATTATGTTAGAATTTTCTAGGATGAATAGTAGTGGCATCAATGAGTCAATGGAAGAGCTGAAGATATCTGGAGGGGGAAATGTTACCGATGGCAATCTATTAACTGGATCATTCATCGGAGTTGGAGATGGAATTCATGATGCTCAGGGAAACGCAAAAGTCATTCCTGTTGAAGGTGGAGGTAACGTTCTTAGACTTGAGGATTTGATAGTTACTAATGGACCCGATCTGTATGTATATCTTTCAACAGATAAAAGCGCATCCGACTTTGTAAATTTAGGCAGGCTAAAAGCTAATATAGGAAATCAAAACTATCCGATTCCTGCCGGAACAGACATGACAAAATATGATACGGTATTGATTTGGTGTAGAGCATTTTCTGTTCTTTTTGGCGGCGCGGAGTTAAGGGCGCCAGCACCAACTTAGATAGCTTGAATTAAATACATAGTCAGGAGTCATAGTCATAGACTATGCACTTATTGTTAAGTATATGCTTTTTGTATTCCGGTTTTATTATCTCATCAATCTGGGGGCCATTTTCAGGATTATAATATTCCCTAAACCTATGATTCTCCGGTAATTCAAATACATATTATCTTATTCTTTCAGCATCAGCTTCATAGCTGGTACCCATACGTACTTTACTCTAGTTACCAGATCGGACATAAGTAGCACTTTAAATCCATTATTATATAAATATCTCATTTCTTGTTCGTTGTATCAACAGGTCGATTACTATAGTTTAGATCAGGATACGTTACTATAGTATGATAAACCACTATGGGAATAGCAGCTACACTTCCATTATCAGTGTTGTACCTATCTTGACTATTAAGAAGGCATTGTTTTGATTGGCCTATCTCATATTCCAACTCTGAGCCATGGTATGTGCCTGTATATCATGCCCTTCATTATGCAATTCTACTATTTCAGGCCAATCCATGTTCTCATTCTCTTCTGAACCTGTATCAATCTAATTGCAAACTTGAAAGAATGTTGCTTTAAACCCGTACTTGTCTAAGATTGGTTTAGCATAGGTAAATTGACTTTTATGCGAATCATCAAAATTTATGATTATGACTTTATTAGCATGAAGATCAATAGTACCGCTATTCTCGGTCTCATTTAATGCGTAAGTCTCGATTTCTGGTGCACTGGTTAATAGATCAGGAGGCTTTTCGATTTGATTAGGTACAGCTAGAATTTCATAGAAAATATTGGGTGTAGACTGTACAACTACCGTAAATGAAAATACAGAAGCAATAACACCTAGTATCATACTTTGTCTTCGGTAATATACCATTCCGACTTGTCTATATTGCATATTTTCTTGATAATAAAGATCTCTTTTAGCAGTGTAAATCATTGAGAGGTTGTTAACCTTCCATCATCATCTCACATGAATACAAAGCCAATCCAGTGAAACTATGTTAATGTGTAGAACACAGATCTCTCGTCAATTATAGTTAAAATAGAAATTACTGATGAATCACAACAATAGAAGATTTTTAGTTTATTTCTTGCATGCATTTGCAGTTTGCTATTAAAATCGAATCACCGTTTCTGTCCCTATATTATATTATATTAAGACATGAGAACCAAGTACAGTGCGTAGGACCAAAAATTATGTCAAATTTGGTTCATAATTATGTACTATTCAATAAATCGAAAATTGGATTCGAGTTCTATCGTATCTCATTAAACATGCTGATAACCATGAAACCAATTAAATCAAACATGAGTATAGGTGAAAAAAAGAGTTAGAAAATGAATTGAATGGTTTTCCTTTTGGCTTGTTTTAATCACTAATTTCCTGCTGCTGCTGCGGCTGCTGCACCACCGGCTGCTGCGGCTGCTGCTGCACTGCCACCACTAGCTGCTGCGGATGCTGCTGCATTTCCTGCTGCTGCTGCTGCTGCTGCACTACCCCCATCATGATGTTTATGATGCTTCTTTTTCGCCATAGCATCCTGTGGGTCTGCTGCCACTGCTGCCGTAACTAACAGTACTGCGATTACTCCTATTGCTACTAATGCCAAGCTTTGATTTTTATCCATAGGTACATTTATCAAAAGTAATCTAGTATTCTTACTTTAGTAATGTAAGTCTCATTATATTGTTATGACAAGATGATCTAGATTTTTAAGAGGGATATTTTTCTCATAAGAAAGTAGTGGTAGATATATAGTCATTATTTATAATCAATCTATTGCTTAATGGCTTATATGCAAAACAGTTCTACTAAAGAAAGCTCTAACAATAGTAAGAAGAACAATAGCAACTTTATCAGCACTCAGTATGTCTGTGGTCCTGTTATCATATCGCTTTTCGTTCTTGGTTCACTACTTATTCCATTAAATTCCAATCTTGGACCGCACAGCTTGAAAGCAGCAACAGATATAGATGTATCTGGAAATGGACATGCTGCTGCTTCCGACGGAAAAGAAAGCATAGCTACAGATGGCGATAGCTTTTGCAGCATTACAAACAATATTGCAGGAGGAAAGTTTTCGTCATTATTTGATGGGATTGTAGACTGTAATGATAATTCACAAATATCTAATCAATTCTTGGTAGAGTACTCTTATACAAAGAATCCTGTAAAGATAGGAGAGAATACATATCTTACAATAACCGTTAAGGATAAAAACACTGGCAATCCGATCTCAGATGCATCTGTGACACTAGCTGTCGATGATACCCCGTCTTCATCAAGAGATAATATTGTTAGTACAGCGTTTGCGGCTGCGGCAACAGCAGGCGTATTCTCAAATCAGGATTATACAGTAAAAGACAAAACAACACAAACTATGTATACAGATAACAATGGACATGCAATATTTACAGTACAATTAGGACCAAAATCAGATACAGGTATTTATGATACAGAAATTGAAGTTAGTAAGGGTAGCTATCAGTCAAGTTTTGAACAAACAGACCTTCGTGTAATATAATATAATATGGAGATACTTCTATTCTTTATTTTCATAGATTTAATCCCTTGAATATCCTGAAATAGTATTTTCCTCCTTGGAAAAATGTCGAGGTAGTAGCAAGCTTCAATCACCTGTTATTTATTCTAACTTCTAACTAACCTGTTCTATGATCCATTCTACAAACTTCCTAATTCCAGTTTCATCCGCTTGATTCAGGAAATCGGGATCTTTTAATCTCCATTTATCTTCCGGAATTGAATCAAAGAATTCTTGCATACAGAGTATAAACCTAAAGCGTAGGTTCCTTGGATTCTCTTCAATTCCATATTTGCGGAGGATATTACATATTCTTCCGAATACTGTATCATAATCTCTCTTGAATGAAACGGTCTGGAATGTTTCATTTAGTATTGTTCTAATATGAGCTAAATCTTCCCTCAGCGTGACGCTCATAGCTAGCTCCTTATAGATTATCGTTATTGTCCGTCATCTATATCCTTTGGTTTATATGTATGTTGAGGCGACAAGGCAAAGGATATAGTTACCAAACTATTCGCAATCCCAAAAACCTTGACTGACATATCCATTCTATCTATTTTAAAAAGAAGTATATATTCTCAGATATTGACTGCTTATCGTAAGGACTATTGCTGCATTTTTGTTCATGGAGCAAAATCTATACTACCAGATCCTTGATTGTTAATATCTACAAGAAATATGTGATTGCAATGCCATGCAGAGTCTTGCCAAGTATCCTAGTACTTTATAAACAAGCCAACCAATTTATCCAAAGTAAATCATCTATGACCAACAAGAAACTAATAGCGGCAACAGCAATTCTAACTTCACTTATCATAGTATCTACTGGATTCATACCAAATACTACTACTACGAGCGTACAAGCACAAATAGGAAGCATGTCAACATTGCAGAACGTTGAAGCATCAATAGCCGTTAGCATAGTTCCAGGAGCAGCACAAAGAAACAGTCCTTTTCATTATTTCCCACCTGCAATAAACATTCCTACAGGAACTACGGTAGCATGGTTCAACAATGATCCTGGACAACCGCATACAGTCACTAGTGGAAGCCCTGGCCAGCCAGGTTCAGGAGCGGTATTCAACTCTGGAATCATGCCTGCAACAGCTAACTCTTTCTTTCAATACACATTTAATGACGATGGAGAATTCTTGTATCACTGTGAAATACACCCGTGGCGACTCGGTGTAGTTTCTGCAAGTGATGCAATAGATAGACAACAGAATTTTGAACTGTCATCCGGAACAGGCCCGATATGGAATTTCTCAAAGGACTTTAGAAATCTAGTAAATATTGAACCACTTACGGTGCCTTTGGATAGGGCAACACCCATCACGTACAATATTACAATATTGCAAGATGGAGCAAACAAGGTATTTTCAGAACTCTTTACCACACCCGGCGAGATCCTGCCATTAGAGCTGATTAGGGGGGAGAATGAGACCAGATCATATGGTCCGGACTTTAGCAGTACCGGTGCATATCATATTGAAGGAGCGTTCTTGAAACCAGATACCGATTATACCATAGTTGCGGACATAGCTGCAATAAATTCCGTGCCATCTGAGAGTCCAATAACTGAAGAATTTGGGTTAAGGACAATAGAGTAACTTGTTTTAGCCCAACACAATTTTTTTCATTATAATTAACTACTGTGAGGGTTGTATCTTGTTACATGTTGAAAGTAGCACTTAAAAAAATAAGCAAGGATGTCAATACCGAAGTGTGTGAGGTTTACTGTCTTTGTGAAATTCGATTCAACAGGTAATTACAGTTGATCAAGATGGGATTACAATATCGCTAAGGTCCAGACCAAAAGGAGGTAAAGCGAATCTAGAATTGATCAAGAAGTTGGCAGATTATTTTAGAGTTAACAAAAATGGAATACGGATTATTTCAGGAAAAACTTCTAACAAGAAATTAGTTGAAGTTCAAAAAAAGTTGACCCTTGAATCATAAAAAAAGAGTGTAGCTCACTTCTCAAGAGTGAGCAGTAATTATTGTATTGTTATACAATAATTCCGAGAAGATCTTGAAAGACCTTTTTCAATTGATGAGTATTCAAGGAGCGAAATTAGCAAATACAGTGAAAGTAGACTGAACTTCGATTTGGTGTACTCTAATACTGATGGGATTATGATCAAGGAATTTCAGTTGTGCTCTGTCCACTATTAGGGGATAGTGTACTCTGGCTCTGGCTCTGGCTCTGGCTCTGGCTCTGGCTTCGATCATTATTATTATGATGTACCGGTTTTGCGTGTAGAGTTGTTGATTGGTCAGAACTCTTGTGTTGTTCAACTATTTTGTTCTCTAAACTATCATGTATCACCTTAGAAACTGATGACAAAATAGATTGATTATCAATAGTAGGCAATCCTATAATATTTATTAAATGAGAGGATGATGTCGGTGTATTACTCTTAGTATCAAAACAAATAATAAGTGAAGTAACCGTATTTTTTCCGAGCCTTACCAAATTAGTTGTATTAAAGAAAGTGGAATTCCAATTAGAAAAGTCTTGTTCTTCTTGTGGATCAACTGCAGAAGCATTTTGGAATGGTTGAATATTGTTTATGGATGTAAGAATTGTGCAATTAGTATCACCAGTATCCGATGATGTACCTTTTATTGTTAATTCTGAAGAAAGATATATAGAATCCCCATTTTTAGGAGATGTAATTTCGACTTCCGGAAGATTAAGTGATAAGTTATTGAAGGATTTTCCATTGATTGTAAAATCGTCAATTAGAGTGGAAGTGGAATTGAAAACATAAATTAGTATACTTAGAAACCAGAATGCAAAAACTGATGGCAATATATGTTCAGACCATCATTATTGACTCTGTTCTATTTTATATGATTATTAGTTAACCGGTTCTTACTTATGGGTTGGTATATACAAACTATTACCTTAGATTAGATGGTTCTCCTTATTGGTACCAAAACAATTGAATAGATATATTAAGATATGCAATTGATGTTACAGGAACGAATAAAGATTCTATTGAAACACAGGATTATGATTCAAAAGTCAAATATATCAAATATATGCAATTATGAATAATCCCATAGCAGCTGCCATTGCAATCATCCATACTAATTTGTTCCAATCAAAGATTTTTTGCCCATCTAATATACCAAATGGCATCAGATTAAACATTGCGATCCATCCATTAAACGATGCCCCAATAGCAAAAAGTGGATTGAATGGATCGTAAAACAAAGAGAATGACAGAAACGAAAAACCCATCACCAAATTGGTCATAGGACCAATTAAGGCTACTCTGCCAAATTTTTTTCTGTCCGATAATCCAACCATGACAGCGCCAGGAGCAATGAATTTAAACGGCATAAATGGAAGCGCGGATATTGCTGTTATGATTAATCCCCAAGTTTGAGCTCTAAATTCTGCCCAACTACCATAATATTGGGCTAGAAATTTGTGAGCAAGTTCATGAATCAGAAAAGCACAGACAAATATAGCCAGAAACTGCCAGGAAATATATCGATAGCCGTTTAAAGAAAGACCTACGGCAGTAACTAAAATAGTTGCTAACAAAAGATGAAATAATTCAGTTCTAGAAGATTTTATAGTTAAAACTCTTGACAAAGTTTTGAAAAAAGAGGAAGATGGACTAAGGCTATATTTTTGGGAATCATTACCAATCAGCATGTTCTTCCTTTTTTTATCGTAAGTATCTAAGGACGGACAAAGATGGTTAATCGGATTTCTATGAACGTTACAAAAGGATTCTTGGCAGTAATTACATTTGAATGGAATAGTCTCTGCTTGACCACAGATATAACATATAGGCATTACTTTAATTTTCTTCTCCTATTGGTATCCAATTTCAATCAAGTACTGATAAATTTTGCTTGTCATTTACTGAAATTTCTTTAGACGAAACAAGAGCAATTTGCCAGATATAATTGAGAAATATATTATGTTCTAGAGCAGATCTTGATGGATAAAGTTTCATAGTGTATTATTCTCATTATGCACCTATAAACCTCGCTAAGGGCAGGATAATACTACGACAATCCAGGTTTGGCCATTCTACTTTTTAGTTCGAGTAGTTTTAGGTATCTTTCATGATTTAGAATTTCGTATTCAAATATGGTCCCTCCATAGGAAGAAAAAAAAGATGACTAGTACAAAAGAAAATGGTTGGTTACCTATTAACCACCTTGTCTTCGACTGTTTATTTATCGTCCTTGACTAGGACGATCACCATTTAGTTTATCCTTAATCTTCTGTGCTTTCTCTCCGTGTTCCCCACCTTTCTCTATATGCTTGTCAAAAACTTTATTCGCCAGATCCTTTCTACTGTCTGCCAATACATCAGACGTTACCACTGTAGCTATTATCAAAAGCAAACGTTACCACAAATATGGTCTTATTTATTTCCAGTTTCTTGTTATAGACCGAAGTAAGATAGGTTATAACATGCTCTCTGATTAATCGACAGCGAAGCAGCAAAGAGGCGATTAATAATTTAGATAAGATAAGAAAAGGAGAAAAGGAGAAGTAGATTTATCACATGTGTCCGAAGAAAATTTGTATGCTTTTCTTAAGGAATTCAACCTACTGGACTCCAGGACCTTTGCCCTCAAAACTGCTCCCCCTTAAAGGGACCGACAAGTAGTAGAGTTACTAATTTTTCGGCAAGCTGACGAACAATTATTTCATCAAGAATATGGCATATACATGCATAGGCTATCTGCTCGAAGGTGGCGATGAAAAGGCACCGCAGTGTGGCTGGCTCAAGTACAAATACGGGGTCTCATGACAAATTGTTCCAATAGTTTTGATCAAGATGCTAAAAGACAAAGACACTGAGAAATCAGAGTCATGAAGGTAATGCTTCAAATGCATAATCTCGACATAAATATTCTAAAACAAGCATATGAAGGAAAACAATAATCAAAAAAATAGTAAACTTAATCAATAAAGATTATAAAAAAGAATCTTTATTGGTTGAATGGACTGACTATTAAGAAGAATCAAATTTATCGTGAAGATTGCCTTACCTTTATGACCAAAATGAGGAATGAGAAGCTTTTTGTAGACGCCATTGTGACCTCTCCTCCATACAATATAAACAAGGAATATGGGGTTTACAGAGATAACAAAGAGAGAAATGATTACCTATCATGGTTAAGATTAGTTGCTCAGGCAAGTACGTCTGTTTTGAAAGACGATGGCTCATTTTTTCTGAACATAGCTGGCAGACCAGTTGATCCAACTCTTCCATTCCTTGTTGTTAATCAGTTTCTAGATTTTGATTATACCCTACAAAATACGATCCATTGGATTAAATCCATATCTTTTGATCGAGAAGATATTGGTAAGGTTAATGAGCTCTATGAAAATGAAACCATTTCAATAGGCCATTTTAAACCTATAGTTAGTGACCGATATCTCAGCGATCTACAAGAATACATCTTTCATTTTAGTAAAACTGGAAATGTGAAACTGAACAAGCTCAGCGTAGGAGTAAAGTATCAAGATAAGAGTAACATAGGAAGGTGGAAATCTGCAACACAAGACAAACGGGATAGAGGTAATGTGTGGTTTATACCTTATCCGACGATACAGAAAGGTAGATCCCATCCAGCCGTCTTTCCTATTAAGCTACCTGAACGCTGTATAAAGTTGCATGGCATTAGAAGGAATATGCTTGTTTATGACCCATTTATGGGAATAGGAAGTACTGCATTGGCATGTCTTCGACACGGGATTGACTACATTGGTACGGAGATTGATCCTCAATATATCAAAGTCGCAGAGGCTCAGATATCAGGAAAGTTGCAAACATACATTACGAGGAATGATATTGAATCGAATTACTCAGATTAAGAAAACAACTAGATCGATGTTTCTGTTCTTTCCTGCCAACACCTACAGCAGAATTCCCCATTGAATTGAAATATCTCTGCCGACTTTTTCTTGCATGCAATACAAGAGCTCAATACAAATCGAGCTAATATTGCCAACTAGGCATAAAAAGTATCCTAAGGACCGAAGCTTATAACTTTGTAACAGAAGATATAGAAATTAAGCGTGAGAAGTCTATAATTTTTGGAGCAGACAGATTGAAACAAAAAAATTTAGAAGGCAAGTGAATCGCTTACTTATTCTCTAATTCCTTGATTCTTTCCGTTACTCCCTGAACTTCTCTTTCTAGGTCGTTTTTGTACTCTCTTAGCATTGAAACCTTTTCTTCTCTAGTTAAAAAACTTCTAACCTTTCCAAAGTCTCTACCACTGCTACCACATCCACAGCTTACATATGTCATATTGGCTATACGATATATACAATAAGGTGTATTTATATATATCGGATATCCTATATATAAGCATGCCCAGATCTGGGGACGAAGAATGTTGTGACATGAGAGGGATGTTAGGATTTCTAATCCTCTTTTTACTATCTAAAAAACCAATGCATGGTCAGGAAATAGCAGATGAGCTGGCAAAACGAAGAGGCGACAAGCCAAGTCCAGGAACGATTTATCCTGCTCTCAAGAGTCTTAAGTATGCGGGGTTCTTGCGTGAGGAAGAGAAGGTAGGCAAAACCATAACATATAGCCTTACGCCTAGGGGTATGAAAGCTTTTCATATAGCCAAGAGAAGATTTACAAGGACTTTTCTTGGAGTACTCAGCTGAGAAGTCATAACAAAGCATCGATCTAAATGGGATGATTAGTCTAAGGTAGTTCTGTGTAATTGTACAGAGCTAAGTGACATTATGATGACGATTTTGATGAGAATTAGGTACCTTGGAGAACCTGCAGTTGATTCCGGTAATCCCGAGGTCGTTATTATATAAGCTGCTATAAGAATGAAAATAAAAATGGTGAATCATTCGTATATAGAAAGAGTGAAAGGGGCAAGAAAGGGAGGTCTGTTTCAATTGGGCTTATAACTATGCTAGTTGTTTCCAACCACAAGGCTCCTGGTGAATTCTATGTTGTCACCAATTGTGGTTTATCTATATCAACTGATTCAAGCAATTTATGGACGCCGTGGCCAAAAGAATATCTTTTACAAACCCCATGGGCAATTGTACTTGCTTAACGAGGCATAATCAAGTCAGAGATGTCTTGTGTATTTTTAATTATTAATGACAAGGATCTACTAAACTAATAATTATCCAGCGCCTATAAGAAGTGGAAAGATGAAATCATGACTCAGAAGACAATAAAATAAGGGAAAACTAAACTGTTACGAGTTTATTCTTTAACACAGCGACTGGCTTTTCCTCGACCAAAGTTATATTCTCCCAGCCGTGTACGTGTTGTCCGCCTTCCTCCTTCATGGAAGCCTCAACTAGGTCCATAAAGGATTCTCCTTCCAACACTTTAGAACACCACAGGCATTTCCACTTACCCATGTTTTTTCTGACATACTATAACGATGTCATTACTTATCAATGGTTTGGAAATAATACTATGGTAATATCAGAAATTGGAGACTTTGAAATTATTTGTGTTAATACGTAGTAGTAATGGTAGAAGTAACCCCTTCAGAATCAATTGTACTTGGTTCTTTCTCCGTCTGCAATAACAAGCCTAGCCTTGCATAAGTCTTTTTATTGCAAGTATATGACTAAAATAGGATTAAGTGTGGGGTATGCAGCCAATGGTATGTAAGATACCAATACGACCTCCCTACGTAATTATCCCCCCCTCTTCATGCTTGATTGGTTTTTGTGAGTGCTTAGTTCATGGAGCATGCCAGCCGGCGTTGTTCAAATGTAGTATTCTACCTCATATTATATTAACCAAAGATGATATTAGAATACAAAAAACATGACAAATAAGATCAGCGAATCTAACTCTCATAGATATAGTAAATCCGACCTTCATGAATTTCTACACTTGCTACAACAGCATAATGATCTTCTTACAATCGATAAACAAGTTAGTCCAAAGTTTGAGCTGGCAGCCATATCACAGAAGCTCGATCGAAAACAAGCCATATTGTTTGAACATGTAGAAGGAAGCGGAATGAGTGTCGTCACTAATATCTTGGGTACTAGGAAGAGGTTTTCATTAGCTATTGGGACTGACGAGCCTACAATGATTCATTCTCATATTCTAGAATCAATGTCAAATTCTTCTTATAAAAAGACTATTGAAGATGAACCTCCATTTCGTGATAATTCTTCAACAGACTTGTATGATCTACCTATCATAATGCATTTTGAAAAAGATGCAGGTCATTATATAACATCTTCAATAGTCTACGCAAAAGATCAAGAAAGAGAAAACCAAAACTCGTCAATTCATCGTTTCCTTAGATTAGATCGTAATCATATGGTAATAAGAATGGTAGAGGGGCGCCATCTTCATAAGTGCTATTCCTTTGCCAAAGAACATGGAGAGGACTTAAAAGTTACGATTGTAGTTGGTGTTCATCCTGCAATTAGTATAGCCTCAGCGTACCAAGCTGCATATGGTTTTGATGAAATGATCTTAGCGAATTCCCTGCTTAAAGGAGAGCTTTCATTAAGTAAAAGCGACTATTCAGGTCTATATGTTCCTACCTTCTCCGAAATTATTCTCGAAGGCAGAATTCTTAAAGACAAAACTGCAGAGGAATGGATGGTCGAAATGCTCAAAACATATGACATAAAGCGACAACAGCCCATATTCGAACTTGATAGAATTAAATTTAGAAATAATGCTTTCTTTCAAGATATTCTACCGGGATTTTCTGAGCATCGATTATTAATGGGACTTCCAGTGGAAGCAAAATTATATGAAGGAGTAAAAAATGTTGTTGCTTCTACTAAGACAGTTCACTTATCAGATGGAGGTAGTAATTGGTTAACCGCAATAATACAAATTCATAAACGGCTAGAAGGCGAATCCAAGAATGCACTGTTGGCCGCGTTCACAAATCATCCATCATTAAAGATAGCTATAGTTGTTGATGATGACATCGATCCTACTGACGCAGTTGCAGTCGAATATGCTATCTCTACACGATGTCAAGCTGACAAAGGGCTCCTAATAATTCCTAATGCAAAGGGTTCCAGTTTGGATCCTTCTAGCGATCAGGTTAACTTATTGACCACAAAATTGGGTATCGATGCTACAGTTAGTCTTCTTAAAAACAAAGAACGATTTGAAATAGCACATATACCTGGAGAAGATAAGATAGATCTATCACGCTATATGTCTAATAAGGTAACAGACAATATAAAGTAGTAACATAGTATATCATTAGATGCAGAGGTCGTATACTGACCTGAATAAACTGAGATTTGGTTTTACGACTTTTGGCGACAGTAATTCTCTAACAGACCGTATTGGTACCAAGTCCTTTGAATATGTCCAGTCGCCCATTTGAACCTTCGTAGAACTATAATAGTAACAGGACGATCTACTGTATATTATCTTTTCTCAAGAACAAAAGTTTTGCTGGTATATAGCATAAACTTTCCAGAATTGCGTGAAGCCCTAGAGGAATACATCAATGCATATTTGAAGGAATAAGGTTTAACGGCGATGAAGAGATTCGTTCTAGAACTGATGAAGAGATTCGGACCTAGGCTATCAAAAAGGTAAACAATCAAGTGCTTCATACTTTCGTAACATATTACAGTAGGATTAAGTAATCCAATGCTTATTACTTTTGACTGATACTACATAGTTGGTCGTATTGCCTGACAGTCTGCAATAGCCAGCTCAGAAAACCAGGCACCTCAACCAAGTAACAGGATGAAGTGAGAACTTAAGAATAAGGTATTTCGGAATGGCTCGGATCGTGACATATTGGGGTAGAAACCGGATGAAGACATTTTCAACATTTTTGGTTTCCGATCAAATCGATCAAACAGGTCAAGAAAGTATGTGCTCAGTATTTAATCAGTATAGAAATTTAGTTTTAGACACAAATAACTTGATTTTTTGCACACGGATGTATGAAAAATATGTTGTTAGGTACACCCTGACAGCCTGATATAATGGCCCGGATAGCTTCACCTATATTGCACGAGATAATAAGGGAATATCAAGTTGGAATGGAACCAATAGAATTTCCGAATAACAAAGATTTATCCGACAAAGCCAAAAGGTGAGGGCATAAATATGGACGACCATGCTCTACTCTAGCGAAGAGATCGCCACATTTTCAGGTAATAACCAAAGTTGGAACCTCTAAATCAAAAACAAAATCTTAGATACCTGATTCTATAATATGATCATATTATGCATGTTTCTGAACTCCAAAGGTCGGAACTCCAGCGAAAGTTGGATCACACTCACTCGTATTATTGGCAAAGTTTGCTGGACAGAAACTCATTGTCCTCCCATACATGATATCTTGGTAAGATTGATGACGACCGAGGAAATAGTCAAATGACTACGGCGAGCCTGTGGCCAGAATTACCGTTGGCTGAGTGGAAGGATACTTATGAGACACTCCATATGTGGACTCAGATCGTGGGAAAGATTAGATTAGCACTCACGCATCTTGAGAATCACTGGTGGAATTCTGCTCTATATGTGACATCCCGTGGACTTACCACATCTGCTATGTCATACCATGGTAGACTATTAGAGATGAGCTTCGATTTTATAGCTCACCTTCTAGTTATTGAAACTGCAGAAGGTTATACGAAAACTGTTCTTCTGAAACCGCGCACAGTAGCCGAATTTTATCAAGAAACGATGGCATCATTAGCATCGCTTGAGATGCCCATAACAATTTGGACCACGCCAGTGGAAGTGCCCACTCGAATCCCATTCGAAAAGGATCTAGAACATGCAGTATATGATCCAGAATATGCACAGAGGTTCTGGCGAATACTGGCTCAGACAAGCAGAGTGTTTACGGAGTTTCGTTGCAGGTTTACCGGTAAGGTGAGCCCAGTTCATTTTTTCTGGGGAGCATTTGATCTGGCTGTGACTCGTTTTTCTGGTCGCCCAGCACCTGCTCATCCTGGAGCGCCAAACGTAGCCCAATTTGTGCAGGCAGAAGCATATTCACATGAAGTAAGTAGTTGCGGATTCTGGCCTGGTGGTGGCCCTATCAATGAACCAGTTTTCTATGCCTATGCTTATCCCGAACCTCCTGGTTTTAAGGACTATTCAATCCAACCACATGAAGCTTTCTATCACACTGGGATGGGTGAATTCTTGCTGCCGTACGATGTGGTCAGAACGGCTAATTCACCTGATGAGACATTGCTGAATTTCCTGCAAAGCACCTATGAAGCAGCTGCTACAAGTGCTAAGTGGGATCGTAAAGCATTGGAGCGCCAATGAGTAACTGGTACATCAATAGCAGCTTGCTACATGCATTTTGGATGAACTCTCAACAGCTAGCAGCGGTATCGGCACTCCAATTATGGAGCATTCACGTTACACTACGCCATTCATTGTTTATAGTAGAAAATAAATCAGATTTAATTTAGCGCTTGTTTTTTCTTAAAGCAAAAAAGCAAGAAAGTGGTTACAAGTTATCAGAAGTATGAACAATATACATCTACTTGTAATAGCTGCAGTGACGGTTATGTTGATCGGCGCAACAGCACTTTCTACAACAGATAGCGTATTCGCTGGAAAAAAGAAATATGAGAAGAGCCAAGCAGCATCTCAAGCCAATTCATGTGGCAATGGTAAATTGCCATTGAATGTTTTCTGTCAAAATCTATTATCGCAAATACAGGGAGAAGGAAACGCAGTAAATATCATCGGAGTACAGTGATAAAAATCGCCGCAATCTAGTATATATCACTTTTTTTATTTCATTTCCTATAACTAAATATAAGATATTATCATTGCTAGCACAAGACTTGTAGTAACGAAGATTTTTTTATAATATTTGATATAATAGATATACTATTTGTGTATCCTATCGTTTTTTCTTAAATGACATAAACTCCAAATGATAGATATATTATGGAAATATGAACTATGGATTACTTGTCGTTATTGCAGTCTTCATATCTATGATTGCAGCATTTATTGTGGACATTCATATTGTATTTGCTAGTAGTTACGAAAAAAGCCAAACTATATCACAGACTACTGATTGCGGTAACTACTGGTTTCCACTAAATGTTTTGTGCTCCAATGTAGGTTCTCAAGCGCAAGGGGATGAAAATAGCGTTGCTATAGCAACTGGACAAGCAGAAGGAAAAGTTGAATCTAGCGAAAACTTTACTCCATTTCCGTAAAAGTAACCGGATCCCCCTATGCTAAAGTACTAGTATTAGTTCCAATGTCCAATTTACAGACGTATTACTATAATACATTAGAATCTATGGCAAGATAGGCCAGATTTGGTGATAATCATTCCTTATTATGTATTTGGATCTTAGACCAAACACAATCCATATTGGGAAATGACCAAGTCAATAGCAATCGGAGACATAAGATAGAATAGTACAATATTTAGACATCTAAAAAGAGAATTGCATTTCAATATTCGGAATGCAATGTATACAATATAACTCGCGAAATATCTCTGCATCTATTAATCAAATTTGGAAATCTAATGTTGATGAGGAGCCAATAATTAAAGACATCAAAAATAACAGCAAGACTGATAACATGGTGGATAGTGAGATATCAATCAGAATTGGTCCCTAAGATACAAAAACTCGTCAGTTTGTAACACTAAATCCAGACCAAAAAGTTAATTCAAACAAACATTACCGAAGGGCCTGTGATTAGCACCTGATTACTCACATTGAACTCCATCTCTGACAGTAATACAACAAGGGTTGATGTAGTTTGGGATTTGGATATGAATAAGATCCCAGTTTTCGCGAGAGGTTTCGCAAAGGACAACTTTATGAAAGCAACTGAAGACGCGTTGAGTAAAATAGAACAGACAGTCAACCTCATTTTTCCTTTTCCGAATGGTAGATTGTGCAGTTTGATATGGATCTAGGTACTATTGCAACCGATCCAAAGCCAAATTGAATTGGTTATCCTGAGCCCGTTAATATTCGGTTTTATGCCACAGAAAAACAAGTTATGTCGTTTGAGGGAACCTGAGACAATAAGCTAACATAGAATGAAATTGTTGGTTCGACATGTATAAGTTATTATACATATTTAGAGCGTATTTGTTTTAGTCTATGCATCATTCTCTATGGTCCTGATCTGGTATGAATTTACGAATCCATTCATTGCTTTCAGATGACGGCAGGATAATTCTAGCTGCTAGAATAATCAGGACCTTTGGTTATGGTTTTCTTAGTGTTATTCTGTCAATCTATCTTGCTTTAATCGGTTTCAATGGGGTTCAGGTTGGACTGATTCTTTCAACCAGTTTGATAAACGGTATATTATTCAATGTGATCGCATCTTTTTATGCAGACAAATTAGGACGAAGAAACATTCTCATCATATATTCATTTTTGATGTTTTCCTCTGGCATCATATTCTTTGTAACGGATAATTACGTAGCGTTGATAGTCGCTGCATTCGTTGGAACAATCAATGTAACAGGCTCCGAGACTCGCGCATTTCTTTCGATAGAGCAGGCAATATTGCCACGAACGGTCAAGGACATAAAGAAGAGAAATATGCTGTTCGCCGTCTACAATTTGGCTGGAACTCTTGCAATGTCTGCAGGGATCCTCCTGTCAGGGTTGCCGACTGTTGTTCAGCAATATGTCCATGGGCTATCTCTTGCAGAATCTATGAAAATACTCTTTCTCATCTATAGCCTACTAGGCCTAGCATCTATTCTAATATATTTACGCCTTTCAAAAGATATAGAAGTTACTGCAACAGACAAAAGGTCACCAATCAATGGTACAGGCCATGAATATCGGAAATTCATTAATAATAGTAATAATAATAACGAGGGTCAAAAACTACCTCAAAACAACAAACAAAGTTCTTATTCTCTTCAATATTCTCTCCTAAATCAAAAGGAATCGTTACCAAATTGTCCGCACTGTTTGCCATTGATTCATTCGCCGGAGGGTTCGTGATCCAGAGCATAGTTTCATTGTGGTTCTATGCAAGGTTCGGAGCAGATCTTTCTACAATATCATACATTCTATCTATTTCAGGAGTGATAACTGCTTTCTCATTCATGGCTGCAGCAAGGATCGCTGATAAAATCGGTTTAATCAATACAATGGTGTTTACCCACTTACCGGCTAACGTTCTTATAATTGCGGTAGCATTTGCTCCGACACTTCCTATAGCCGCAATTCTGTATCTTATTAGAATGGCTCTCTCACAAATGGACGTGCCTACAAGACAATCTTACATAGTATCAGTAGTCAAAGATGAAGAAAGGACGGCTGCAACTGGAATAACTAACATTTCGCGAAATATATCGCAAGCCTTATCACCATCATTAGCCGGATATATTATACAATCTCTTTCATTATTTTTTGCTCCTTTTCTAATTGGGGGAGTTTTGAAGGTGATTTACGACATCGCTCTATACTTTAGCTTCAGAAATATAAAACCCCAACAAGAAGAGGATGATTGAAACAAGTAGACTTCCTTTGGTGTGCCCCTAAGTGCTATTCTTGCCTCCATTTAGATTTTATAATTTATCTTAGTTTTCTATCTGTATTCACCTACTTTGCTAGGATTTTATCCTAGATCATGCACATTAGTTACGGTGTTAGTTCCTTTATGTATGATTGAAGATGGTCTGATAGTTTAGTATATGGAAGAGTGAGATCCTACTACGAATGATTTTGTATTACGATGCAACAGTTGCTTCCGCACAAGCAAAAATGTTCAGATCGTTCGTACTTCACGTGAAAAATACTTCTGTGAAAAATGGTACGAATGTCACTTTTAAAATTTGGGACCTCAATTTAGAAATTGGTTAATAGTCATTCAGGTGGTAGTCATATCATATGCTGTCAACTAATATAGGGAAACATGATTTCGGATGATTTATTGTTAAGGCCTCTCTATTAATCAGTATTAGAATTACAAGAAAAGGTATATTAACTATTTTCATTAACTAGTATATTCGTGCAGGTTTTAGATACTAACAACAACAAAAGATGTAAGACACTGGGTGATAAGAACCCATTACTTGCTTTAGACAAAGTTGAAACATTCCTTAATAGTATGGGGCGTAAT
>JBAUMZ010000200.1:0-53451 GCA_049578985.1 Nitrososphaeraceae archaeon
TAGGAATGAACAATGTAGTTGGAAGTCAGAACGGAGTATTTCTTGATGGACAGAGCTCTCAGAATACAATATCATCAAATAATGTACTTGAGAATGTCATTGACCTTAACAATGCAAACGGACTACCAACAAACATCAACGCAAATCAGTATGTAGACAACAGCTGTCAGACAAGTAATCCAAGTGGTCTGTGTATAGGAAGGTAGTAAAGAATAGTAAGAAGTACCATCGGCTGATCTACGGTCGATAATGTTACTTCAAATACTACTTTTTTTGCTCAGTTGCACTTCTATTTTTGAACCTTGAATTAGTTGATCCTATTCGTCATAAGGATGTCGTCTTTTTCTTGTGTTGGAATGCTCTGTTTATTATCTTCATGACTATCGTTTTTAGAATTCTTATTTGGTATCTTTATTGACCTTTCACGCTTTGTTACGTAAACTGAGCCTTCAAACAATGTTGATGTCAATTACTCACGTGTGAACTCTGCTTCTTAATCCAATATTCAAAAATTTAGGTAGAGAATGATTATGCTAAGAGAAATCCCTATAAGAGGCTCATTGGTTGCAATAATTGCAACAAAGACGTTGCTATCAATCTACGTCATATACTTTTTCAGGAAATATTTACGGATTGAATCTTGGTATTGCAGTGATTAATCTATTAACATTCTCATATCACAACTAACTACGTCAGTAGTATTGTTGCTTATCACTACAATTTGCTTATTTACGGATGCTTATCACTCAAATTTCAGATCCTAACAATTTGAAGATTGTCTCTACTTCTACTCTTTGTCCTTAATACATGGCTACAACACGGACACCTGATCCCTTCGTACTTTATGAATAAATTACATTCAGTGCATCTTTTGAATCCCATCCTGTAACGAGAAATCATGCCACCACCTGAAGTCAGAAATTGATTACAAATTCCTTTACAACCAATAACCATAACCGATCGCTACTTTAAGTGCATCATAAATAAATACATTAAGTAACCATGTTAATTTGATAAGAACAGTAATTAATTGTCTAAAAAATTTCGAAGAAGCATAACAACCTAGAAAGTGTTGTGACGAAGGTCGATATTTTGGCGATGTCAATAAGGTCAAATTCATACTGAAAGAATGAGGAATTTTGTTAGATTCAACTATGATAATCTAATGTACTAACGTTAACTGGCAAAACAGACTATCATACTATCTCTATTACCCCTTTCATCTCTGGATGTATAGTACAATAGTACTCAAAGGTACCCTTTTTATCTGCAAGAAAAGTAATTGTCTGAGTTTCAAAATATCCTAAGTCTCTGGTATGGACATTAAATTCATCAATATTAAAGTTATGTTTTGAATGTGTTTCATAATCTTCATTTATAACATGCATAGCTTGTAGGCTTCCTAAATTAAAAACATACTTTGGATCTATATGAGGTCCTCCGCCCCCGGTATTCCTCATTCCTTTCACTGCTCCACTTGCTTGACTCAAATATTCGTAACCATTCGCCGCAGAATGTGAAGCTTTTATGAAGATATTTTCTGCAGGGAGTAGTACGGGTGAATTACCATTAACGGGTACAAGGGATCTAGCCCCAAAAGTCACCCCCAAGGTTACGACCACACCTATAACACCAATAATAATAACTAACCATTTCTTTGATATCTTGTTCTCTCTAGCATATTGCATCCTACGCTTGTTTTTGTTCTTTGTCGTAATAAGGCTGAGTTTAAATAATATATATGTAAGACGTAACCATGTTAATCGATCAGTTATCATATAACTAATACATGCTTATACGTAACTTGTTTACTCCGTAATTATATGAATATTGCAATTACATGCAATGATCAAATTGATTCACTTTTTGACCGAAAGATCGAGTTGGTTACTGGAGGTTTAAGACCCGATGCCAAGAAGCATCTTCAAAGAATATCCATAGCAAACGCCCTTGTCATCATTAATTACATTACTTCAATGCGGACGGAGATCAATCTTTCAGATAATTACAGAAGGGATCTCTTCATACTTTTGTGCAGATTTTCTGATACCAACAGTCATAAACCATTTGAACAAATAACCAGACAGGACATTGTAACTTTCTTAGACAGCTTTAGAAAAGCCGAAGAAACAGATTCTTTACATAAATGGGTCGGAACATACAATTTGTATAGGATACACATTCTTCGCTTCTTTAAATGGCTTTATTATCCTGATATCCAAGTCGACAAAAGACCAAAACCAGGCGTAGTCGAAAATATTCCAAAATTAAAAAGCGCCTGTTTGATTTGTTAGTTTTTGGGCTAGGCTGGCTGTTGATGCATCAAAGGTAACAAGATATATTTTGTTTCCATTCTCATACCCTTGCTGCATAGGTATATCCATTGCTAGTTTTGATAACCCCAATCTCAATTCAGAAGCCGGTCCAATCGTCTTTGTAAAAATTAGTACCTGATGGAAATTCCGTGGCACCAGGAATGGATTCGTTAAGCGTGTTACCTACTGTTTCCTTTGGTTCTTTTGCAGAAGTCGGTAGTGATGATGATGATGATGATAATGATAATGATAATGATATACTAGTCTTTATATTTTGAATGTAGGGAAAGGATGAGAAAGGAGAGGATGATTGTGTTAACGCTTGCGATTGTTGAGCGTACAGGTGATGTATATTAAAAGTAGGAACAACAACCATCATTGTTATAACCAACATAAACACAGCACACGAAGACAAGCACCAATTTTTACTACTTTTCTCTCTAAGGAGTCTTTGCATTTCTTAACATATCTTTTAATCCTTATTAAATCTGTGTCCTTTGATCCTTTGATAGTATTATGGATCTTGTAATTTGTATTTAGACATAATATTTAATATTTCAAATATCATGTAACGACTAAGAACCGATCTGAAAATTAGGTGATTCTAATCGAGAATACTACTCCTATCATATATGTAACATTTCTATTTAATACGATTTGCTTTGATGCGATTTTCTCAGTTATACAAAGAAGATAATTGGAAATCAGTCGTAGTACAACTTCGTGCACCAGTTGCTATCAAGCGGCGAATACAATAGGGACTAACAAGGTCGTCATTATCGTTACGATTAATATTCCGATAATATCCAAGGGCAAACCTACACGCGCCATCTTTGCAGCTGTTACGTGTCCACTAGCAAATACTATGGCATTAGGAGGAGTACCTACTGGCATTACAAATCCATAACTGGTAGCTATCGCTATAGGAGCCATAAGCAAGATAGGGTCTACTGATATCGATGTTGCAAGTGAAGCAGCAATTGGTATAAAAACTGCTGCAGCCGCGGTATTACTCATGATTTCACTTGCGAATATAGTAATTGCGGCCATAATCAAGATCATTACTACATAATTCAAGTCTTTTACAAAAGATAGACTGTTTGCAATCCATTTGTCTAGGCCTGTAGTCTCAAATGCATTCGCAAGAGCAAGTCCTCCTCCTATGAGAAGGAGTACACCCCATGGAATTTTTACAGCGGTATTCCAGTCAAGAAGTCTTTCTTTCTTTTCACTATGGTTTGATTCTTTATTAGTAGTAGAAGGAGGAGTCTCTTGTAAAGATGATGGCGATACTAAATTAGCTGAATTCGAAGTAAGAGATCGTTTTCTATTTGAAATCGAAGGAAGTAAAAATAATGATATGGCTGAAATAAGTACGATTGTAGTATCATCTATCATTGGCAGCAAATCCTTCCATAACAAACCTCTGGTGATCCACATGAGCGCTGTAACACAAAATACAGCGGCCGCCGTTTTCTCATCTGGACTCATCCTTCCGAGCTTTTGTAACTGCCTGGAAATTATCTCCTTTTCTCTGGCCAGAGAGATGGTCTTGCCACTTATTTGTACGCCAACATTAACCATATATAACCATGTTATGAACAAAGATACTGCACTAACTGGCATACCTATCAACATCCAATCGGCAAAGTTTATCTGTACATTATGAAGGGAAGAAGACAACGATGCAAATATGGCGTTAGGTGGAGTACCTATTAACGTTGCCAATCCACCTAGGCTGGCTGAATATGCTATAGAGAGCATTAGACATAATCCAAATTGTTTTCTTTGTGATGGGTTTTCAACTTGTAATATTACAGCAGATGCAATTGGAACCATGAGCATTGCTGTAGCTGTATTACTTATCCATGCACTCAAGAACCCTGTTACAATTATAAATGCAGCCACAATGTTCTTAGGATTAGTACCAAAAACCTTCAAGATATTTAATGCAAATCTTTTATGCAGTCCAGTCTTCTCGATGGCTTTCGCTAGAATAAATCCACCAAGAAAGAGAAACACGATTCTATCTGCATAGACAGCAGCAGTGTCACCCAATTCGGTTATTTCTAACGAAGGGAATAGAACTAGTGGCAATAGAGCGGTTACATAGAGAGGAATTGCTTCTGTTATCCACCACAAAGTCATCCATAGAGTAATTCCTAACACTATCTTTCCATCAAATGACAAGTTGTCAATTGGAAATAAGAATACAGTTAAAATAAAAAGCAATGGACCAAGGATAAGACCTACATTTGACACTCGATTCTTCGATATATGCAAGTTATCCCTTTTCAAGTTGTATTTTGTCATTTAAATGGTATCTATATCTATCCTAGATTCAAACTCAACCTATTTACCTATAATCATAACTAGCTGCTTTAGGCTGATGACAGAAAAATTCTCTTCCATTGTCATGCGATCTTTCTGTATCAGATCGGTAAATCGTTGAAAGGTCCTTGCTGCCTGTTTATTGCTTACTTCTAGTCTAGCTTGCAAATCTAAGTTTTGACGTTCAAGCGTTATATTCTTCTTGAGAATTCTACTGACCTGTTGTGGACTCAGACCTTCTGCCTTCGTCCTTCTATTTAATTCAGATTTAGACCAGATGCCATTTCCTAATTCTTCATACATCTGATTTAGTTGATACAATCCATTAAGATTCCACCATTCTCTGTATAACTCACTTCTTTCTCCCTTAGATTTAATGCAATAGCAACTTGAATTGGACTGCTTCTGCCTTCCTCAAACATTTTGTATGCCTGTGAAGATTCTGTAAGTGAAGCCCGTTCTGGTTCTACCGTATCAGAATTTTTCTAATGTCCCGAGGCGATTTGCGCACGATCTTCTGGATTTCTCTAAACGTCTTTTTTTGATTGTGATATAGGTCTATGACGTAATCTTCTATCTCTTGCCTGTTTAATCCTTGCATATTCCATATATGAAATGGATTTTGAAGCTTTAAACATTGTTATCATCTGTTACCACTGTGTTTCCAAATACTTACCTCGAGCTTCCAACTGATTTCACATGATTTCGTCTGTTTTCACTGCTACCAAAACTAAGCTCAATAATGTATGATAATTAGTCGTTTCCCTGATCGGACAAATTCCTACCTTATCCTTTCTCTTTACAGGTTCCCGTTTTGCATTCTTCTCATTACCATATCATATAAGGCAGGGATCTCTCGTTGCAATTTTTCTAGTCTGATTGGCTTATATTCAATGCGCTGTGCACTTTCAAGCGATCTTTTTACAGTAAACTTTGCATGAAATCCCAGCTGGTTTACACAGTTGCATCTGCTGAGCCAATCCATCATAATTTTAAGCAAGTTTTTCTACTTAACGATTTCCGGTCTCTTCCATTACTCCTTCAAGTAATAAACGTCCGGTCTCTTCCATTACTCCTTCAAGTAATAAACGTTCAGGAACAAATTCGTTAGGTTCAGCAAGGGGCTCATAATCACCACTGAGCCAGGAGGTATTGTGTAATTACCTATCACTACACTATCAATGGCTTCCCTGCCTATTGCCCATGCAGGAGGATACAATCGCAAAGATTCTATAAATACATTACGTAAATACTGAAATTTCGGTATGTCCTTCACAGTTGGATGCCTTTTACCCTCAAGCACCCGCTTTATCTCTTCGATGATTTTGTCTTCTACCTTACGATTCTGAGAGATGAGATACAACGTCCATGTTAAAGCATTAGCCGTCGTTTCATGGCCTGCAAGGAATAACAGCTCATGATTTCATCCCTGAGCTGTTGTGCAGTCATAGGCGTAGTTGTTTTGTCGGATCCAATCGTCCCTCTCCTTGCATCGACAAGGAGCAACGTGGATAGCAGGGGTAGGTATATTAAAAGTAGGTTGGGCTGTTTCTAGACCATCTGTCAAAGTCATCACTTCTTTTGTTCGCTCGCACTGGTCTCTGTCTTGCTTCCTGTATAATTGTGAAAATCAATGAATCAAGGTGTCGCTTTGCAGCATGAAACTTCCTACTGCTCGCAAGGGGCAGCTTTTCTATTATATTACCTATATATGGTAGTCTAAGATGATTGAAATATCCTACCAATATTGCTACATCTTGAATAATTCCTGCAGCAATATTTGAATCGATGCTTGAGCCAAAAAGTATATTACTGATTATAGCTATCATAAGCTTAGTCATTTCCTGATGAACATCGAGGATCAATTCTACTTGTTTTGATATTAGTATTTGTCTCCATCTTTCGGACACGTCTTCTTGACAGGATGTTACTATATTGGCATACATAGAGATATGGTCATAATCAAATGCTGGTTGTATCAGCCCGCGTTGCTGCTCATGATACTCTGCTTCGCTGGTAAGCAAACCATTTCCAATTATTCGCTTCGTTAGTCGAAGGCCAGGATTTTTGATATTATCAATACGCTTTGAATGTAATCGGGATAGTTAACGAAATAGATACCTTGACGCCCAAACTTAAAATAAGTCGTTTGAAACAGTTAGAGGGGCCTTTAGAAATTGTAAACTAAGCAGGTAGGGAAATTTGGAATTTGGGGCCAGGTGGACGCTTATACTGAAATCCAGGGGCTGTCGTTGTCATTAACCATTCTATGAATGTGTTATCATAGATATAAGTTCATTTTGACGGGGGTTTATTATTTCTGAATCTCTCGAGAATGAGATTTATAATAACAGAGTTTAAGATGATGGTAGTGGTATTGATTTGGAAAAGGATTATTTCAGTAACTATAGGTTAGAATACTATTCTTTTCGATCATGCATAAGACCATTATCATCGTCATACACCATTATCATCCATTCATCCATAATTATCATACACTTATCCTTTCTAGTTCTAGTTTTTAGGTCATTTGATATGCAGCATCTTTCTGAAGCGAGATGACTTCGTGTGAGAACTATTGTTATTGTTGTCACCGTAAGTATCGGCATTAGGTTTAATTGTTTCATATGATCCATCAACATATTTTGTTACGATTATTTCACAATAACCACATTCATATCTCTTAGTCGGGGGATCATGAAGGATAGATCCATTCTTCCAAACCATGAGAGCACCACAGTTAGGACAATACATAGTCATGAGTATACCACAATGGAATATTCTCCTTATTAAGTACTCCATTTAATAGTCAGTCGAAATTAAATGAGAATACAAGAGAAAATCCTTCTCATCAATTGTAGCCCCCCCTAATTCAGTACAAAATGCTTCTCTTTTGGGGCTAGTCGGTGAAGTCGTCTTGACTGTTGAATGCCGGTCATGGGCAGGAGTATTGTAGTAAGAAGACCAATCTGAGATAACAACGGGTCTTTGTTACAATAATTCTAGACCCAGTTTTGGGCAAGAGATACGAAAAATAAACTTAAAACAAAGGGAAAGTATAACATGGATGATGAAAAAAGAACTGCTTAAATTTATATTGGCCATTTCTGGATTTTTCGCTCTATTTGGAATAGGGTACTTTCTAAATCAATATTTTCGCTTTGGCTCTTGATAACCCTCTTATCTTCCTTTCTATGCATGCGATCTAGCTTATAGAATAGCAATTGTTCAAACCAACTGTTCGATGAATGAATTAAGTAATGTACAACCTTCAACCACTCTTGCATACCATTGGTAATGCAGCAAGCACATAATTATGTAGCATCATTATTTAGGTTCAAAACTTGCACACTCTCCCTCTACTCGATGTATTTCATACATTATATTCTAAATCATATCCCAATTTTGTATGGGACAATATTATCTAAAGAATCCTCAAACATTAGCGAAGGTTGAATCTGGAACCTATGAAGAATATAAAGAATTCAATGGAAGAAAATACACTGGCATGAAAGTGGGTGGAGTTCACAAATGGTATTATGACAGAGGCACATGGAGTGAGAAAAAGATAACACCAGATAAATGGGAACTCACTTATTCTGTCAACAAAAAGAGAGCTTGGGATGCTCCAGAAGGATCAGGGGTTCCAGTCGGAACAGAATATCATTGGTATATTCTTGCGCATCAAAATGTCCGAAAGCTCGATGCAAACAATTATGCAACTTCAATGACGGGGATCAAATACAAATTAGCGCATAAACGCGCTGGTAGGTTGAATTGGAATACAAGTGACAATCAACAAAGAAAGCAATTAATCCAGATATTGGAGGAATTAATCATTCAAGTAAAGAGCGAGATCATCGAAGATGCGAAATAGATTACTTTCCTTGGTATTTATTTATGAGCTTTTTCCATTTCTAATCTATTATAGTGATAGATAAATAGTGAAAAGACAAAAAGCTAACATACACATTTCAGACAAATTGTCCTAAAATAAGACATCAGTTGATGAGTATATTTTCTTTCAGAAGGATCAGAAAGTTCTCCTGGAAATTATCCTCTATTAAATCGCATCCGTTTTCTGTGATTCATTACTTTGAGAGAACGTACTGAATGATTTGTAGGTTTCAGTCCAATAATAACCCCACGCTTTTTCATATTGCGAAAACTGTTCATAATACAATGAGGATAGCCTACCATACAATGAGAAGATATCTGCGCTTAATCTGGCAAATAAATACCAGGATTTTCCAATAATATCCGAGACTGCATACGAAGGATAATTTTCAGAACGAAAAATGTCTTTTTCATTGCTAGTCTCCCTGTTGATTGCCTTGACATTCTGAGTCGGAAATGATTTATTTGATAATGCTGTGTCACGTTGCATGGGGTCTTGAGGCTTATCTGCGATATTCTGAGAGCCATCTTTATCAATCGATTCATCTTCAGATACAAGAGAATTAGCATTCACGCAATCCACATGAACCTTCACTTCTGTGACAAATCCACATGAAGAACATTTAAAATTCAATGGTTCTTTGCATAATCCGCAGTATGAAAATGGATCAATTGACGATCCACATTTGATACAAATAGTAGAGCCCAATGCAGCACTTTATCAGTTGTCTTATTAATGAACCTTGTGCTCTCCCAATTACATAGGCACCGCATAGGGAACAAAACACAAAATGAACCTCCTAATACTCGACGTTAGTAATATTGTATTCCACAGCTAACATCGAGAACCTTATAGAATACGTCATTTGCTGGACGGGAGGATTGATTTGGATTACAGCCAACGCTTAGAAACTCTTGTCCAGTTCTTCGAGTACTTGTATAGTCTAGAACCTAAAGATCACCTTAAAGCGAATTTCTTAATACAGGTAACGAAAGTCTCGTAAAGGAGTTCTTGGTACGGATAAATAATCCATATCATATGTCTGTCTAATCTATCAATGATAAATAAGATCCCTAGAATAAAATTAGAAAAATACAGTATACAGCCGCCACTATTCTATTTTACTTTGCACGAAAGTAATATCTTAGGTTTTCCCGCAGATACAACAACCGGTGCCACCGTCTGACGGCAATTACAAGTCCATAGCTGCGTATTGTGTCGAAAAACCTTCTACGATTTGCTTCTCCGCAATTATTTTCACATTCCTTTTCGGGAGGTGCCAAAAAGCACAAAAGCAATTTTCCGAAAGCACAATCATCAAATAATTTTTCGATAATTGTATCGAATAATTTTTCAACAATAATAATTCTTTTCGTCTAATTGATGCAGGGTAACATTCGATAATTTTGGGCATATGAGTTTAAACTCAATGACATATTTTTTCTTGAATACACTACTGTAAACGCAGGCAGGATCTTAGCAGAGACCATAAAGATATTCAAGGTTTAACATACTTCCTTCATATATTCTGATTTTTGCTGACTAATCATTTTCGATAATCCATTCATATAGTTCTTTGCAAATGTAGTGATTGGTTGTGACGAGTACCATATACAACCAAGAACTTTACAATCATGACATGTTCTGGCAATGTCCCATTGGGGAGCACTCCAAATTTCTTCTACACTTTGTTCAAGTAAATTGTAAGTATTTTCTGGACTATTAAATTTCCAACATGGAACTAAGACTGTACCATTACCGTTCACAAAGATACTTTTCCATACTCCACACTCTTCAAAAAGTCCCCTTCCATGTTCTATTATTTGCTCAAAGTACTGTGGCGGAATCATTATTTGAGGATTTGGGTGTTTTCTTCCATAATCAAGGATACTTTCACAAACCCTGACCATTGTCTGTCGATCCGGAAGTAAGGAATAGCTAACATCAGATCGATCTTCTACAAAGGTAAAAGAAACAGCATTTGACCCTAATTCCTTTGCTCTTTCAAAATAGGACTGGTTGATGAATTCCTCAGTATTATACTTAGTTATAACGCTGTTAAAGTAGTGTGGTATCTTATAATCAGCCAAAAGATGGAGATTATTTATTACTCTATTATATACTTGTGGGGAAACGCCACGTATTTTGCAGTACGATTCTTCGAATACGGAATCAATACTGCAAGTGACAAACTGAATATATTTCTTTAATTCGACAAGATCAATAGTGTGAAGCAACGAACAGTTAGTAATCAGTGTGATGGGAATTTTTAGCTGGTGAATGTGCCGAACAAGCTCCATAAAGTCAGGACGACTGGTCGGTTCACCCCCTTCAATGATGGACCAAATACAATATTTTGAAACCTTATCGAAAATTGATTTCCATTGCTCTGTAGTCAAGTCATTTCTCTTTGCCAAATCAATTTGACCAATCTTATCACCATCTCCAAAAGGACACATAGGACAATAGAAATTACAGTAATGTGTTAAACTGAAAACTGCAATTAAAGGGCGTCTTCTTCCTAAGACTCTGTTGCCCGACCAATTGCCTAGAAGCTTGATCGTACGTATAGTGTCGACTGGCATAAGGTTACCATCATCATAGCAGCATATTAAGTTGCTGCTTTGTTGCATAACTGATTATACTTAAAGTTATACATATTTGATCAATTTGCATTTAGCTACGAATAGTAATTATCCTATATAGTATATGATTGATTGGCCTTTTTACAATGAATCACTAGTAAGACGTGGTCAGGTCCTCTTGGATTTTGATGTACTTGATGGATGGGACAATGAATTATCTCAAATGAACATGGTAAGATTGGTGAACCTTATGACTATCCTGATTCTTTTAGCAGGACTCTTCCGTATTCCATAATTTCCATAATTTTCACCTAGGATTTCATGAGCCAGTCATAAATTTATTAGTTTTGAGAACTGCAGGCTATAGTTGGTGTTACCTCGACATATCAATGTCAGAACAATATATCGTCATATCATCGGCTTCTTCGGAGCTATATGTAGGTAGGTTGTGGAAAGTGGAATGGATAGTGGCCGACTTTGAAGCCATCTATCACTAAAACAGACTGTCCAAATTCTCCAGGTAAATCGATGGTTACATTCTCTGCAGTAATTGTGTATGCTAAGGTGTTTGCAGTAGTATCATAGATGGGATCGAAAGACTCTATAACATAGGTTTCCAAATTACCCGATTGGATATCTTCAACTATTAAAGCATCATTAGGCGCATCTACTGCAAAACTGTCAGTTCCTGTTGTCCAGTTACCACTAAATCCGAAGTACTAACTGTCTCTACTACTCTCTCTGGTCTGTCTGAAAACAATATAGTCCTATTTGCTACATTATTCAATTCTAACTAACCCTGAAGTACTGAGTTTGCCGAATCTACAGCACATGGATTAGAACCATTTGGAATATCTGGTGGTCAAAGATGAAGAAGCTTGGGCAGCTAGCAAGAATAGTATGAATGAAAGTGAATTCTTATGAAACAAGAGAGGAGGTTTAATCAGAGGGTCGCAGACAAAATCAAGCAAGATATGTTACAGTTCAACTATTTTACTATCATTACTGGGCACGGTGAATAAGTCACTACAGAGGAGGCAATACTTCCGAGCAGTAACTTCTTGAAGCCTGATCTACCTCTTGTTCCCATTATTATTAGGTCAACATCTTCAGTTTCTGCATATTCAACTATTGTTCCATCAATAGACATCTGACTGTTGATCAGTTCGGTTTTTAACTCTACATTATTTTGTTTTGCTATTTGATCCAGGTTGGCAAACCATTCCTTAGATTCACGTATGATCTCTTTATCTTGAGTAGACTTTAGTTCTCCTTCAGGTGTTGCTAAACCATAGGATGATAATGGAATACGGTTTACAGTCACTGCTATTATTTGGGCAGCATCTTTTTTTGCCATTTCTATTGCATATTCTGCTGCATCCATAGATGGTTGTGATCCATCAATAGCAACAAGAATTTTCGAAAACTTACCCTTTGTCTTACTAGGCATATCTCAATTGTATTCATTGTCATCTCTAATCATTTATTAGGGTTGGCATATACTTACCTTAAATAGAACGCTGATCTCTCGGAGAGATTGACGGTAAGATCATAGTCTGTCATTACTGTATCTTAAAGTATTTGTAATCGTATCATAGACAGATGTATTATAAAAATAAGAAATTATTTCCATTCCCAAACCTTGCCTGAATGATGGTTTTCATATGCCTCTGCTTCAAATGCTCCTACCATATTATTAAGAAATGAGACTTTCCCGTTGGATGACGTTTTATAAAAATTTGTACCTCTAAAACTTGTTTTTCCTTGCTTGCTTAAATGACCTAAACCACATCCTCTGTAGGTTACTGTCTCTCTCCTAGCCTTAGCAGTAATTATAGCTTGCGCTTCACCATAAACTATATCCTTACCTGCAGGAATAGTCCAGAATGTTGATGTTATGACCACATCTATGTCTTTGAATTTTCCGTCCTCTATCAAAGAATATTCAATCTTGTTTTCTTCTACATCTAATACTCTGAAACCCGTTATGCTTCCCTTTCCTTCATAAATTAAATCACCTAACATATCTTTCATCGGCATCGAGCGCTGACATATCTAATAAAGTCTTCGTTGGGTAAAGATATGATGATGTATCCAGCGTGAATAATTAGGCAGATGGACTTCCTTCTTACTATGTTGGCATTTGAAGTCAAAAACAGTTGACTCGTCTGGTGTGGGATAAAGTTGTACGAAGTGGTGCGGTGATACTTTGAATTGGTCTTGGTTTGTTACAGCGCTGACCATCAGTCCCGTCGCTATAGTTAATATTTTGAATTCGGTCACGCGAATCTGGTATTCTGCTGAGCTTACTTCACCATGTATCGCGTACCAATTATTAATGATACATGACTTGAAAGTGCTACCTATCAAGATCTTTATATTTTCATGCATGAAGATCCAAATTGTATGAATCCGGTACTTGTGAGTAGATGTTCATGGGCTGTTAACTCTAACGATCCCGAAATTCAGCTCTATCATGATACTGAATGGGGTGTCCCAGTCCACAACGACACTAAATTATTTGAATTTATAGTTTTAGAGTGTGCCCAGGCTGGATTAAGTTGGTCAACTATTTTGCGGAAGCGCCTAGACTATAGAAAGGCGTTTGTCAACTATGATGTGAAGAAGGTGGCAGAATTTAAAATGCATCATGTAGAAAAATTGCTACAATCTACTAATATTAAAATCGTAAGAAATAGATTAAAGGTCAATTCTGTCGTTACAAATGCTAGGGCATTCATCAAGATACAGGATGACTTTGGCAGCTTTGATAATTACATTTGGGACTTTGCTGAAGGCAGAAAAACCAAACATAACTTTTTCAAGGATCGCAGACACATTCCAACAACGTCTACAGAATCAAGTAATTTAAGCAAAGATCTTAAAGCAAGAGGATTTAACTTTATGGGTCCTATCATATGCTATGCACTGATGCAGGCAATTGGTATGATAAATGATCACACTACAAACTGCTTTCGACATAAAGAGCTAATTGAAATGAAATTTTGATGGAAACTAATGAAAACTAATGCAACCTGATGATTTCATTATAAATGAACTACGAAGGATAATAACAGATAATAACAAACAATCTGGGAACTGTTGACTGAACAGTAAAGTGAAGTGAACTTCTTTGCCCTTTGGCCTCCTACGAGTTCAACAGTATCTGTAATAATCTGGAAGCTATGTATAGCTATAGCATAGTCGGATGTTGTAAACTAAAACTGGTTAGAGGAATAGCAGTCGGTTTAAAATAAATGTGCAACAAAAATGATGTAAGCTACATAATAGAGGTTACTCCCACCCTTACCCAGAAGGTCTGCTTTATTTTTAGCATGGTAAGATACGAGTCAGTTCTAAAGTTGCCTGAGAAAATGGAGTCACCCAAGTCAATTAAAACACACACAGACGACGACAAAATATTAGAAAATGAAATTGAATCTTGGCATAGTTTTGGAAGCATACTTCGGAATGAAAATCGAATTATTTTCTGTCAAATGCTAGAGGATATCAAGACCTATTCAGAAACTGCTGAAGCCAAGGGAAAGAACTTTTCATTTGAATCGATGTGTATGGAATTAATATTGCAACAGCAAAAGATGATAAAAGAGCTACTACTTTGCAAGCTTTTAGTAAAGAAAGGCATTAATTTAGATTACCCTCATAAGACTTAGATCTGTTACTAAAATCTATGCCTCACATATACGTAAGGGGGATTCTATTTTAATCAAGATGTCCATTCTAGGCAATTTGACTGGCCCCCAAAAAATGCTTGCATCTTTTGAGCGGAGTTTTCATTTATCACCTTGGCTGCTTCGTCTAGAACTTTTGAAACAATAAGAATGAATGGCTCATCAACTTCTTCATCTAGTACTTCTGCCACTGGTAACGATAGCGATAACTACATACTAGACTGCCTAACATTGAGTTTAGTCTAACTACATCAGTAGGTATCTAAGCTTCCATCTTGCTCATTGATCTCGTAGCGATTAAAAATACCGTAGATGAGAGCAAGCCTAGTATTACCACTTCAATATTGGTAAACGTACTTACTTGTGCAAATATTCCAACTCTGGTAAGATCTACTATATAAGTTAACGGATTAACGTAGAAAGCGGCAGATAAGAGTTGAGGTAAACCCTCTGCAGGATAAAATGCTGAACTGACAAAAGCAAAGAACAGGAATAAGCCATTACTGATTACATTATAGCCTTCACTGCTCTTCATCCTAGTGGATAGAATTATTGTGAAAGAACCAAAGAATATTGAACCCGCTATCAATGCGTATATGGTGTAAGGGATACTCCACAAAGTGACGTTGATGTCATGGAATATCGTTGGAAAACCAATTACCATAATAACTGCAGCACTACCCAATCCAATTAGAATGAGTGTTATAAGATTGGCAATAACATATTGAATTTTATTAAATGGCATGACCAGAATTTGCTGAAACATGCCATTTCTCTTATCATTCCAAATGATAGCTCCAGCTATAGTGCTCCCATTCATTACATTGAATCCAATCATACCAGCAGTCAAAAATGAAACATACGTTACAGTCAACGACCCTATAGTGATGCCTTGATCTCCTATTAAGGCAGAATACGCGTACCCTGCAACAAATATATAAACAACGGGAAAGGCTATCTGCCAAATCAAAAACATCTTATCAATCGCAGCAACAATGTTTCTGTATACTAGTAAAATAATACTGTATCCAATAAAATAGTCATTCATTGACTTCATTTTCTTTCGTTAACCTCAAATTGTTGTCATCATTGACTATTGACAAGAATACTTCCTCCAATGATGGCGGATTTATAGAGATACTTTCTATTTGCATACTATTCTTAGAAACGAGCTGTAAGATCTCAGAGATAACTTCTTCTGCATTATTTACAGTAATTGTAATTCCATTTGGATTTGTTTCATTTATATCAATATGAGAAGTAGTATTAGTAGTAACAACCCTACGTTTTCGGTCACCATCCATATTTTCACTGCTAAAGATAATTTTCTTTAGTAGATCAACAAAGGATTGGTTGAGTACCTCTCTGAAGGTAATTTCAATAATCTTGTTCGCTCCACCATATTTTTGTTTTAGCCCTGTTGGAGTATCAAAAGCGATTATTCTTCCATTATCTATTATAGCAATTTCATCACACAAATATTCTGCCTCCTCCATTATGTGGGTAGTGAAGAACACCGTCAGACCAGACATTACGTGTTTCCTTATATAGTCTAAAAGCATACGCCTTGCAGAGGGATCCAATCCTATTGTTGGTTCATCAAGAAATAGAAGCTCCATATCCTCTCCATGCATGAATTCTCTTGCAAGCTGCACTCTTCTTCTTTGACCTATGGAGAGCTCATCATTCTTGGAATTTCTGATAGATTCAAGGTCAAAAGTACTCAATATTTCATCCACTCTGTTCTTTCTCACCCTGCTATGCAATCCCCATAAGAGACCATATAGATCAAGGGCCCTCTCAACTGTTAGATTCGCCTCAAAACTGGGGTTTTGTGATACAACTCCTATCTTTCTCTTAATTTCCGACTGTTTTCTAATTATGTCTTTACCAAAAATGTATACACTCCCAGATGTAGGACTAAGAAGAGTTGTAAGGATCTTAAGGGTTGTAGTCTTCCCAGCTCCATTTGGACCAAGAAATCCAAACACCGTACCATACTTTACGTCAAATGAAATGCCATCAAGAGTAAATGCATTAGCCTTACCATATTGCTTTTTAAGATTAGTGACTGAAATACAGGGTCCATTTCGATCTCTGATCGATGAATGTGCTTGATTTCTAATTCGGTTGTTTAACATTCATTGCCCACCAAATTATCATATCACTATGTCACAATTTGTGTACATATCGTCGACCCTTAAATGATAATATAGTAAGTACTGTTTATAAATATGCAAGACAGAAGATAGATTAAAATTATTCCCGTATTTAAACATAACTGACTGGTCAGTCATCAAATTTTAATATCGATTGATTAGTTAGTCCAGCTCAGTTTAAATCAAACACAATTGGCAGAGTGGGGTGGTCGAAAACAAGGACTCTAATCTATACTTATTAACATAGTTAAACCAAAATTAGGAAGTCAATGCTCGACCCTAATGCTAAGCGTATATTTTGGTATCTTTTTGCTGGCTCTAGGGGAGGCAATAATAGAATCAAGATTATCGAGTTGTTAAAAGGACATCCGCATAACATAAATCAGCTTGCTGAAACCCTCAAGCTTGATTACAAAGCAATCCAACACCATATTTCAGTACTTGAGAAGAATAATATGGTTAGTAAAGTGGGGGAAAAATATGGAGTATCATATTTTATTTCTGACTATCTTGAATCAAACATCACTGCCTTTGATCAAATAGCATCCCAAATAGAGAAGAGTACGAAATAAGAATATGTGTGTCAATCAGCAAATATAGTATTCATTTTCTTAGGTCCAGAACAAATATGGACAAAGGTAAATAAGAGAATAACTAATGCGATTGTGGCTTCAGCTAATGTTGCTGTTCTAATAGCATTACTTGTACTGTATGCAAAAGTCTACAAAACTAGCAAGGCTAATTTTACTATTGGTCTAATACTTTTTGCTAGCCTGTTGATGTTGCATAATGTATTACCGTTTATGGTTACTTTATGATGGATCCGCTTTATGCTCCCGCATTATTCCCATATTTTTTGGCCATACATGTAACATAACTGGGGGGATTATTGGTATTATTTAGAATCACTCTTTTGTAGATGAAGTTCTTTCTGCATGATTGGTTTCGTATACTATCGCCCTAGTAGTTTAAAAAATAAAATATATTCGTAATAATTCTTTCGATCACTTTGTTCCCTGGTGTTAGGACTATAGTATGTTGTTGGGAATAAACTAGAATAATCGGTGTTTGCCCTCGCGCCAAAGCCCAAGCGCTATGTCCAGAATACGATCCTAGTGTAGTGTATTAATCAGACGATTCTAATCGTCTAGTAGAATCTTTTCGACTAATTTACAATATCAATTTCTTGTAGCCACGTCGTTCTTGCAATAAATAGTACCTGCCTGAATAACTGAATTATTTGGCACGTATCTCCCTGGTAATATAATGACTGCTGCTCCTACAGCTGTATTGTCTCCAACAAGTGCTCCAAAATGATTTCTTCCAATATCCATAAATTTTCCCAAGCCTATTTCGTATTTGATGTTTCTTCTGTCCAATAGAACATTGGCGGTTCCAGAAAATCCTCCAAACCATACGTTCTTTCCAATGACGCTGTCAAGGATTACATTTTGATGTGCTATCTTATCATAGCCCTTAAAATATGATTTTGCAATTTCACAGTTAAAGCCTATCTTGACATTATTCTCAAACACGCAATTACGTATGAGTGAGCTCATGCCAATGAAGCTACCCTTGCCGATGTAACTTGCTCCCTTTATCTTACAAAAGTCATCTATAATGACATCGTCTTCTATTATGCATGGATCCTCGATAATACTAGTCTTTGCCACCGATGCAGTTGGAGAAATTATCCTCTTCTTTACACAATTGCACATTATTTTCTGAATGACGTCGAGAAATTCCCATGGATAAGTTACGACGGTAAGTAAAAGCTCTTTTGATTTTTCTGATTGATAAATGATAGAGTTGAGAGGAACAAGATAGGAAGAATTGTCAATTGCAGTAGGTTCGTATTCATAGAGTCTTGTACTGCAAGTCATGCTATCGTTGGTGGCTTGTTTGACGTTAAAACTGTTACTACTGATAGAAAAAGTCTTTGTTCCCGCGGGAGATTGGTCGACCAATCTTGTCTCTGTACTTTGAAACGTACTAGTGTCAAATAGTTCATTTTCATCGTAAGTATCTACTTCAATTTCAGGTGCCATACTCCTTGCCAATGTCTTCAAATAAGGCATCGTCGCGGGAAATGCCACACTTTCAATGTTAACAATTCGCGATAATAAACGGATATTCCGTATTATGATTGGTTCACCCATGAAGCTCAAAGAGGAAATACATCCATGAGTCCCCCAATCCCCAGTCATAACGGAGTGCATAAAATGATAAGTATTATAGAAAATTATTTTCATATTATTAACATATATCAGCCAAGAAAGTCAGGTATTTATTGATGACACAAGATTGTACCTATAATTAATACCTAACATTTGGCATATGTAAATTAAAGGTAGAAAGACTTCTGTACTTAACTATTTTTCAATAAATAAACTTCTAGTGCTTGAGCAAAGCAAATACTTAGTTCATTAACCTGTTCAGCCTAGTGAAAATGCCAGGATACTAAGTGTAGGAAGCAAGCAGTTAACACAAACGGACAACAATTCCTTAGAATTTCTTAGAAAGATGATTTCGTTAGATTTAAAATCCTTGTATTTAATATCACAAGCAATCTTATCGGGGATATCAGTAGAAGGCAACTCGTCGTATACTTCTTCCTCAATAAACTGTCTTTTGTTTATTAGATTTACACACATTAATACAATTTCTAACCGAATGCCCTATATAAGGAATTAGGTGTGCATATCGTGGCCCTGTTCATTTAACAACCTTCTGCTTTATCATAAGACTTTCTTTCGATATAGCCATTGTGAGAAAGTATGGTGTTGCTAGTGATAGCTCTATCATTAACTGAACAGCGCTGATTTTCATGGTTTGAGCATCTCTATTTTGTGTATTAATACTGGCGTAAGAAGAATAACCAAGGCCTTATGCCATTTTCATAGTTTAGCATCTCCAATTTGAATAATCATTTTCAACGACTCTGATATGAAATAGATATCGCACACTAAGTAAAATTTAGTGCCATTTGCATTAGTTCTCCAGTTCCATGGCAAATTTCAGTCTATGCCGAATTTAAATATGCAATTATGCCATAATCTTTATGTCAAAGACAATCAAAGAAAATAAACAAACTAAAGAAAAATGATATGGTTTATTTTTGCATCGACGATCAAAACCCTCTATACAATCCAAAACAAACAAAGGTGTACTCGGAAAGGGAACTGTAAAGATTTATGAAGATGTAGACTTTAAAGTTCCAGTTGCAGAAGAAATACATATAAGATATTTAGGAAGTCTAGAGAATCCTATTTCGCAGTCGTTTATGGATGCAATAAAGAATGGTCAATCAGTTGTCTTGGAAATTAACCCAAAATATTACTCAACTAGGGATTACAGTAAAATGTAATATGACTTCCTGCCTTTGGTGAAGTCGGTAGGTTGGATGAGGATGAAGAGCCGCAAAATGATCCATGAAAATTACGTGACTTGTCAATGTTTGCATGCATTTATTAATTCAAATCAAAATTGGAACAGCACTCTGATGTAACTAACGAATCTGAGTCTGATTGACATCTCAGTTACGCATAGATAGTGTTGAAAAGGCACAACTTACAGGAGTGGGTAGTGGAAATTGGCGTGACTACTCACACTCACCTGTGTGTGTGCCCAGAATGATGTCTAATCTGTTATAAAAAAACTTACCTATATTCAATCTCCGCAGAAAGTTTTTATTGTTCACATGCTTTCTACTTACATGATTCAGACATCTTTCTTAGTCGTTCTCCTAGTTCTTAGCTTATGGACTTCATTGTTAACATATTCCAGCACTCTATCGCTTTCTGTTCGTCCTTTAGTCCTAAATGAGGCTCTCGGCTCTCCAGATTCTGGGGGTCAAGGTGGACAACTAGGAGATCAACAAGAACCTAACGGAGGCGTCTCTTCTGGGCAATGTCCTCCGAATCAACATGTTGTAGGGTCCACCAACCAATGTGAATGGGATAACTGTGGACTGGCAACGCCTCCAATGTATCGGAATATTCAGACTGGAAAATGTGTTTCTGATTGTAGTGAAGTCGGTCAGGTGAACCAAGGTAACGTGTGTGTGCCTGGCGAGGTAGGTGAAACAACCCCAACACAAAGTCTGCCATCTGGTAGCTCCGTATCAAGCCGGGGAGACGGCAATAGAAATGTAACAATTATAACCGAAGCTGATGGTGCGGTTTCCTCGGAGAACACTACTATGGGCAGCCCGGTATCCAACGTAACTTCCACGCCTTCAACTCTTGTGCCAACAATCGCTGGAAACACTACTATGGGCAGCCCGGCATCCAACGTAACTTCCACGCCTTCAACTCTTGCGCCAACAGTCGCTAGTCTAGCCGGTGAACCCCAGATACCATATGCTTGTTTCTCAAACACATTCACATGTTATTGCGATGGGACTGAGGACTGCAAGTCGCTAGCCTCGTCAGGAGAATGCAAGGCAGAAGTCAGAACCGTCGAAGCTGAGCCAGGATTGGGTGAATGTGATTGGAATGCTAGTCTTGACTAATATAATGCTGTGCGGCTTGTGATGGTTTGGTTCCTGTTAGTTGGTCAGACGAGTTTCGATATGTGAAGACAGCAACACCATTCCAATTTTAGGTGAAACCTGTGAGATCTTTCATATAAATCGCCAATGGATTCATCTTTGTAGTCTTTAGTTACAACAATATCCTCAAACTCTTGAATGGTACTGCAAAACAAGCTGTTCTACAAACTCATGCCATCCTCTCTATCACTTCCTATGTCTAAATCAGGCCGGTAACAAGCTGACTAGTTATCTTTAGGAAACAAATGCCCAATACTCGATCTTAATTAATCTAACACTTCATTCTCTGCTTAGTGCTAGTGAAGTTGAAGTAGCGATTTATGTACTATAATTAAATTGTATGCACCAATTCGTTGAATCTGAAGCGTTATATACTACCGGCTAAGTATGTTTCACATCTGTCATATCGAAATTATGTGCTGAATATTTAATGAGAATGAGTGGCTAAGATGTTTTTACGACCAAGTGCTCCCAGTCTTTCAGCCATGTCTAGCAATCGAATCTCAAGGATTTGATACTACCGGCTGCAGTATCATTCAACTTGCTACATTATCAACTTCACCTCCTTCCCAATCCATAACTCCTTCTAATCGAGATGAGACCTCTTCGGGTAGTCTATTTTGTCTTAAATTTTGAATTATTTTTGGTTAGATGGTTAAGATTAACTCCAAATTACCGTACTCCACAAGGCTATCTCACATTCAGCACCTACCAATAAGCACTTTCAGATTCAAGATCAGAATCAGTATTGCTTCTGTTGGAAATATACTCATTTATTTTCTCAATACCCTTAAATGCTCCCTCAATCGCGAAAAGCGAAGGGGCATCAGTTGTGGGGAGTCCACCACAACAGCTATCTTCAAATTTCTTAATATCGTATTCTACATACTCGATTCCTGATAGTTTCAAGAGATCAACTGCCTTCAAAGATTCGTCAGACTCATCTATAAGTAAAACTGGTTTGCGTCTAGACACAAGAAATTATAGTTAAGCGGATAGATAAATACATAATCATTGCGTTCATTGAGGTGTAGTCTATATGCTCTTCGTGGTCACGGTATTTTCTTCAAGGCAATCATAAATATTTCTGTCAATATTTTTGACAATCATAAATATTATTTAAATGACTTTTTTGAAACGAATGTTTCAGATTTTGATCAGATGGGAGGAAGCAAAGTTATCTACTTAATTATCAAGTCACTCATAATCCATCTCAATGTAGCCCCATTCTGAGTCATTGAGTACTTATATCAACCAAAGCACCAGCCTCTAGTTGAATTGAAGAAATTTGAGTCAGACTCTGGCTAACTAAAAGGTGATTTATAACAGGTTGGTTGCCAAAAGACTAAGACATATAACCAATGGTAATATTACGATTGTCTTCTTAATGATTTTCATCCTGCAGTTTCCACTATTTCAAATATCTAATATTCTCGCAAATAGTAAATACATTGAACAGTGTGTAAGTATGCATGGAAATAGAAGTGTCTTCATATGAAAAGAGGTAAGGCAGGAGCAGATCTAGAGCAACAGTCATTTTCGGAATAGATGTAATTGCTTCTAGATGGACGATTTTAACCAGCTATGATTGTTTTAGTTCCGATGATTTCTTCACAATTCCCTGCATTATCATCATTCTCTAATACATTGAAGTCTATTACCACATCTGTTCCTTCACCACAATCAAAGTAATCTGCTCCATCATTACCAATTAGAATATCGTCTCCCTCACTACCATACAATTTATCATTACCCTCATCACCAACCAAATAGTCATCATCAGGTCCTCCTACTATTACATCATTGCCTGCTCTGCCGAAGATCTGGTCACTTCCAATCCCTCCTTGGAGTATATCATTTCCTGCATCTCCATACAATTTGTCAGAGTCTTCGTTTCCTTGGATTTTGTCATTCCCTCCTTCGCCATTTATTGTATCAGTACCCAATAGACCAATAATTATGTCATTCCCATTGGTACCAGAAATACGGTCACCTCCGAAAGATCCTGTGATGAGATTTTCTTGAGAAATATTATTGTCATTACTATCATCTTGCAATGATGATGAAGTAGAAGTGGGTAATGTATTCAAATCGTCATTTTCTGATTCGGTGCCAAATTCTAACACCCTCCCTGAAGATGATGATGATGATGAGGGAGTAAATACCCTTTGTCCCTCTTGTTGTTGTGATGATGGTGATAAGGATGTTTGTTGTTGTTGTCGTTCCTGTTGAACTTGCGCATGAATTGGCCATGTTAACGCCAGTATGCACAGGGGCACCAATATCACTAGTATTGTCATTATCATAAATTTATTAATTTTATAACTTATATTCTTCATATCTCATATAGTAACAAAAGAGCAGATATATACATATTACTATCTACAATTTTGTAGTCACACTTTCTAGTTTAGTTACTGAGATCAAATTGAAAGTTAATAATGCATCCATAAGTTTACTTCTCTAGATGAACTCGCCAGCAGAGGGATTATTAGAATAACTTCGATGGCTAATCCATAGACTAGCAATTTCTAGCAGTGTGAAAGTATTCGACGATACCTATACGTAGATCTAACCCCAGATTACAATCCGTTGAACGGATAATCTAACGAAGTTAAAATATTTTTTGTATATAGAAGAAGTAGAAAGCCTAAATATGCTTTTCGTGACTCATAACTGTCAATAATGCCGCATTCTTTGCTGCAAGCTCGGCAATTCTCTGGTCAGTATCATCACTTCCAATTATTACAACATCTCTAAGCTCTGGCCTTAACTTGTGAATTAATAACTGTCTAATGTGAGGCTCTCTCTTTAGCGCATCATACCTAGTTCCTGGTATAATGAATTTTTCATTCGTATAGAATAATGTCGTCGCACCTAAAGCTCCCATTTTTATTGCAGCGTCCCTTTGTTCTATTCCAGAATTTACTGCAAAGCTCAGTTGTTTCAATAAGACTGCATAGTTATACCTACCTAAAGCAACAGAACATTTAGGAAGAACACATTCTCTTGGAAGAGATGATAATATGTGTGAAAAAATTCTATTACCTTTAACTGACATCTTTGTTCCAATTCTACTAGTCTCTATTAGGTCTTGCATCTTCAAGTGTTTTATTAATGTCTTTATCGATCCTTCGCCAAGATTGAGTTCTTGACATAGTAAATCCCTACTAATATGGCCATTATTTTCTATGAGCTGAAAAGCTTTGAATATGTGCGCAATGTCAAAGGAAAGAATTCTGCTTGGAGCATATCTGCCTGAGGTTTCTTGGAGAACCTTTACATACATATGCATCTCTCTTGGATATGATGTGTTATCAATAAGTACTAATATGAATTTATTGCGTCTGTAGTGAGTAATGCAATCGCATCTTACAAGAGATGTTCAAATATAGAAAAAGCTAGCAAAATGCGTAATAAAATCATTGGAAAAGGAAGAAGGTAATTTTATCAGTCTTGACAAAGTAATTGCAGACTTGGACGGTACTGGTAGTTATTTCTTGAATGTCTTTAAGGGCGTTGTTCTGGGAATTCTTAGACTTAGAAAAGGAGAGACAGATACCCAACTTCCCCACGCAGTGAATGAGGTCTATTTTGTAGTTGAAGGAAATAGAAGGTAAGCTATAGAAATGGAAGGTAAGCTAAAGCCTGTTAAGAGAGCTGATTTCATCTTTGTTTCTGCAAATGTACAACATAGATTTATTGTCGACAATCAGGATCTAGTAGTAATCTATTTTTTTCCTTCGAAATTGGCTCAGATTTAAAAATTGAAGAGTCAATCTATTTATTGTAGATTGATGATAGGATAGTTTATCCAATGAAAGCGCCTTAATCTATTTTGTACGAAATAGGCATAGTAAAAAAAGGCGTTGGATGAACTGGCCAAGAGTTTATATACGAGATAACTGTCTAGTATCTAAATTAAATGTCTACCGTTAATAGGCAGATCTTAAATGAATCCTCTGGTCTACCAAAAATTGCAATAGGCGTGTTATTAGCTATACTATTGTTTGGCATGTTTATTGTGGGATATGATCAAGGACAGTTATTTAGTTTAGTAGAAGGACAAAAGGCATTTGATGATATGTGGATGCACGAATTCTATCATGATTTGAGACATGCTGCTGGTTTTCCTTGCCATTAATTTGTCTCTGTGTTTACGCCATAAATGATGGGAAATGAAAACCATTGCTTTTATTCTAATAACGCTTATTTCTGGAGCGATAGCGGGAACAATACTTGGTTTAATCAATCAGCTATTGGTCGAACCATATATAGATCAGGCTACTGAGATTGAAGTACAAAATACTGTGGCATCTGGTGAGCCCGTAGATCTTGACGAGCTCGTACAGTACCGCTTATGGCAGAAAGGAGGGGAGATTGTTGCAGGAACAATTTTTGGTACCTCGATATCTGCGTTATTTGGAATAGTCTATGCTTACTCAAGGGATTCTCTTCCAGGATCCAACAACAAGAGGAAAGGTCTAATCCTCGCTGGAATTATGTTTTTCGTAATATTCTTGATTCCTGTGCTGAAGTACCCCGCAAATCCTCCAGCTGTTGGAGATCCGGGGACTTTCGAATACAGAGCAAGTTTGTATGTCGGCATGTTAGTTGTTTCTGGATTTACTGCTTTGGGTGTTGCAATACTTTATAGAAGCTTAGGTCAAACGCGCAGAGAGTCGAGAAAGATCATTGTGCCCGCAATCTATGCTGTGACTATTGCTTTGGCGTTTGCGGTATTGCCTGAAAATCCAGATGAGATCACAATATCTTCTGATTTGCTCATGAATTTCAGAATTGTAACTACGATAGCAATGGGAGTTTTTTGGGGGGCGTTAGGTATTCTGTTAGGTTCGTTCTGGGATGTGGTCAAGCCCCATGAAACTAGGACACCCAAGCTCCGTACAGTGTAATGAATGAGATCTAAAATTCCAAATCCAGCTCACTGACGGGATACTTGATTTATCAGCCACCACGGTAGCTAATTTATCAGCTGCTACGTAAGCTTATCCACAGCTAGATGGTCACGTCACTATCAAAAGACAAGGCTTGATGCATTAATTCAATGCATCATATCAACCTGTAACATTAATCTTGTCCAACGATCTCCAAAATTTAGGTGCAGCACACATGATTTATAGTAAGCAACCAGCTAGGATAGCTTGGTTGCTATTGATATTATCATTATCTTCGACACCACCCTGCGTCATTATTGTTCTTGGAGGTTAAGACGTAACTGGTGTTCAAATCAGATGAAGTGAATGAATATAGTTCCCCAAAAGAGTACTATAGTTGGAAGCAAATAGAATCGTTGGTAAAAAAAGTGGCAAATAAAATGCTAAGTTCAAACAAAAGTTACGATGCTATTCTAGGGATTACGAACGGGGGGATCATTCCAGCCAGATTAATTGCACGTGAACTTGGCATTAGTCATATTTTATTTATATCTGTAAGATGTAAAGAGCTACATAAAGAAGAGATGTTCGATAGCAAAAAATATCTTGTAGTTGACGATATTTATGATACTGGAGATACATATTCTGTTGTCTCTAACGAAATGGGAAAATTTGATTGCGATTTTGCATTTCTCATGAGAAGATTCGCGAATAATGATGATGATGCTGGTGGTAAGATATATGTCGGAGAGATATTAAACCATAAGAGGTGGATTGTATTCCCATGGGAACAAAAAACAAATGTAGAGAATAGCAGGAATCATTGATTTTTTGAAATATTTATAATTTGTGGAGTAGCTTATTCTTTTTATAATACCATAGGCCAGCTTAATCAGGAATATACAAGATCGGACCCTATATTGCTAACGCGAAAGGCCTGACCATGAGACACTACCTGGAGAACGTCCTGATCTTGCCCAGCCTCTAGCCTGCCTGTAATTCAGTAACATTAAAGACAATATAGGACCGATAATATGTAATGTACTCAGACGATGACATGGAAAATGATAACATTGGTTACTCTCCACCCTCCACTTCTAATTACAAATTACTGTTAGATGAAGACAGATTTGAAGAACAATATTTGGGTGGACAGAGGGGATACTATGACAAAATAGAGAAAGTATTTGTCTCTGTCAGTGCATTCGATGTCTTATTTGCAGAGATTGTACCCTGGTCGTCAGATGATATATCTGGCCATGAAACCAATGCTGTAAAGAATATTATCTTGGGAAGCAGACGAAGAGTCAAGGGAAATCTGCGGGCTCTGCACCGGAGAACAGACAAGGATTCTTATTCTCAAATCTTCATGGCCTATCTTTCGCGCAGATTTCTACTAAGAAGTACAAACAACGAAGAGGATCACATGGTTATATTATACGTGGATTTGGTTGGTTCCACAGCTTTGTCTGCCATAGTGAGTACCGAAGAATTATCAGTTCTAGTTAGGATCTTTTGTCAGGAAATGTCTATTGTTATATCAAAACATAACGGTTATGTTCTTAAATATGCAGGAGATGCAGTTATCGGCTACTTTCCCCGAAATCCTGACATAATATCTGCCTGTGAAGATGCTGTCAAATGCGCACGAATCATGAAGCAAGTTATTGATGAATCTATTAATACGATATTCCCTCAGTACGGATTTCCTAAAGTGAGAATTAGAATTGCTTTAGACGAAGGTAGAAACCAAATAGTAGTACTTGGCAGAGATCCTGACCTTCTAGGGCATGTCATAAGCAGAGCGGCAAAATTCATGGGTGAAGCCAAACCTAATCAAATAGTAGTCGGAGATAATGTTTTCAATAATCTACAAAATAATAGTATCCGTTCTCTTTTTAACTTGCGAGAGGAATATACGTTGGCTGGAACTGGGGAGATATATCCGATTCATCTATCTTCGGATTCATAATCCACCATCACGTCAACCATTTTAACCAAGTTATTCTGGCATATCAGAGTCGTAGATTCAGATGGCTGAGCCTCGCCAAATAGGAGTTAACAGAGTATTTAATCAAATTCACTCACACTTCTTTTTTAGGAGTATATACATATTAGGAAGTCAATATAAAGCTGCCAACACAGTTGACTGATGCGTACGAAAAAAGCGTTGTGAATATAAATCCAGGTTTAGATGACCTTAACAAGTTTATCAAAATCGGAAACCATTCACTATTGGTCAAAGGGAGATCTGGTACGGGTAAAGTAACTTTGTGTTTCGAGTTAGCAAGAAATAATATAGATAGGTTTGATGTTATTTTTGTTTCAAGAAATGTTTCTGAAAAAGGATTGCATAACAGGTTTCCTTGGGTAAAACCCTTTGTTAAGCCGCATAATATATTATCAATTAGCAATCTAGATTCAATGCTCGCAGATCCCTCTTTTATTCTGACAAATATAGCTAATTCAATTTCAAACCTCACAATGAAGATACAGGATCCTTTTTCGTCTTTGGAGGAGAGTCCACGGCCATTTACTATATTGGACGGTTGGGAGGGCATAACACGAGAGCTTGATAGCACAGCTAGAACAAAAGCTGAGAAGATGCTAACGTCTATCATAAATAGAAGCGAAGGATTTATTGTCTTTCTAGTTGAAGAGATCGACAAATCATCCATCGAGTACTTAGTTGATGGTGTAGTCGTCTTAAACCAAGATTTTTACAGATCCTATCGTTTGAGGGAAATGCAAATTGAAAAGCTAAAAGGAACTCATATATCAAGGGCAAAGGTGCCTTTCACTTTAGAAGGCGGAAGGTTTAGAACTTTTTCTGGGCTATCACAGAGGCGCTTGATTAGCAAAACCAACAATTTCGTTCCTACTTCTCATAGTAACGGATTTTTTTCAACAGGTAGCCCCGAGCTAGATCATAAGCTCAATGGAGGGTTTAAGAAGGGAACAGTAATTTCAATCGAGATTGAGGAAGATGTAGACAGATTCGTATTTGTTCCGATCCTTGCACCCTTAATATTGAATTTCATATCGCAAGATCATGCAGCATTTGTCATTCCCGCATCAGATCAATACGGATCCGCGGTTGCTAAATATATTATACCTTACGCACCCAAAGACAAAATTACTAAATTTCTTAGAATATTTAGTTCTGCTGATGGCAGTAGTAAAGTAAGTGCCTCATATGAATCTTCAACTTCACCGATAGATCCCTTAGAGGATATCTCTTTTCTGCTATTAAATACGGAAAAAACCTTCTCTCAAACCTTTGTTTTGTGGCTAAATACTCGTAAGAAATTGGGACAAGAGAGTCAGGGCTGTGTCACGACTATAGATTATAGTTTCGTAGAATTGGAATATCAAAATGAAACCCAATTAATTCTAAAAAGCATCATAGAAATGTCTCGATTGACAAGAAAGTCAAATGATCTTCTAATCATGGTATCTAGACCTAACTATAGATCTCTTGATGTTATGAGGAGTATCAGCGATATGCATTTGAGGGTATTTGAGTATGACGGGGTCTTGATGTTGGCAGCCACTAAGCCCCAATTATTCTTGTACAATATACAATCGGATTTCAGTGGCGGATTTCCTAGCTCCATCTTGAAGGAAAGTACTTAAGAACTAATCGTGACTTTTCGACAAGAAAGGGAGAAGGTATAGCATCAATTTATATCAACATGCTAGCTACCCAGGATCGCGATAACAATATCCAGAGTAGTTCTTCTCAACAACCCAATACCTCCTCAGATTCAGCTTCCACTGCAGCGTAATATGTCCATCGTACTGAGCCAATTTATCCGACTTGGGGGTAATGCTATCCTATGATATAATGAGAAATGCTCAAACAATCATTGTTTGTAGTATTAGACATACTTATTGGTTCCTCCACAAGTAGCTTCCACATGTATCATCCCTGAAGATTACATGTTAACCCTGGCAGGAGTTTTGAAAAGGAAAGGGGAATCAAGGTCATATTGGTATAAGAGACGAGGCACACAATGTTCTTAGCATGGCAGTAATATGTTCTATGTTGTATGTATTGCTTTCACAAGCAAAGGTCAACAGAAAAGCATATCCACCAGAATGGACGGATAATTTCAAAAGGATGGTAGTTGTTGCATTTGAGATAGGACAAGATTATGCAACAGAAAGACCTTAAACGGATCCATCTTTAGCCTAACTATCTAGTAGTTTCTTAAGTATCGTTCTTGCTTCGTCTTCAGTCTCACATCTGAGTGGAAAATCCTCTGCTATATGTTCGTTCATAATTTCTATCAGTCTTTCGTTTCCATCATTCATAGAAGTATTTTATCTGACCATTCACTCTTCGGAACTGAGAAGAAGATTTCGACAAAGTATTCTTCTAAAGATGAGTACTCACCATCCCTCTGCGCCTATCTTAATAGCAACTTTAATCGAAGAATATTCTCAATTATTTCTCCATGGGCTGCAGAAGGTTCTGTGCTTACAAGCAAAAGATGAGTTTCATCGATGGGAACTGTAATTCGCTTCAGTTTTTCATACTCTGCAATCGAGTATCTTCCTTTTCCTATTCTGTCTGCAAGATCATTACGCAGCTTCCATCTGTCAATTGCTTGTAAGACCGATCTCTTCGTTTCTTCCGAGGTAAGTAGCCTTGTTATCCCAGGACGTCCACCCCCGTATCGTATTTCACCGTTCCCATCTACTATACCCGCAAAACGAACTTCAGGATCGCTTCTTAAGATTTCATCGCAAAAAGCCTCATAATCCATATACGATGATCACGGAATTGGTATTAGAATATTATAAATATTCCTCAATAAATTGCTCATCTCTCCCTCCAAGTTCCTCCTTTACGACAATCAAGTTCATTTATGTGTAGTAACAATTTCACTCGTTATTAGACGCCTAATTCATTTTGTACCTTGAAGAGTGGATGATTGAATTTTTTTGTTTTTGTGTATTATTTCTTGAGTCTTCGGTGTAAGTAAATCCATAATTATTTAATCAATAGCCGTTCACATGTCTTACCAGTAGAATGGTTGTGCTTGATTTGTGTAATATTGTTATGTCCATCTAATTGTACCTGTGTTGTTATCTTAGAATCTTTGGAATGCGGCGAATGCTATTCCACAGGTCAAAGCGTAGGCGTTACTAGTTATTATTAATATGACAACTGCGGCGTCTCTCTAGGCGCACATGCATTGCATTGCGGTGTAAACACAGTTCACATATACACTAGTGTTTAGTTCTGTCATCAACAAATGATTGACATACAGGAGCGTCTACGCATGAATCACGCATGTAAGTCGGTAATTCGAATAGACCAACAAATCAAGTTCGTGTGTATAGTAGACGAAAATGCGAAACTGCTTGTTGGCCAAGATCTAATAGAAATTCATTTCAAGGACAGAAATGTTTACCTTTTTTATTCAGACTATCTTTTGTGAGTCATAAGAAGTTGTACAGGTCATCTAAATGACAAAAAGAACAAAGATCGCTTTAGTATCACTCACGTCACGGACAAATTTGAGACCTCAAGTTTTTTTTGAGTTATCAGGATTCTATAATGATAATGTAAAATTGGTGGTCACCCCACTGAATATTAGAATGCGAACATTCCTTTGTATTTATTTCGAACCATCATACAGTATCAAGAGCTCCGTTGCAGATACAAATAAAAGATTCAAGATTATGCTTCGAAAGATACACGTCATCACGTCATTACATTCTAAAATGTTAGATTTAGTTTAGGCTTTTTTTACAAATTCTAATGAAATACTTCCCAGCCATTGAAACTAAAACTAATCTTTTTGAGCTAACGCAATATACGAAATATCCCATCTTGGCTCGGAATTCAGCCTGAGTCGAGAAACAACTTTCCATATAAATGCGAGGAAATACGAGAACAGAGATCAGAGCGACTAGGGTCTTCGCTTTGAACTTGAATTTCATATGTTATACACGTAGGCATATGCAGGATGTCGGTCAATTAGGCTTGCGTTAATGTAGACATGCAACAAAAGGAACTTTGAGTCTAATCCTTACGTCTGGATATGCTCCAGACGGGGGATATGTCGGAACCGGACATGCGATATATTGATAAATAGATGTTCTAGGACTAAAGTGTTATGTCACACGGAAATATAAAGACAAGAAGTATCACTTTTCGATTAGATCCTGGTGTAGTAGATAGTCTACAAAGGGAAGCAGATAATAAAGAAATATCTTTAAACGTTCTTGTCAACCAGGTACTTCGAAGATATGTAAAATGGGACACATTCGAGCCTAAAATAGGTATGATGCCGGTCCCGAAAATAATACTCTCTACATGGTTTAACAAGGCAATCTTATTGGCAAATGAGGTAGGAATGAACCAAGATGATATTAATTCGCATCGAAATGACATAATAAGGGAAGCAGCAGAAATATCATTTGGCTTAATTAAAGATTCTGCTCTTCTTATGAAAAGAACGTACAATCTGTGGACTGTGCTAGAAATATTACAGGAATATATGAAGGTCTCCGATATGAAATCAGATCACAGGATAGAGGCAGGGAATATCCACGTATTTATGATACAACATGAGCTAGGCGAAAACTGGTCATTATTTACTAAGGTACTTTTAAATTTGATTTTTGAGAACCTTGCTAATACGAGACCAGATATTAGCATAACCTCAAATACAATCATAGCGAAGGTGACACTTTAGTAATGCTCCTTTTGGACTCAATAGCATATGTTTGTTGGTTCCGCTCCAAGCAGAGGTAGACTACACTACGATTCACTACCAAGGATGATCTTTCATACTAGGTCCTTGTCTAGATCATATAAGACCAACGGTGTATGATGCGTTTCTGTTATCCATTTTATCATTTTCTTAATCCTTCCATGATGTTTTGTTTCGTACTTTGATGAAATAGGTAGAACTAAATTTTGATAGTGGCATATGAAATAATATGTAGATAGAACTAGGATCTTATCGTGAATACTATTATGCATAAGGATTCAAACACATATAGATTATTGTTATATAGATCAGGAACTAACAATGAATTCCTAGAACAATGGCTGAGGACCCGGCGACAGCATGTGAATAAATACATACGCCTCAAAATATGAAGCCTTTAGATATATAGTCGGCGATAGTTAATCGTGGTGGATAATGAAGCTTAGTTATTCCATTATACTCGTTCCGATAGATGGTTCTGAATCATCATTTGTTTCTGTAAAATATGCAATAGACTTGGATAGGAATTTTGGCTCCAAACTTATTGCATTGCATACAACACTTACCTGGTACCGGAAAGAAGTTCAGGGGTGGTTTGATAGGATAAGTGAAAGTTGCAAGAAGAATAAGGTTGCGTTAACAATAGGTGTTGTCAGTTCGCATTCCCTTTCAGCGTCGATTGCAGGTTCTATAGCAGAATATGCAGAAAGCGAAGACGTGGATCTTATAGTGATTGGGACGAGGGGAGGGCCTGAAATCAAGAGAATGACTTTGGGAAGTGTTGCATTAAACGTAGTCACCTATATGCACTGCCCTGTTCTTACAGTAAAGTAATAATAGAGAAGATCTGCGGCTAACCTTTTTGATATGTAGGGTACAAGAATTCATGTGCATGTACATCATGCATATAGTTCATGAAGAGGAGGTAAATCTATGTCCTCAAATAACATAACTTTGTTATGTTGAACCTACATGAGAGATAAAGATTTAAACACCCAATCCAGTACCGTTTCTCTCAATTGGATGAGGTAAGTTTTTCAAAGATAATGGTAGCGATAGATGGTTCAGAAAAGTCATTAGATGCGGCAAGTTATGCATTTAGCCTTGCTGAAGTATATAGTTCTGAGGTGATAGCTTTGTATGTCGTATCTGCCCTGACTCAGGATGATTACGACTCTGACATGCAAGTTGAAAAAATACCCGAATCGGTAATGAAGATAATGGATGAAGCAAAAGGAGAATCTGATCCATGGTTTTCAAGAATAAGGAGTGAATTAAGCACGGAAAGTTCAGCCAACTTTCATACAAAGATAATATTAAGCCCCATGAAAGTTTCAGCAAGTATAGTTAACTACGCCGAAAACGCGAGCGTAGATCTGATAGTAGTAGGTACACGAGGAAGATCTGGATTTAAGAGGTTGCTTTTGGGCAGCGTAGCATCAGACATTATAACCTATGCCCATTGCCCTGTATTGGTAGTCAAGTAGTTGGGTAATCAATAAAGATGCCTGCTGCCGACCTACAAATAGATTGTTCATTTTTTCGTCCGACATTTATCGGAAGATGAAATGGCCAGACATCTGAGACCTCAAGTTACGTTCTCTTTGGTATCCAATTCGAAAGCCATAATACATTTGATGGTCACAACCATTATCTACAATATGCTAATCATACTGACTTCGTATTTAATACGTTAACTTTGCATTCTTCGCAGACCGTTTCATCGATATCAGATTCCATTTCATGATGAACTTCACATATAATTAACGTAGAACGAATTAAATTGCAAATTTCTATAAATTTTAACATGGTATGTGGGGTGTAAATCCTGCTTTGAGCCAAGTCTGCTGCAATATCTTCAACAATGCGCATTATCTCTCTAGTCGATGAAAGTCTCTCCATAACTTTTCTATTCCCTCTCGTGCATCTTGCATAGTTGCTAACTGCTGCTTGAGTGATACCGACCGCCTTGGCTACATCATCTTCCCTCATGTCATATTCTTCAATAAGCTTCAACGCTAATATCGCCCTTATTGCAGGTATGATTGCCTTAGATTCAATTTCAAACGGCAAGAGCATGCATAGCTACCGTAACACTATAGTAAATACCATGAGATAAATGTATGCTCAAGATGTGTCAAAACAAAGGCCGTAGTATTTGTAGTTGCCAGTCTTTCCACAAGGTGCGTTATAATAATGAACATAAATGAAACAATGCTTTACAGCTATGCAGTGCAGTGCAATGCATTCAAGAATCTAAAAATTATTTTATGTCTAGAAAATCATAAGAATATTATGACAGTACTCACAACTTCAAAGACTTGAGAGGAGGCCCGAGTGGAACTGGTGATGAGCAAACGTTGATCATGTGGACAACCTATGGTATGAGCCTCGTGCCTATAGTAACAAATTTGCAGGAATTTGCTTTAAAGTTGCCATATAGCTAGGCATAGTAGTCAAATAGGACTTAGTCATACATTTCGGATAGAAAATATTAGACAACTCTCAGATTTATTGTAACGATCTTCATCTGACACATCACATCATGACTTTGCAAGTTGTCCCACCACCTTTAACCGTAGGCAATAGTACTACTGTGGAGAAGGGATTGATTACTTAGGTGGTGCAAAGCAGTAAAATACTATTTCAACATTCATACCCACATCCTCGCATGGCTATGTCTCACAAACAATTCCACCGATTACGTGAATAACTCTTTAAGTATCTCATGATACCATATATCCAAAATCTATTAATATATTGTATCTTTCATTTGATAAGTATCGATTGTCAGCTAGTACAACTTCCAGTCATTTCACACATTTATGCTGCGAAATACTCAACATGAACAAGTCTATCAGGTTTGTAGGACTAGCAAATAGCCTAGGAACCTTGTTATCCACTTGGTACAGAGCAGGGTTAACACCTCTTATGACAAAAGAGGAGACTCAACATTATGCACTACAGGCCGTACTTAGAGCTGCGATAAGAGAAAATTTTATAAGTGAATTAGGTACGCTTAAACATTCCATAGGCACATACGATAGACTAATACGCGCTACTGTTCCCGTCATAATAGAAGACAACCATGTAGCTAAATTCTTTCTTTTGCTATCATTTGATGTGGGAACTGATGCCAAAGCAATTATAGAGAATCAATTGTTACCATACATTGATAAGAATATAAAATTATTCAAATGATAGAATATGATGAAGTTTAATTAATCACGTCAATAGAGGTATCGTTAAATTCTGTGAATCAGATGGTAAATTACTAAGTAAAATGGCTTCAATTAGCGGGCCTTTCAATTTCAATATTTACTTAAATATCTGACTTCTAATCAAATGTGTATGACTATCGGCTGAGATAGTCCAATGAGAGGGGGGCAATAACGCTTCATAAGGAGTATTTGTAATGCTTGGCAATGCAGAGAGTACATAGCATACAAATACTTTAATCACGAAAGTGATTTACTGACATTTAACAATGACATTTGAGGATTTATCTGTCACAGACGTAATGAGTAAGGATGTCAAAGTCGCCTATTCAGACCAATCAATTAGAGAAGTGTGCAAGAGTATGCATGATCATGGAATCGGCAGCATCGTTATACTTGAAGGGAATGCTGATATGGCAAACATGGAAAAACCTGAAAGCGAGGAACATGTGGCAGTAGGGATTGTCACAGAAAGAGACGTTGTATCATATTTGGGTTCTGACAGGGCGTTATCACTTCGAACAATGATATCTGAGATTATGAGTACACCATTAATCACCATTACAACAGCCAATTCTGTGAAAGATGCTATAGAGACGATGCAATTAAGAAATATACGTAGACTTCCTGTGACCGATGGTAAGAATAATAATATGATGGGAATTGTCACTGACAAGGATATACTTAGAGCCATTGCAAAAACCATGCCGTTACCCGCATCTGCAGGGGAGGCTCCACTAGCTGATCAGATGCAATTTGGTTACCGGTTTATGTACGAGAGATTCATTAATGACGATAATTTTCCGAAGGGTCCTAATCCTGTGATATGACGAAACTAGAAAATGAGCTTACTATTTTTAAATTCGCTACGACTTTAAATGACTCTTACCTGTTTTCCAAGTAAATTATGGTGGGAAATAAGATTTAGTTAATATATCGATAAGCTTCCTATATCCCTCTATCTGAGACGTTGTGAAGTCATAAACAATAGATAACATAGTCATAGACACGTCAACTGTTGCGATATATCCGCGAACAAATGCTTTTAGGTTCGGACTAATGACGATTGTGGACATGCCATTCTGCTGGGACAGATTGTCCTCAAACCAACGAGTTTGTTTTGCAAGTAGGGAATCGCAAGAATTCAATAGACTCCGCTGTAATTCTATTGATGCCTGAAGATATCTCATCTGAGAATGACTTGTCTTTCCAAATATGATAGAACATGTCTTCTTATATTCTTCTAAAATTGCTTTGTCTGTGTCGGGGTCAGCAAATGACGTTGACCTAGTAGGAGGCGCCGAGGATAAATCTGACAAACATGTTCACTATATTACGGCGCGTTATCTAAACATATGTATGCAGATTCTTGTCTGGTATCTGCTATTCAAAATTTGGGTATAGCTGCATCTCTGATTTCTTTCTCGTTTCAAGGCAGGAGTAAATAATCACCTTAAACTCGGAGGTGCGGGTTCAATTAAATCAACGAGCGTCTGAGCAGTCATCTTCTCGGTGAGAATCTGTCAAAGGAAAATAATCATTTTTATCGTATATACCCAATACTTAATATTACTACTTAAGTATCGGGTCCTGAGATATCTCAATATTGCCTAATTCCTATGCTGACGATAAACAGAGAGGAAAAAAAGGAATAACAAAAGCTGACGTTGCCAATAACGATTTAGAGGAGGCTAAAAGACTTGCAAGCTATAAGGACATGATTCATAGGAAGATCCAACTTTGGGCAAATAACGAAGAAAATGAATTTGCCATAAGATTACTATTGAATGGAGACCCTCAATATGAGATGGGGGAAAAGGAAGGAAGAAGAGGATTCATAGCATCAACAAATCCCAAAGGACGATATACTCATCCTATAGCGGAAACGGATAAACTTAATCTCCTGCAGAATGGTTGGGATTACACACTGAAGGATCTCGTAGAAAATTACAAAAAAGAACGTGTAGAAATGGTAAGGTCAGCTGCCTCCACCTCGCCCAAGGGTATTGATAATGTAAAACTCCGTGATTTTGATGATAAGGATAATGACTATCCAATCAAATTTATTCCCCCTCATAAGTGTAGGTATTGTCTTGCAGCATTTAAGAATGAGGAAGAAATGAAAATACATGAATTGAAATGGCATATCTAATAAATGGTGCCCGGTTTGGTACGGAAATTGCATTACAGATATAATCGAACCTGTTTTTAGATATCCCTGTCTTGAATTCCTTTTTTCAACCTTAATGTTCATATTATACGTGTCCCAACAGTGTTCTAGTTGATACTTTGTCGAAGTCAGCCAGTTCATTATGCATTCTATTAAATTTGGTCAACCAGACGACAACTACTCTACTTAAATAGGAAGGATAAAAAACACTTTATGATATTCATCAAATGTTCTCCAAGATTGTTGATGTCGTTATTCCCCTGTCTGATATAGAAGATAATAGTGTAGTTGCGATTTCTGGCTTTAACATGGCTAATACACCTGAGTATCTTATCCTTGAGTTATATCATCAATATGCTATGCATGGACATCCAAAGAATTTGTTTATCATCTCTGATGCCCTTCCTGCTGTACCTGGCAGGGCGTTAGATAAGATCGCCGAAAATCTCTACAAGGACCCTGAGCAGAAATTTCTTAGAGGAGCATTGATGCCTTTTCTAGGCTATTCACCATGGCTTCAGAAACTCGTCACAGAAAATCGAATCGAATGCTACGGATGGCCTATAGGGATTACCGCATACTGGTTCAGAGAAGTGGCGTCTGGACGGCCAGGACTTTTGACAAAGATCGGAGTTGATACGTTTCTGGACCCAAGAAACGAAGGTGCTGTATTGAACCAAAGAGCAAGGAAAGACGGGCCGTGCAAAGTGAGTCTGCTGGATATCGAAGGAACTGACTATCTTCTATATCAGGCCCCAAAGCCAGATTATGCTTTGATTAGGGCATCCATATCGGATGATTATGGAAATTTGTCGTTGTCGGAAGAAGGGATAAAAGGGACAGTCCTAAGCATCGCGCAAGCTGCAAAAGCGAGACCTCATTCTGGTACCGTGATTGCTCAGGTCAGATGGCTTACAAAACCTGGCACGATCAGTCCAAGAGATGTCGATGTGCCCGGTCCATTGGTAAATCATGTCGTCGTGTCTCCCAGAGATTATCATTGGCAAAGTGGAACCATCGAATATGATCTCAGGATCTCGTATAAGGTTATTCCATCCATTGCAGAAAGCTGGTTAAAAGGTCTTCCGAAAGTACTCTCGTATGAACATGAACGAGTAATAGCTAGAAGGATCCTTTTAGAATTATTGTCAGTATTTAAGAAAAAGAGAGCGCCTATTTTAGTTAATTTAGGAATAGGTATTCCCGCTCTTATATCTTCAGTCGGGGCTGAAGAGGGTGTTTCAGACTTTATAATAACAGTATTAGAATCTGGCCCTTGGGGAGGACTTGCTCTATCTGAAAATGACTTTGGATTAGCAATAAGTCCGTTTGCATTGTCAACTATCCCTGATGTATTCTCCAACTTTGAGGGTGGAATAATCGATGCGGCGTCTCTTGGTTTTCTTGAAGTCGACAAAGAAGGGAACGTAAATCCATCAATGCTGCCCAATAGGATCTTCGGACCGGGCGGATTTCCAGTAATAGCTGGCGGGGCGCCAAAGCTCTGCTTTGGAGGTGCTTTCACTGCAGGGAAAAGTGATATTCGTGTTTCAAATAATCGAATCAAAATATTGCGTGATGGAAGGATTTCAAAATTCGTGGAAAAGGTCTTTAAGGTGGTATTTAGTGGACACCAAGCGATAAAATATGGACAAGATGTTCTTTATGTAACAGAGAGAGCAGTCTTCAGGTTGGGTGAGAAAGGAATGATTCTCGAGGAGATTGCTCCAGGAATCGATCTCGATAAAGACATATATTCAAAGATGAGTTTCGTGCCTAACGCAGGATCGGTCAGGGAGATGGATGAAAGAATCTTTAATGACGGAAAGATGGATGTTCTGGATGCTCTTTTAAATTACATGTCTTGATCCTACTCTAAAAAATAATTTAATTAGTTATGCATATCCACCTGACTTGTTTATCTATCATTTTAAGATGTTACTATTACGTATTTATGTACTAATGCACAGTAATGCACTGCACACATTTACTATTTATACGGGCAAGATTACACAATTGAAGCCTGACAAAATATGAAACAAATTCAGATTGTTATTCCTGACCGGGCATTGAAGGATGTTGATGAAATTCTCAGAGAAGCACAAGTGGGTGGAACGACCCATTACAGGGTGGAGGGAAGAGGAACCACAAAGGCAGAGGCAGTTGCTGTTGGGAGGGGTACCATGAGGTATACACCAGAATACGTATCAAGCACTAAAGTTGAGGTTGTCGTTAAGGACGACCAGGTTGATTTGATATTAAGCAATATTAGGAATAGGCTTGGTGTCAACCAGATAAGCGGAAAGATATTTGTTCTAGAAGTACCACTCACCATGGATATAATGACAGGAAAGAAAGGAGATGCTGGAATTTGATATCTGTTGCTAGCGTGAAATAGGTTAGAGGGAATAGATGATCAATGAGCACTCCAGAGCCAATTAAGAAGGGTCAGTTTTATTTTATCCATGATATATCTGACCATTTTATCATGGAAGATAAGACTAAGCTTGGACTTGAAGTGAGAGAAAGATATCTTGATCCAAAGTATGGCGCCGATTGCGAGAGCGGCATCATTTATGACGGCGGAGGTACAGGACACAAAGTAGGTATTAGGTGGTACTTTCCCAAATCGACATTTTCTTTAGAGAATGTAGTCAAATTTGCTGAAGAGATGAATGAGCGTTATCTGGCAATAAGAGAGATGACGTGTCCAGACGACTAATTAATTGGATCTGGATAAGTTGGTTTATCATCAGGTGGGGCTCATATTGGGCCGAGTCGATCCTGTTCGATTGGACTTGATTAGCAATAGCTATTAGTGGATCAATGGCTCCATAAATCTGCTAGGTTTGAATGGGAATACATGTACGCACATGAGCTAGGACTTGTAAGTAGTGAATGGGAATACATGTACCATAAGCCGATCTGTTGAGTACACTGATCCAGCACCTATCAAATTAATAGTAGCTGTTGTATTTTTCTTACCAACACTAAACTTTCTCAAGCTGCTATTATTTATTATTTCAAAAAGTGTTAGTCCGGATCCTACTTGTATCATGAGCATTTAGATGCTAAGAGCCCTCCGAACCAATTTACAGATCCCCTGTCAGGTGATCGTTCTGGTCAGAGCAACCCAAGTCGTCCGTGCTTAATATTGCAGTGCAAGCAAGAATATTATATTCTAGTTTGCACCAAAATCGTGATAGGAATGTACGCCGATGAAAGATTCTAACTATAAACATGAGTTAAAATGGTTGACCATATATTTAGCAATCCCTTTTGTCATAATGCTTTTCTTGCCCTTCCCCGTAGATCTTGCTGTAGCATTGCTCGCATTCTTGACGCTTAGTTGGTGCAAAAGAAACCTGCTTCTAAGAAAATTAGGCACGGAAAATGGGAGAGGTAATGATACCACTTTTGAATTCCAAAAGATGAAAGAATTCTATAAATCAATCTTTTCCGATGTATCTCATTCAACGGATTATGGCCAAAGTCATCTCAGGTACTATTGCATGAAATGTGGGAATGAGCACAGAGAAATTGCATGTCCTAAATGTGGTTCAAAAATGAAAAGGATAGGATTATGATTCAGCTAACAGTCGCCCTGGATATCAACACTACTTATTTTAATGGACTGACACTAAAAATGACTAATCTAAGGCCGCATCAGGAAGCTAAACCTTGTGCAGGTGATTTAGGTGTATTTAACAGAGAATCAGATATAGATAACTTATTAAAAGCATTGATCAATTAGTACAATCTGATGACTTCGACACAGAATGATGTAGCAAATGTCCCAGTATTTGATTTTATGACTAGGAACGTGATAACAATACCTGAAAGCCGAACCATGAAACAAGCGTCGAAATTAATGTATGAAGACAATATTGGAAGCGTAATTATATCAAAGGAAGGAAGTGGCTCCAATCTTGATGTCAATGTATCTGGAAGTACGACCGAGAAAAAAGAAATTCCAATAGGGATCGTTACCGAGAGAGACATTGCCAGGATGGTGGGATTCGCTGCCGAGCATTCCATTTTCGGTGATGTTCCTCTCTCGGAATTGATGAGTAAGCCATTGATAACAATTCAACCAGGTGCATCATTGAAAGATGCAGTTGTTTTGATGCAAGAGAAAGACATCAGAAGGCTGCCCATTATTGACAAAGATGGACAATTGGTAGGTATCATTACTGAAAAGGACGTACTCAGAGTGGTTTTCAAAATCTTCAAGAAGACCATTAAGGACCGTGGTTTAGTTTCTGAGGGTTTTGATTTGTTAGGATTTCTTGGAGCAGAATAGGATATTCCTTCAACATAGGGGTAGGGCTCTAAACCTCCAGAATTATATCATAGTAACTTAAATCAAGCAGGAGGAAATTTTTCCATTTACCCTCCTACATACCATTCAAACTTCAGAATGATCAGAGCAGATAATCCTTGACTACCACTTAGATCATAATTTGGGCATGAGCTAAACGAAGAGCACTATAATTATCGTCTAGACAAGGAAGTAAACAATGTTGTGATAGAGAAGATAAGAAAAACGTAGACCGCCATTAGCCATTAATAGAAGTTATGACATCAAGTTATCCATGTATTCAACCTCTAGAGATCAAAGGATCGGAGATTTAGTAGACAAGGACATCATAACAATTGACGAAAGTGCGCTAATTTCAGACTCAGTACGCATAATGAAAAATAAAGGCCTATCTTCTATATTTGTTACGAGATCAGGTAATAAAAATGCACGTACTCAAAATTTTCCAATTGGCATTGTAACAGAACGCGACATATTGTATAGAGTAATAGCGGAAAACAAAAGTCCGTACAAGACCATGGTTAAAGAAGTGATGAGTTCTCCAGTGATCTCAATCGACGAACAGGCAACAGTAAGAGATACTATGAAACTGATGAGAGAGAAGAATATTAGGAGGCTAATTGTTTCTAGGCAAGCAAAGACTCACGATGCTGAAAATGGTGAGAGTGGTGATTCGTCTCCTATTGGCATAGTTACTTTAATGTCGATCGTAGGTAATGTGCCAGCAGAAACCTTGGTATTAGCTGAAATCGAATCTCCAAGCCCTGGAAAGACTGTAGAGACCGTCATTAACATTACATGTCCATATTGCGGATCAAAATTTCAAGACAAGACGGAGCTATCAAAACATATAGATAGAATGCATGTCGGGAGCGGGCTACTTGAGGGCGATACCAGACGCTGGTAGTAAAGGAATATTAAAGTATTAAAACTCTATTTCAGCGCGGACATATAATAACATTGCACTTGATTAAGAATTAAGTATGTTAGAGCAATTATGTCAAGTACCGCTTAGACATGAAGCAAGGAGAAAAGATAAACCAGGTAATTGATGTGCGTAGTTTTGCGCTTAATTGCATCTATCCTTCTTGTTTCTTTGGTTTCCTCTCCGAAATCTGTAAATGCTGAAATCTGTAAATGCTGACGGTTTATTCCAAGAACAACTTTCAGCCTCTTTTGCAGAGAGGAAGGCAGATTTGATCATAAAGATGATGCCTCAAGTAGTTACAACTGAAACATTACAAAGCCAAAGCCAAAAGCCTATCATTCAGTTCAAGCTTTATGATCCTACTACGAAAGAGGGTTTCAAACACGTGACATATCATGTAACAATTGAGAAGGATGGCAAAGAGATACTTTCTGATTGGTTTCATGATCATAGGGGAGATTTGAAAATAGAGATGAAACCAAGCAATGCAGAAAGTATAACGGTTTATGGAGAACCAGATCCCATTCTACAGTCATTCACAGGAACAGAAAGAAATTCTGTTGTTGCAACAGGTCCGATTTTCGCAGAGGGCGGACTATATCACTTTATTGTAAGAATATTGAATATTGATTACGATAGGTCATTTTCTTCAATGGACTCAGTTCTGGATCATAGTGCAGTAAACACGCAGAAAAATCAGGACTCATCATAAAAACCTTCTTCCCCTCTCTTTTGTAGTTGCCTATCGATGAGTCTGTTCACTATCTGAGCTTCCTCAAGGCGTCTGTCGCTTTGATATTTGCTACGCAACATATTCAATGCTTCCATGATGCTACAACTCTTTTCGTTAGCTAGAGTTTCTGCCGCCCTTTCAATTTCTTGTTGCGTATCCATTATTACTATCAATAATATAGTGTTTCCTATTAAAAAAGTATGCTAGATTAGCATATAGATTAGAACGAAGACAGCAGAAAAACACAAACAATTCTTGTACCTAAACTGCTACGTACGCTGAAGGTGTGCATTCTCCACTCGTGGAAATATTCCACTCAAGCGTTTTTAAGAAGCTTACAGACGTGATATGTAAGTCAAGCGTGTTGGTTAGAGTTTACTCGGAAAATTTCAGTGAGCGTGCGTTTCTTGTTTAATTACAAAAAGTTAGAATACAGCACGGCTGTGAATATTTCTTCAGGCATTCGTATTGCAAGTCCTCCAATAGTTGTGATTATACAAACTGTTCTAGCCACTAAAATTGCACACATAAAGTCTTTCTATTTTTCTTGTATCACTGTTAATATCCTTATCGTTACTATAACGTGTTATATTATCAAGAGTGTGTTGTTGTTCTGAGACAATATGAAAGACAAATTTTTGCTTCAATTTATCCCCTCCCTCGTTTCTATAAAATGTAGTCAACGCGGATACAATTGACGAAGATGTAGTGATAACGGTACCCCCATTCTGTCTAGTATGTTTGATCGGTGAATTAATGAATTCAATCTCATGTTTAAGTCCATCAGACGCCATCATAACAACATGAAAAAAGGATTCAATTTCGTTTCTACCTTTTAGCGGCTTTTTACCCTTTCCTTCATCAGACAGAAAATCTCTGCTAAACGGTTCATAAATAGTACAATCTTCGGTAAATAAGTCCAAGAGACTAGGCATATCTTTTTTATCGATTAAACAAAAATACTTCAAAACTATATGTCGATCATCTCTTTCATTGTGAAATCTTATACTGTTATCAGTACTTTTCATGTGAATGTCTTTCCCAGTAATTTAATTGGACCCGTATTTTGCTGTTCAAGATGACATCTTATCCTATTGCTCCATAAAAATAATAGGTTTGCAATGTGGTGCACTGGATTTGGGCACAGGGACATTGGGGTATCGAGATCACCACAAATCAGGACATATTTGATAATCGACCTATATTCTACATAGAAAAAGAAGATGGGCTGATCACATTTAATTCATGTTTTAATATGTCAAGGTTAAATGATATGTGAAAATAAAATAAGAAATTACCGTACGGTCATTACAGGGCAATGAGCATACGATAATACGCCTGATGCAACACCTCCTAGAAGAATTCTTTTAAAACCTGATCTGCCTCTTGTTCCCATCACTATGAGATCCACGTCTTCCCTTTCTGCATAGTTAATTATTGCGCTTTCTACCCTGGAGAATGGATCTTCGATGATTTCTGATCTAAATTTTACCTTAATAGCTTGCGGTTCACCCACCGCCGCCTCTAACATTGATTTTTCGATTTCATTAAGCCATTTTTTTGCTTCAGTTCTTTTTTCTTCTAATATGTTATCATGTGAACGAGTCCCAGGCTGAGTGAGAAAGTATCCATATGGCAGAGACATCAAATCAATTACCGTCAGTCCAATCAAATCCGATCTGAATTTCATTGAAAGATTGATACCAATACGAGCAGCTTTCATCGAAGTCGCCGATCCATCTACCGGGAGCATTATCTTTTTAATCTTTTTCAACCTTGTCTCCGATATCATTATTGCCTCTTGTTACAACTATAAATTGTACCTGTATAATTAGTTCTGCTAATCCGTGCCGAATGTAAAAAATCTTATAACCTCATGTTCATACTACTTCGAAAATTGTGCTTTTGTATATATAGTCACTCCTTAGTTTGTTATATTCTAATTGCAATGAATGTCTGATTTTCCCTTTGTGATCCCTCTTCAGGGCTTCATTAGTTTATCTATACAAATTCACTTAGTAAATAGCCCACTAGGTATGCGACTGAAGCTGCGATCCCGCCAATTGCCAGGGTGTTGAATCCCGTTCTAATCAGCGATCTTTTAACTACCGATCCTCTAATTGTTCCTATTAAGAAAAATGCTATGGCAGTAAATACTATTGAATACACAAAGGCATCAGAAGTCGACCATATTCTGTTGAACCCGGAGATGTGAAGCAAGACAAATGGGATCAATGGTATCATGCCAATTAAATTAAAAGATACAAATGTTGTCATTGCACTGTCCCTGGGACTTTTATTCTTATCTTCAATCAAGCCTAACTCTTCTTTCATCATAGTGTCAATCCACACCTTCTTCTTGGAAGTAATAACTCGGACTATTTCTTCCAGTATCTCTTCCTTAAACCCTTTTTCCTTGTAGATATCTCTTATCTCCCCTTCTTCTTGCGCTGTTAAATTTTCAATCTCCCATTCTTCTTTCTTTCTCTGATTCTGAATATATTCTCTATGAGTCTTCTCACTCAGATAATTTCCAATTGACATGGAGAATCCATCTGCAAGTAGATTGGCGAATCCCAATATCAAAACAACGGAAGGTGAAAGCGAAGCTCCAATGACTCCAGCAACAACTGCAAAAGTTGTTACTGCTCCATCGGTTGCACCGTATACAAAATCTTCTATGGAAAGTTTCACACAGTGGGTTAAGTATAGTAGGTATTTGTTTTTACCTTTGTGCCTTAATTCAATGCTGACTTTGCTTTTGGTCCATGTATTGCTAAAATTAGCATCGCTGTTTTTTGGAGATAATATCTCTGCATTAGATGTATGCACGGAAGGTGCATCCAAGCTGAGGACTTTGAATAGAGTTTTTAATTCGGATCACCCCCCCCAATTGACCCTTTATCATGATCTACAACGGGAGTAGCAGATCTCTATCAAACTAACTGGTCGTTCTAGAGATTTACTCATCGACAAATCTTTTCCGTTCAATTTCTACTAAAGGTAAGACCTTCTCTATTATAATTTGATGAGATCTATTAGTCGAATTTTGTTCTCTTTGAAACATTAAAAGCATATAGTAATCATCATTTATTGGCACTGTTGCTCTATCTACTTTCTTGTATCTACCGAAGGCGTAAATTACTTTACCTATTTTAGGTTCGAATTCTATACTTTTTTTGTGTCTAGTTATTGATTGAGATGCATATTCTTCGTTTTCCTCGTCAGTTAAAAGGGGTGTAACGTGTTCCTTGTGCTCAACATTTAAGAGAACGCCGTACTTGTTCATGATTCCTGCGTGTACTATAGAATCATCAAGATTCAAGATATCTTTCATAAACGAATAAAGAAATTCATATTCTACCATGAGTTACCACCTTCTGTCTCAATAAGACTGAATACCATAGCTAAAGCGAACCTGCCTCTTTTTCTCTTTTTCTAGCCGATGGAATAACCTTTTCCATAATTATTTTGTCAATGTCATTTTCTTCTATGTCTGTTGCGATGAGCAAATAATAGTTCTTATTAATCGGAATTATTGCCCTATTCACGCTTTCATATTTTACTAGTGCATATTCCAATTCTCCGAGCTTGGGCTGAAACTTTAGCCTCTTCCTATGTCGGTCCATAGTATGCGAAGCGTAGTCCTCATTTTCCTCCTTAGTTAGAAAGGGTTTCAAATCTCCTCTATATTTTTCGCTAATTTGAATCCCGTCTTCATTTGTAATACCTACCCATCTAATGGATTTGTGTAAACTTAGCAGTTCATTTTTAAGTGCTTCTAGGAAATTATTATTGGTTATACTCATTCTTCACTATCATTCCTACTGTACGTTGTGCATATCTTATTTCCTTTGTGTTTGGCCTGCCATTGCAAGAGGATATATTTTAATTTTTTATAAGCATGTAAAAACCTATTAGTTTCTAACATTGAGCCCTCAATATGAGGAGATTTGTAGGATCTGAAGACTATGAATATAACGATCTTCTAGACCACGTACATATACAAATACCATAGTTCTAGGAATGGAGATCTACTATTGAGTATGGGCTATCATTTTACAAAGTGAACCAGACCACTGTGTACTGTAATTCCCGAGGTGATAATCGTAGAATTAACAAATGATTTGTATAAATAATGACACCTCAAGACATTCATACTTTATGGCCTGAAAGGCGAATGGATTTCCTTATATTGACTCAACAAAATAGGTAACTACAATCTATTGACTCAACAAAATAGGAAGCATTTCAGATCAAGAGTATCAATTCCGTAACTTTGCTGCTAATATGTCCGTTCCATTGCATTTCCGGTGTGACATTGTAAACATGTTCCACACCAATCACACAATTTAGGTGTCATCTTTCCACATTTCGCGCATATACTTTCAGTGTCATGCTTTTTCGTCTCATGGAAATCATGCGGCGAACGAATTCTTGTCATACGAATTGAAATTCCATCACACCGATTAATATTCTTCACTGTCTCTCACAAATTACTCCATCTCAGATATGGGATATGAGATGATATTATTTCAATGCTTACTCTATTACAATAGAAAACTTACGAGTTTTGTTATGGCCTAACGGTTGAATATTCCCAACATTACATAATAAGCAGAGCTCTGATCGTGTCAGTCATGAGCTTCTGTAAATCGCGCTGGGTTATTATCCCTACATATTTGTCGTCTCGTTTTACCAAGACTCTTCGAATGTTTTTCTTTATCATCATCTGTGCTGCATCTCCTAACATAGCATCTTGTTCTACAGACAAAATAGGTGTACTCATTATATCTTCAATTTTAGTAATTTCAGGCCTTACGCGTCGATAGGCAATAGACTTTAGTATATCCCTCTCCGTTAGAATCCCAACAGGATTCGAATCTGCTGTTACAACAACAGAACCAATATTCTTTTTTACCATAAGTTTGATCGCAGATTTAATGGAGAAGCCTTTGTCTAGCGTTATCATTTTTCTATTCATTGCAGCCTTAACTCTCACCGTTGGATTAAGGGACATAAGACATGGAGGTTGACTCAATTATGATTATATTAATCTATCATCAGCAATTAAGAAATGGCAAAGTGATATTACCTCGGAGTTGCTCTCACAATTCATTCGTGTCGATAGGACGCCAATCAGGGCGACTTCGAGCTGTACCCACACGAATCATAATTAGTGCTTTGACTTTAATTATGGTATTATGATCCTACGTCTTACGGCTCAAAAAGGGGCTGAAGATACTATTCTACTATTTTCTATGTATTAATGTATCACCAAACCAATATTCTGCAAATCGTTCTTGTATTGTTTGTATATTTTGTGACATCATATTATCGGAAAGTGAGCTCTGTACCAAATTTTGATTTTTCATCAACATTCTAAAAATGTCTTTGTCAGTAACTATACCTACAATTTCACCTGTTTTTTCTTTATCAGATATGACGGGCAATCTTCTTATATTTTTCAAGTACATAGTTTGGGTTGCATCTCTCAGTGAAGCGCTCGAGCGTATGGTTACCAATGGTTTGCTCATCAATGCGCTCAATGGAGTGCTAAGGAGCCATGGCTCAAGTTTACCCAGAATACGTACCACGTCTCTCTCAGTGATAATTCCTATTGCCCTCTTATCTCTTTCATTATCAACAACAATAACACTTCCAATATTATTTTCATCCATCTTTTTAGATGCAGAAGAAATATTCTGGTCTTCTGTGTCTGTTACAATTTTCGTGGTCATAAAGCTGGATATTGATATTGAATCGATACTCAAGTACCTGTACCAATGTTATACTTCCTCACCTATCTCACTTTCGGTTCCTCTTAATCATTGCAACCTAATCTAATCTAAATTAGATTAGAATCATAGGTCAAAATTCATCGTTAGTGATAAGTTAGTTAGAGGTGAACTTGATAGAATGAAGCTTTGTTACGACAACGCATTTATTTACCTCTCGATTTTAGATATGATGCTTTGTCTTCATCAGCTACCTCTCACATTTCTAAAGGTACGTCCCTCATTCTTGTTCCCCACGACGGTACTGAAATATCAGAGAAAGCTCTTAATAAGGCGGTGGAATTTGCCCAGGCGCTAAGGGCCAAGATTATTCTTCTGCATATTGTAGATGATAGGATTGTACCCGCAAGTGATACGATCGGCTTTGTAAGTGAAGAACAACCTTCGCTGGAAATCGCTAAAATGCAACTTATTAAAATTCTGAAACAAGGTGCTGAACTAATGCTTAAGGATAGGATATCAAAGGTGAAACAAGCGGGAATAGAGATTCAGTTCATGATGGGAGTTGGATCTCCTGCGGAAGAAATTGTCATTATTTCTGAATCTGAACATGTGGATCTTATTATTATGGGAAGTCGACGTTTGAATGAGATATTCAAAAATGTAGCTCTAGGTAGTGTGGCAAGAAGGGTCTCCGAGATTGCCAAATGTCCTGTCATGTTAATTCATTAAGTATGACTTACCTGTGTAGATGACAATATGCTGAATAAATAGGATGACTGCCATTCTGTAAATAACTATTTAAAATCAGAATAATTTGAGTCTGATATATGAAAGAACAATCGATTGCAGACATGCCAATACTCTGCCGTAATTTTCCTCATTATCAATTGGGCTTGTGTGAAGGAAAAGATTATCTGGATATTTCACTATACAGTAACCAAATGGCCTCAAGACAGATGGTGACCGCGGAATAGGCTGACGACATGTTATTTTACAATTATGATGGTGTATCCACCGTAGTGAACAAGCTTAGAAGATGTACTTCCTAATAGAAAACTATCAGATGAGAGGTATTTACCTCTACCTCCAACCACAATGGCATCCATATTTTCTTCTCTAGCGATTTCTAATATTTTCTCGGCAACATCTGTACCTTTGCCTTCAATCACGTTCACATGAGAAGATTTCAACCCTGAATCTCTTGCTTTAGCTTGGTATTTTTGGAGAATTCGTTGGCTGTCTTGTTCCAATTCGCTCACGACGGAGTGCCCAACAGTCCCATGCTCTTCGATTACATGGGCTATGAGTAAACTGGATTCGAATTTCTTTGAGAGAGCAACAGCAAAATCAAAGGCCTTTTTACCTCCCTCAGAATCATCAACGGCTGCAAGAATTCTAGAAAGCATTTATTTGTAATGATTGTAGTTCGGTATATTTGTGTTATCTATAATCTACCTTATCACGTCTTTTTCTGACAATTATAAGATAATGTTTGGATAAAGTCAAAAGCAAGGCTAATATGTATAAACCCTAGCCATTCCAAAGGGTATCCACTAGGACTTCAGATGTGTGATTATCTATGTTTGTCCCCTTCAATAGTTTTATTGCAATGTGAAATCGAACATCGGTGCGTTGATTCTTCCTTGCCAACCTTATGAGAATCTCTTTAACTTTTTCTCTAGGCAATGTCCTGAAATGATCCATCAATAAATTGATGGCAAGTATCTTTTCCCATGTTCCCCCATTTGACATACTTTCTGCCTTATTTAAAATGGCAATACCATTTTCCATTTCACAATATATTGGGAAAGGAATATCTAAAAAAGTTTCTCAACTATTCTCATTCATTAGCAGGTAGATTCTACCATTTTCTCCAACTCTCTCTAAATAAATTTTCACCTAGTCTTTCTAGGAGGTCCTTGTGACTTATGAATGATTGATCAGTGAGAATCTCTGTCATGAAATTTTGATTATTGAATATAGCCTTGAATATGTCCTTGTCGGTAACAATTCCGATCAGCCTACTGGTCTTATGCGAATTTTCTTCGCTCTCTTTATTGGTACGACCTGAAAACTCGATCACAACAAGTCTTCGGATGTTTTTTCCTAGCATAGTTTGCATGGCATCCTTAATAGTATTATTTGGAAAAATGGTAGTAAGAGGAGTACTCATTATCTTGTTTGCAAACAACTCAAGAACAGAGGATCTGTAAGAAGCAGGGTCCAGTTTTAGCGCTATCTTGTTTACTATATCTCTTTCCGTAATAATGCCCACCGGTTCTATGGCGGCTTTACTCTCCCCTGTATCCGCCGCTTCCCTCTCTCGTTTCGTAATAACAACACTTCCTATATTGTTATCATGCATGATCTTGCAAATCTCATACAGACTTTGGTCTTCGTAGGCTATCTTTACATCCTTCGTCATAATAGATGAAATTGGAACTGTACCAAGAGAATTGCTACTATTACCACCATTTTTGCTTGCGCTCACTTAAATTCCCCCGTCCTATCCCCCATTTGATAGGTTATTATTGTTGCGATCTATTGGCTGAGTTTCACCATCTCATACGTTATCATACTCATCCGGGTGCCTTCTGAAAGAAATATGATCGATTTGATAATTACCGTAGAAATGATTATAATTATTACAACTATACTACTACTTTCTGATGTTACTCAAACCCTTGGTGCCCTACCACAGATGGTTGTTCCATCTATATATGTAAGAAGATGAGTGGGATAAGGATGAACTCGATTGCATTGCAGTGCAACCTATTTAATAATATAGATCGATATATTTTAAATTCATATGTCAACACCTCATGTTGATGATAAGACACTTTCAGTGGAATTGTTGATGACCACTCCGCCGCTTGAGACAGCCCAACCTTTGGATAATATTGTTAATTTGGCCAGAAATATGAAAGAGAAAGGCAGAGGATCTGTAGTTGTAACAAAATATGTTACCGATAGTGCTGGACATAAGACAGGATCGACGCCGCTGGGGATAGTCACTGAAAGGGATATAGTAAGAAGAGTCGTTGCGGAATCCAAGGACCCTAATTCCACAATCGCTTACGACATAATGTCAAAGCCTCTAATTACTGTAGGACCGGAAGCCACCATTTATGATGCTGCATTAATTATGACCAAATACGGTATCCGACGATTGCCCATTG
>JBAUMZ010000201.1:0-8848 GCA_049578985.1 Nitrososphaeraceae archaeon
TATCCAACAATAACATAGCTCAACAGGTTGACATGCCTGCGAATGAAGTACAACGGATAATTGAGAAACTATCGAAATTAAATGCGGTGAGATTATTTGAGCAAGAAAGTACTACAAGAATAGAAAAAATTATGTCTAGTAAAGTGGTTTCGCTAGACATTTCAAAAACTGCAGCTGACGCAGCATAATGCATGCATATGCTAAACGCGCGGCCACCTACCCCGGGAATAATGCTTCACTCTTTGTTCAGAATTAAAGGAATAAAAAGAAGACTGAACCTTGTTAGTCTCTAACCAGTAAATAAAGGTAAGGCGGCCGAAAGGAGGTACTTTGATGGCCGCTCCAGGGATGTGGTTCAGTTATAGCCTCACTCTTAGTTGGATATGTTAACTTTGAACCCTGAGAACTTGCAGAATATAGTCGTGCTAAAAAGATTTTAATATCGTCGGAGCCGATATTGTGGTAAAATGATAGTTATAGCGGAGACCAAATTCTAAGGCTATTACTGTCCCCTAACAGAATATCATTTCTAGTATGGAAGCCATAACCTGGTTCTTTCTACTGACGACTGGTTTTAGGAGGCAGCCAATAAGTTAGCCGATTTAACAAGAGTACGAATTCGGTTATCTACTAACCTCTATCCTGTCTATCTATCATTACCAATAGTCATGTTGTCAATATGTTTAGTTATTGCTCTTTCAGCATCTTTTCCCCCTTGTCGTATTAGTTTCTTAATAGTAGTAATTGAAAAATCAGCATCTTCAAAAAGGAAATGTGTCTTTTCTGGTCTTTCTATGCTTACAATTTCTCTTATGATTGCTCCCCTCTGAACTGCGAGCTTACCATATTCGTTCTCCATTCCAGTGAACCTTTCCTTGAGCCTGAAATCATGTTCAAGGTGTTGATTATCCTTAGCAATTATTGTCAATAAATCATGCATTTCATTTAAAAGAGATAAATATCTTGATATGATTTTAGATAATCTAATGCTGCTATCTGTTTTATCTGTGTATATAATATCCCTTGCTCTGTGCCATACTTGAAGCATGTCATGTGGAAGTTCCCTCTGAGATTGCGGAAAAATATTTACCAAATATACCTTTTTATCAGCTATAGGTGATGCATCTATGACTTCTCGTAAGGGAGGTAATGAACCATCCCATACTGCTACCATCACGAGTAACTCTTCTTACAGCAATGGAAATAGGCTCTAAGATCTCTGCGATATTGATCCGATTATTCTGAACTGCATCATGGAGCTTGCGAATGAGATGGGTGTAAACACCATAGGGATCGTCTACCTATTTTTTCTTAATTCTTAATAAAGAATGATGTCGATTCAAATCTCGTTCTCCTGTTGCTGCGTACGCTGACGCTCTTCCATGAATAAATCGGTCCGTGGTAGTAAATCATGTGTTGTGATTTCATCAGTGTGACTTTGCTTTTTGTATGCTTTTTTGATTATTCTTTGCAGGAATTTGCTCCTCGAAGTATCTCCTCGATCCTCTTCGATCCTCTCGAATAACTCTGTAGGAAGCGAAATGCCCGTGGCAGTATGTTTTCTGCTAGTTCTTGAACAAAGGTAAAACAAAGAGATTGATATAGTGATTACGGTAAGCTTAGTGTTAGTACATCTAAGCTTAGTGCAGCAAGTGTCCTTGAAACTCATTGTGCAGTTACAGAAAACTAATATTGGTCATCCCACCACTTAGTACACTTACTTAGACTCCTAAGTACAAAGTAGAACTTTAGATATACTAATTTGGTAGTTCTAGTGTAATCTTCCGGAGGCTGGAACCATTACCGAACCTAACTGGTATATGCATGTCTCCAGTCTGCAGCGTATTTGAATATACGTTGCCGGACGGTGTCAATAAACATGGTGGACTCAGAAGAATGGCTTATTTCTGATAATGCAAAGCAACCCTGAAATGAGCTTGGATTTGGATATTCACCGGATATAGTAAATTCGAATTTTTCTAGACCAGATACACCATAATCACATTGCTTGAGCAGATGGCAGGACACCTGCTAGCTATGTGGGCGGCTGGATTTCCCTTACACTAAACCACTTGATATGTTCGTCTGGAGCAGCATCTCATCTGAACATCGCGATGGGAACACCCCCTTATTACGCAACACTAGTAGTAGTGATAGTGCCTTAGTCGGCCAGGTCATTGGTTCATCATTGTAACTGAAATCTGATTCATTGCACCTCATTTGGATGCCTGGATAAGATAGGGATATTTAATATAGTAGAACAGGGTAGTACCTAATATGATTTTACAACAGCAGGCGGAGACACAAGCGAATAAAAGAACTGGATGCTACAGAAACAACGAAGAAATATTAATAGACTTTCTGTATCTCTGTTGGCTTCAGGATAAGAAGAAGATAAAGAAAGAAGTTATCGGCGAGGTCGGTAAAGCGCAGGATTAGTAGGTTGCGTACCTCTACTTACGAGATTGTAAACCAAATTAATTCATTAGGATAAGAACAAAATATCTATATTCATTAGCAACGGACAGCAAATATAATATCAGTGATCTACCGTTACGGTATCAGTGGTGGGAGAGTTATTATCTAGGGTCAAGATTTTGGCATTTGCAGTAGGATGTCTTGTTAGAAAAGCATACATGTACTCTTCATGATTTGTATTTTCACCCCTAGACCTCGTCTTTTGCTCTCCATTATTTAGAGTCTCGTTAAGTAATTTCCATATTCATCATATTGAAGTTACCTTTTGAATCTTTAATGAGTACTATTGCAGCCAGAACCCACTGTTCCGTCCTGCAACCGTGTCTGAGGGAAAAGGTGTAATGATGACAAAAGATGGTGATGAAGTAGTCACTATAACTGGACGGGGAATCGGAAGAATGACTGAGCATGGAACGATGCGTTACGCAGCTACAAATTTTAGTAGAGCTACTTCAACTGGGAAACTTGCATTTCTGAACAACATGGTTACAGTCGTTGGATTTGAAGTAGACAAGGGGAACAATTATCACCACAAGCAGTGGGAATGGAAATAATGACCTGAAGCTCAATCCTTGACATCTTCCATTTGGGTAGCTGAAGCAGAAGCAAGAAATACTACAATGATGACCAGTCAGACAGCTACGGGAGTATCGTCGTGTTGAATCATAAAGAAAGACTTTCATTTTAGGTTTCTATAAAGTAAAAATGGGGCACAGTTAGACTTATAGTAGCAATTTGTCATATATATCATAATAAAGGATACCAGATGCAGGCTCACAAGAATTACGAACATAAAATTCACAAAGTCATTACAAAGTCTATAGATGGTATCCTAATTGATGGAAGTAATTTACTTCATATGATGGTCCCTAAGGGAGAGTTTGGTTTTAGAAAGATAATCACATTACATGCACAGTTGTGCAGGGTAGCTGGGCTTCAACCCAGGAAGATCAAGATAATTCTCGATGAAAATATGCCATATCTTTTGGGACTGAGGGCTACTAGATCTGGTCCTAAGAGTTTATGGTCCGCAGACACTATCTGCTAGTTGCTTATTCCAAATCTGCAGATGAACTAATCAGTGAGATGATTGAGCAAAATGTATTGCAGCTAAATCAGAATTGGTTTGTTCTAAGTAACGACTCCTACGACTATTTACAAGATGGCAAATTATCAGACAAAATAGATACTTTGGTGAGCAATGGAAAGATAAAATTGGAACATAGAGACAGTGCTATTAGAAATTTAAAAGATAGATTGTGCATGCTAAAACAAATAATAGATGATAACATAGTTCTAAAGAATAATCAACGTATTGGGGAAAACAGTTCTGCCCATAATGGGTATTGTAGAAGACTAAGGTACTTTGACCGTGATAATAGTATAAAGTATCTCAATTATACTCTTGGTAAAGATCTCCATCTTCTAGCTACAAAAAATAGTTCAAACCTCGTTAAACAGAGAAAGGTCAAACATCTGAAGCGTAAATATATACGATGAGTGAATATATACGATGAGTGAATATATACGATGAGTTTCTCATGGAAATAGATGGGCCTATTAGAAAACTATAATTTTATACTTGATGCAATAGGACGTAGTAGTACTTCTGGAGCAGCAGCTGCAGCAGCAGATTTGACATGATCCGGTGAGCAATCATTTGGCACTTTCAAATAATTCTAGTTTGACTATGTCCTATCCTAAATGAATCGTCACTTGAGATGGGTATTAATTCTGTATCAATGCATATACATACTGGCTACATTTCCAGCACTTTAGCAGTTCAAAAAGAAGATTCTGCATATAGTAACAGCAGACTATGATGGTGGTATGGAAGTATGTATGACATACGTATGCTACGATTGATTAAGAAGATATCGAGCTGCTATTTCAAAGGGAACATGGAATGTAAACTTGTCAGTCTCAGGATCGTAGAGAGCATAGATTGATGATAAATCTACATTTTCATATTTCTGGTTTATAATCTCGTTACTTACATTTACACTTCTAGCTAGCATGACTGGAAAATCAACCCTTGTCTTTTTGCTTTGATCACCATCATAAATTATCTGTTTCGTATTTGCATTCACTTTAATATCTGAAGCCGATATGTTAAAACCTAAGAGATCATAGTTTAGAACGGGCATAGTAAATTCAAAGGAACCAGACTTGCTAACCATTTCATGCTTGAGGGTTTCATTTGGAAAGATCTCAGTTGCATCGATTTCCAACAAGTGTTCAAATGGTCTACCTCCCAGAATATCTACAACATTATCAAATACGCCCTGAGACTGGGGCTCGGGTAGTGACAGGACTGAGCTGTTAGAAGCGAATGTTTCATCGCTGCCACCGAGTAGCATAGCGGTCATAGTTACTAACAGTACAGGCAACAGAATCATCTTGTGGATATTTCTATAACTATCCATCCTCTGCTAATGACGAAAAAGGCTGTATTTAACTTAGCTGGTTCAACGCCATTCGATTTAATGAATTGCAATGCAGCGATATTCGAAGATGGGGGAACTCACTTGGAACCAATGCATACATAGGAAAAACGTTGGGATCGTAACTGATTGATCTTGACGATCAATCAATCAATTAGCGAATCGACTCCCTTATGACGACGTTGCTATCTCGCTAGAGTTGGCATTGGTGATGCTGACAGTCGCATTGGTTGCCTGTAAAACCTTCAGAGCCTCAGAACTAAACGAGTGAATGCAATCAGATGCCCACCACCGTCTACGATCGCAATACACATAGGCACTTTGATACTGTTTGCGTTATCAACAGCCGCTAGCAGCATTTTTTGTGCTTGATCATACGAAATGTCCACATCATACCATCACTTTTTGTTTTTACTAAACTTCCTCTGGAACCTACCACTTTTTGTTTTTACTAAACTTCCTCTGGAACCTTCCTGTAGTAAAGATTGAATGACTTGTTCAATCTCAGCGTAACCTCCGCCAATTTGATCGTATCTTATATACCCTTCACTGTCCACTAAATAGATCCTAGGCCAATATCTATTTTCATATGCGTTCTAGGTTCCTCTATCATTGTCCTGAACCAATAGATACTTTACTTTAATCCAAACTTGTCAACCGCGGCCTTTACATTATCAATATTCTTCTCAAATTCAAACTCATGTGAGTGCAACAATAACTAAACCACTATTTGCATATTTTTCATTCCAATCAACAAGATAAGGAATAGTTCTTATCCAGTTACGCAAATGCAAGTCCAAAAGTCTACAAGTACAACCATTCCTCTAAGGTCTGCCAGTTTTATTGGTGCAGTATTGATGTACCCATTAGTTTCAGCAAATTCTGGGGCTCTCCCAGATTTATCGATTGGAAACTGACTTCATATCGCATGCTATGATCTCATTGTTTATGTAGCAAAACTAGACCTTCGGTGTCAAAGCGTGACGGATACCATTCCCCTTTTTTCGGAACCTTTATTCCTATAATCGGTTCGTTACACTTCGGACATATCTGATAATAAACATACACCCATTCCTTTTTTTTATTTTGACCGACCACAGCATTAAACATTTGAGGGGAGAAATTGACGTTGCAACTAGGACACTCCATAGAGTTATTTACAGAAAGTAGCATATATAATATATGAAGTGTATTTTGCTAATGACTTGCCATTAATTTCAATAGTCATTGATATTCTCAATCCAACCCTTAAAGTACATACACACCATTGGGGCAGCCTGTACTCTATTCTTCAGTTTGTAGAAAACTGCCTTATTGGATATGTACTACACTAGTTGTTAAGGTGTTCATGATTTAGGAAATGTACCCTTTGAGTTGCAAGAACCCATGTCATAAGGAACACATGAAAAACTCTAAGGAAGTACCCTGCAGCCAAAGGTATGGTGCCTGACGCTCTTATTACTGTAGACCATCACTTTCTCAGATAATCCGAAAGATAACACTGTTCATTGCTGTCGGGTTTGTAGTATCCAGGAAGATATAAAGCGTGCAGAAAGTAAAAGAAAGAGCTTAGGGGTTTAACATCTAAGCTCTAAATGTTATTTCTAATCAACCATTCTCGATCAACTTTCCCTTTCCGGTAGAATTGTTTCGCTTGTTCATTTAATGAATCTTGTAAGTCTAGCCCTGAAGAGTAGGCAATTACTATATGACAGCGCAATCGGTGTAACTACCCCACGGGCGTAGTAATGCGCTGATACCTACCTAAATACTTATCAGATGTCACTGAGGTTAAAGTGTTTAACATGATATAGCAGTTCTTCTGTCTCTTAGTATCATGGAATTAGTAGTTTCTGACTTGATATATAGGAGCAAGAGAGTTATTTTTTCATCACGGACGTCGAATTATAACTGGAGCAGGTTTGAAGATCCTACAGCAGTTGCAGGTAACTAACGACTTCTTATTTTTGTGGTAAGGGGAGGGCTTGTGACCAAAATCATTGATGAAGGTCGTCGTGAATTCAGATCTGAATATTTGAAGAGATAGCCGATTATCTGGACCGCCGGGGATACAGGTCCATACGCTAGTGTAAGTAATACATTAAGACGATTGAGAGTGGAATGGTAGCCATAATATGAAGACTGACGTTTTATATTTTACGTATCTTTCTATCTTAATATTTTTATCTAAAGATGGGTTTATATAGATATTGAAACCTCAATTGGGTAGTTGTTTGGATACCTTCATCGAAGATAGCAACAATATGAGGTCAGATAATGGTTAAACCACCTAATAGTCACGGATCAGATCACCAACAAGTCAACACAAAGCAGGCAGGAGATGATAGGATAAGACAACCACCAATAGTCGATTTACACAATCAACATAAGAGAATTCTAGTGGTTGATGATAATTCTGATATCTGTCTTACTCTACAAATAGGTTTAGAAAATGGAGACGCAACTATGCAGGTTTACAGTTATGATAATCCTGTAAAAGCTTTGGCGGATTTTGAAGCTAATTTTTACGACCTGTTGCTTGTTGATGTAAACATGCCATTGATGAACGGCTTTGAACTGTGCCAAAAATTGCTGCAGAAAGATATCAATCTCAAAGTATGCTTCATGACATCGGGCGAGTTAAATATGGATGCAGTTAGGGAAGTACATCCTCTCAAGAGTATTGGTTGTTATATTAAGAAGCCTATTTCCATAGATACCTTAGTAAGGCGTATCAAAGCAGAATTAGAATAGATTATCCCAGAGGCAAGATTCATTTGCAAATGATCATTGCTGATTGTTTGGTCTATACCCGAAAGTTCTCATCCAATGACCCATTAGACAAGCACGAAAGGATCTACACCATATGGCGTAGCCACGAAGATTGAAATAGATTCGCTTTGCTGAGACTCTTTGCTGACTTCAAGTCAATTTCCGCGGCTTGAAAATATTTCTGGTGCAAAACCATTGTAGATAATCTCCTCAAAATAATGGATATATGTTTTTTTGTACCCATCTAGAATGTCACAGAATCATATTTAATCCTCTGCGGTTATCATGTTATTCAACCAATTGAAGCAGCTTTGTTAGATGGTTAAGATAGCGTTACTAGAATCACCGATTTCTATTCTAGCTTCGCTGGATTTCTTTAATGAAGATCCATTTCTTGTAACCTATTCAAAAAGGAGACAGGATACACACTTCATCAATGCCTATGCTGACTATTCGCAAGATTTGACATCTCTGCAGATTGCCTGGCAGGCAGGATACAATAATAATCCATTAAGGCAAATCTATAGTGTGGATTTCATCTTCACACATTCTGCACATAAACCTATTACAACTCTCACACCACTGTACTTCTGTTTCACTATTACATGCATCACATCTTGGACCTTTACCTCTGGAGATTGCTTGTAGTATTGATAGTGTTAGACCAGGTCTTCTTGTAGACAAAAGAAACTTTCCCAGATCTGTTACGGTTAGTATACCTACTAGGTCTCTTAGCGGATTATTTTCATCGACTATTGGAAGCTTACGTATCTTGTCTTTCAACATAATTTCTGCTGCTTTTTCTACTGTCGTTGTAGGATTTGCTGTTATAAGAGGATATGAAGCTAAAATTTCAAGTAATGTATCACGAAAATATCTTCTTACAAGATCTCTTTCTGTCACTATTCCAAATGGTTTATTATTTTTAGTTACGATAACACTTCCTACTCTCCTCTCAGTCATAAGAGCTGCTGCATCCGCTGCGGTTTTTGAAATGTCTAACGAAACAACATTACTAGACATTATCTTTTCTATTCTTGTAGTACTTTCTTGCTCAAATAATCTCACCGCATTTAATTTCGATAGTTTCTCAATTATCCGTTGTACTTCATTCGCAGGCATGTCAACCTGTTGAGCTATGTTATTGTTGGATA
>JBAUMZ010000202.1:0-3504 GCA_049578985.1 Nitrososphaeraceae archaeon
TTATAACTACAATATCAGCTTTATTACTTGTAATATCTGCGGTCTCTACTGTAACACCTGAAAGTGTATCTGCGTACGAGAAGAACCAAGCGACATCGCAAACAAGCGCTTGCGGTAACGAGTTTATCCCTATTAATATAGGGTGTCAAAATACGTGACGAGAACGCAGCAGCATTAACGGCACAGCAGACATTTCCAGAGGTAAAGTTAGTTCAGGAAAAGCCGAGTCATCCACTGCAGCCGCAACCTTTCCTGGACCAGGATCCATATTGTAGATGCGATTATTTGTGGGATCAAATGAAGGTATGGAAGGAATATAGCTAATTTGTCCTGGTTCTAAAGGTATAGGCTGGATCCTCGTAATCTTGCTTGAGTTAGCTTGTGAGATGGCAAATACGCTAACTGGTACATTGGTAGGAGATCCTCCATTGGTCTGACATATGACCCAGTCATGCATTATTCCGCATGCTGATGCAGCTGTCTGATTTGGTAGTAGATATGGAACAGGACCCCAACTCTCGTCTGGTGTCAGATTCTGGCCATCCCATACGTATCGATACATGTCTGTAGTACCTGGTAGGTATACATAATTTGTACCATTGTATTGTGTGGCAGTAACACGGCCTCCGATCAGCTGGTCTATTTCCTCCCAATCAAGTATCTCCAATGTATTAGAGTCAACAGCAACCAACGTTGAAGAATTGCCTGGGCATTGGATAACAGCATTAAAGCCTTGCAGACCGCAGCCGGATTCTATAGCCAAGTTCTTCATGACGAGTGTACCATCTGACCAGCCGCCCATGCCGTTAAAGCATCATCATATTGATATGTTTCATTGGCTCAGCAGCTGCAGAACTAATCTTATGTATATCTAAGAATCTTGGCAAGCGCTTTCCAGTGCAACTTTTTTGAAAAAAGAAACGATAAATAAAAATAAGCAGCACTATTTCTTACATCATAGGGTATGGGATTAATTGCCGAAGCCGGCTACCAAAAGCCACTTAAATCAGGGCAGACCAAATCAGAGTTCGCTGGGGAGAAATATCTATGGCCGATTTAGAAACTGCACCTGAAAAGCAGCGTGCTCTTGTGTTCCAAGGCGGAGGTTCTCTAGGAGCTTATGAAGCTGGAGCTTATCGCAAAATATACGATTTTCTCACTGAGCGAGATAGGGCTGGCGGGAAGAAGGGGAAGAATATTTTTGATATTGTTGCAGGCACATCCATCGGCGCAATGAACGCCGCGGTTTTAGTAAGCTATGTTACTGAAAAGAGAACCTACGAAGGCTCTTCTGAATGGCTCATAAATTTTTGGAAATATCTTTCAAAAGAATCAACGATTGAAATGAACCCATTTTTTAAACCATGGTGGGATTACTGGCATGCAGTTAACAGAGATACTGCATCAGGAGAAGCTGCTAGACGTTATTATTCATCAAAGGAATTTGGTGTATTGGGGGTTCCCACAGTTTTCAACCCCTTCACACCTGCCATTGATACCAAGTTCTATGATCCGTACAACATCTGGTTCAAATTTGACAAGGAACCGCTAAAACGCAGCTTAGAACGCTTTGCTAAGTTTCCGATTTCAACAAGTTATGAAGATAATCAACCAAGGCTAATATTGATGACAGTTGACGTTGCTGAAGGAATACCAGTGACATTTGATAGCTATCCCAAGGAGGATGGTCACAGAAAAACAGAATATGGGAGACATGTTACCCGTGATGGCAAGGATATAGGTTTTGAATATGTAATTGAATATGATGAAGGAATCACTTCAGATCATGTAATGGCAAGTGCTTCTGTCCCAATTAATTATGATTATACTAAGCTTGAAGTAAATAGCTATGATCGTGGTGCGAATGGACCGAACATGTACAGGCAAGAGGTTAGGAATTATTGGGACGGAGGAATTATGACCAATACTCCATTTAGTCGAATGATCAAACTCCATAGAGATTACTGGAAAAGAGTTAAAGGCCTGAAAGATAGAACGCCAAGCCTAGGAATAGCTGTTATTAATGTTCATCCCGCCAGACAGGAGGAAATACCGACAGACCATGACGGTGTAATAAATAGAGACATAGATATCAGATTCTCAGACCGTTCTCAAAAAGACGAAGAGATCCTACTTCTCATCTCCGACTATATTGATCTAGTAGATCATTTGAGTAGAATTGCAAAGGATAGTGGCGCTGATGAAAAGGTTATTACTGATCTGCTGAATAGTACAACTGCAAATCACGGAATGTTCACTGAGCCCCGAACTTACCGCGATATGTTGGAACCAAGATGTATTATAGATGAAATAATACGAATAGAACGGAAGAATGACGAAGATACCATTTCGAACAAAACATATGATTTCTCGGCGGGAACGGTTCGACAATTGGTTGAAGACGGCTTTAATGATGCTCATGATGAGTTGACTGAAGCCCTTATCAAAAAATATCAGGTATAATATTCTTGTTCGGTTAATCAATGTCATTTAAGATTGTGTGAGCCTACCCTCAGTATTCAGCATCTCTATAAATATCACTAGGTAAACTTGATCCTGCTGGCAATGTTATCATTCCCTCAACATTTCCGGTAGTGCTATTCAGTTTGTACAAGTATGCGTTGGCCTGGGCATAGAGGTAACCGTCAATATTTTCGAGTGTGCCAACCCCCGTCCATAGATTAGATATGTTTTGGTTAACAAGCAGTACTTTATGAACGTGTATATACATCTCTTAGACAGCATTGCGCTGTAACTCTTCACACTGATGAAGCAAGATAATAGCCTACGGAAGAAACTTGATCCATCTACAGACAATCAATCAATCAATCATAAGGCCTACTCGTTGCCATAGTCCTTAACATCACTATCGAACCCGCGTACTCAAGGGTTCCGAATCCCTCCGAACCCGCCTTACATACGCTTCTAACTTCAATTAACCTTGAAATTGTAATCAGCCACATGACCCAGTCATCATGACTCAGAGCTACTGCCACTCCCAGACGATACACGATAATATCTTTTCACATCCCCTTCGCCATATTTAGACCTGAATTTCCTCACGAGATCGTCGACACTGTTACCGTCTGTTATTGGTTTGCCCCTTTCAGATATTTCTACGCCATTTACCGAAACCTTCAGTATTGGATCGACTAACAGGTTCTTGTACCAGTTGGTATCAGAGCCCTGAACTGGAAGCAGATCCAGTGGGTTCCAGCACTCTAGCGGTTCGAATAGCTGCCTAGATGACTTCCAACTTTAGGCGGTGGTCTTTGATGGTCTTTATCTCTGGAAATGTCTGCTGTGCTGTTAATGCTGCAGCGTTCTCATCGCCTTGAACCTGTGAATCTGTGTTCTGACAACCTATGTTTATGGGAATAAACTCGTTACCGCAAGCGCTTGTTTGCGATGTCGCTTGGTTCTTCTCGTACGCAGATACACTTTCAGGTGTTACAGTAGAGACCGCAGATATTACAAGTAATAAAGCTGATATTGTAGTTATAA
>JBAUMZ010000203.1:0-2559 GCA_049578985.1 Nitrososphaeraceae archaeon
TACGAAAAATGGATGGCAAAGATGATGATGTAGGTGTTGAAACAAAAGACATGAAAGCCAAGTCCAAGAGTACAAGAGCATTATATCTATTCCTGCAGGGCAAGCGCCCGGTCGATGTTGCCATAGAGTTGGATCTGCCATCAATCGAGGTGGAAAATATGCTACAGGAGTACTGGGTTCTAAATGGATTAGATGACCTAGCGTTAGTGTATGTCGAAATTAGAAGTCATCTTAACCTTTTCCTCAGGTTGTTCCATATAATGAAGATTGATTAACAAAAAAGATATTCAAACTATACTAAAACATGCTGGCCATGATTTACCATCTTTAGAGGACAAGTTACGTCAGCTTTCGAACGCTGTCCTAGATTTAGAAATTAGGAAAAAAGAGCTGAGTGCTCAACTAATCGACCTTGGACAAACTATAGCACAGTATCAGAATATTATCGATAACAAAAAGCACCAACTAATAGAATTGGTTAAATAAGTCGGAGAAATAAGTCGGACAGAACGTAAGAGCAGCTGGTAGCTTCTCAAGACCTGTAGAAATAGGAAATAGGCAAAGAGTACACGGTAGATATTACTGATACAGGAAGAGATGGAGACGGTATCGCAAGAATCGAAGGTTTAGTAATTCTTGTAAAAAATACAAAAGCCGGGGATAAAAACGTAAAGATTAAGATTAATACAATTGGTAGTAGATTTGCTACTGCAGAAGTAGTTGCAGGTTATACAGATCCCAATCAAGCCAACATTCATTTATAATCCCTTGTCAAAAATCCATAACTCGCATAGATAAAGAGTTAGTTGATATCTATTTATATTGTACGTCATGCATTTAGATAATACATAAATCATCAATATGAACAAGTTTCTGGACAACAGCAGAACAGTCATCGCAGGTTTTCTCATATTAGCTAGTTTTTTGACATTTGTCTATTTTTCATCCTCTCCAGATGTAGAACTGCTTGCCCAACAACGGGGGACTATTTCTATAGTTCGAGCCACTGCTCTTCCTCTAGTCAATACAGAGGGAAATCAGGTGAAAGTTGTAATAAATTACAGTATGGGAAGTGAATCAATTCTAGGAGAGAGAATGAACGCCATTATGGGTGTTTATGATCGCTTAAATGGCTCATTAATAAAACTGTCATCATTTCCACATGGGTTTATAATCAATAATACAGAGGGTACAGTACAGCTTACGAGCACATTAACTGACCCGAAAATACAGAACATATCTACTATCGTAACACTTACGAATGCTGAAAAATCTGAAAAATACTCTAACGATGTTAGGTCGGATCTTGATCTGAGATCGATATTACCTACGTCCATACCGACATCAACGTTAAATGAGACTTTAACTCCACTACCAGTACCACCATCTTCAAGCGAGAGTAACGGCGAGGACCAGGTAGAGAGTGCCGAAGACCAGGAAGAGGACCCTTCCGATGACGATTCTAATTCTAATTCAGAGTAGATAATCTAGTCTAAATGGGCGCGGCTAGCTGCTAGAACATCCTCAGATTTGCGCTATATAGGTCACTATGGTGGCTTTAGCATCTAAATAGAATGTTGGTTATAGTATTGGTGTAACGAGTATGCAGACGCAGCAACAGCTATTAAAACAACAACTGGCTATCTCTCAGATCTTACGGGCACGCGGAAAAAAGTTTAGGCAAGTTCGTAAGCGATATTCAGACGGACATGATGGAAGATGTGCTATCGTGTTATCACGGTTGGAATGGTAAAGACGATCCAGATGCGCCAAAAAGATTATCAGATGCATTATTTGCATTAGGACGTCTGTTCAAACAGACTAAATTACTACTTGCAACAGTACCTAATGCGCGTACATAAGGCCAGCGGCTAGATTTCGGGATCCGCCTCTATTATTTTTTAATCAAGATTCCCACTTCAATGTGATGATTTTGATTTCACACACGGGAATTCCATCTATGAATTAGACAGCAATGGTTCAACTCCTAATTGGCAAACTTACAGCAACACAAACATCGAAGAGAATAAGTTTAGTGTTATGTGAAAAATTTAGTGTTATGTGAATTACAAGCAGGACAGGGAGGACCAGATGATGAGTCGGTTCTAAAAAAAAGATGCGCACCAATAACCCGAGTTGCAGATCACAAAATAGATTTGACGGACAGGTTTTACACTTATAGTATTGGTTTTCTTCAATAGCAAATCATATGCTAAATTGAGCATAGTTTTCCAAAATACCCTGATCATGAGCCTTTTTTTATAGCTTGTTAACCCGAGTCATGGAGCTCAATGTGAACTATATAGCTTGAATCTGCAAAGTCCGAATTATAAAAAATGATTATAAAGAATAATGGGTCTATTTCCAGTTGATCATAATCTCTACATTAATTATATAGCTATTTTTGAATGCGGGTCTTATCTATTAAGAATGATAGGGGGACGTCTATATTTTGTCATGGATGTAGGAGAGAGCTCATATCTTCAGAAATAGATGCATTGCACCCAGACGAGCTCTCCATATGTCGTGATTGCTGGGCTAATGAGATATTCAGAGAAA
>JBAUMZ010000204.1:0-13993 GCA_049578985.1 Nitrososphaeraceae archaeon
TACGAAAAATGGATGGCAAAGATGATGATGTAGGTGTTGAAACAAAAGACATGAAAGCCAAGTCCAAGAGTACAAGAGCATTATATCTATTCCTGCAGGGCAAGCGCCCGGTCGATGTTGCCATAGAATTAGATCTGCCATCGATCGAGGTGGAAAATATGCTACAGGAGTACTGGGTTCTAAATGGATTAGATGAACTAGCATTGGTATATGTCGAAGTCAGAAGTCATCTTACCCTGTTCCTCCGACTGTTTCATATAATGAAACAGAATAAATTGATTAACCAGAAAGATATTCAAACCATACTAAAACATGCTGCCCATGATATACCATCTTTAGAGAACAAGTTCAGTCAGCTTTCAAACGTTGTTCTGGATTTAGAGATTAAGAGAAAAGAACTGAATGCTCAACTAATTGACCTTGGGCAAACTATAGCGCAGTATCAGAATATTATCGATAGCAAAAAGCACCAACTAATAGAATTGGATAAACAACTAGCAATCTAACGTGGCAAATCAAAATCAGACAAGGTGGGATAGATTCCAATTACACTAAGATTGATGAATATCGGGTCTTTTAGTCTATTTATATCTGGTCTATTAATAGAAGTGATATTAAAAAAATAATAGATGGATGGGCGGATCTATTTTTAGTTACTCTCTAAAGACATATGAAGAGCTTGAGCTGGGCGATACTGCATAGTTATCTATTGTTTGAACAACCGCATCTGGATATGTAACTGTGAATTTGTATACGCCTGAGGGCAAGCTATTGAATGAATAAGAGCCGTCAGATCCAGTTATAACAGAGGTAGAGTAACCTGCACTTTTATCTGCCGAATTTGCTAATCCCATATGCTTGTAAATAACTACAGATGCTCCATTTATAGGCAAGCCTTCAGAGCTCATTACAAAACCTTTTACACTACCAAGATCTATATATGGTAGATATTGTGTTGGTATTCTTGACGCTGTTTCTCCAGAAGATAATGGCCCTCGGTTAGGACCTGTGAAGCCATGATCTGTAGTTGGTATTGGTACTGAACTTGTGAATAGCATTGATCCATACATTGCAGAAATTACAATTGCTATGATAACCCCCAAGCAACCAAAAAGAATTGTCAACATTGTAGCGTGGGTATTTAGATCGTGGTGGCGGCGAGGTTCTTTTTGTACTAACTTGTTTGCATCGTAATGAGATTTTATGGATAATGTCATCTAATTTGAATCACCTCCTCTACAATCACATGAATGATGAATAGTCGCTTCTTCTATGACTGCACACCAGTTTGTTAGATAAGATGATTCGATTCTCACGATTATTATAATACAAGTAGTTGCTTAACTCTTCTTGTACCATAAGTTGATTAGTAATATCGTCGAAGCATTGAATATGGAGTCACATACAAGTTGGTAATAATGCTGCCACAAAGTTCAAGTTCCAATATTACAAATAATATTTAGTCTATAGGCTGCCTAATTAGTCTCATTCTATATTTGATTATTGTGGCATTAATAGAACCTATTATAGGTCTAGCATACCTAGGAATTGGATTCATATTGACATATCTATCACTGGAAATAGCATGGCATTTTACCGCATGCAGGATCAAAGCAAGGGACGCAAAGATGATAAAACCATGTCTGTTCAAACAGGCTAAACTATTACTTGCAACAGTACCTAATGCGCGTACATAAGGCCAGCGGCTACATCCACCTCTATTATTTTTTACTCAAGATTCCCACTTCAGATCGATAAAGATATCTATCATTAAGGGCAGTTTCTCGTGAACAGAGTTTTTGATGTAGGTGGGGAGTACTAACATCATCAATTAATATACGATTCGGGCAGCCAATGTTTCTAATAGATCCAAAAACATTGTATTATTATGACCGTCAACTAAAATAAAATCATTATCACGATACCATTCAATCTTGTCTGGCTCAGAATTTAACATGATTATTCTACAGCTCACTTTATTTGACAATTTTATCGTATGTATGTATGTATGTATGTATGTGAATAGGAGGAGGGAATATGTGTATAGGAGGAGGACGTATGTTTTATCGTATGTATGTGAATAGGAACAATGTTGTACAACAAGATTCTTACTAAGAATAGAGATCTCTTATAAATAACTATAGCCTATATGTTATTAATGAATAGAAACACTATATTGACAATCTTTGCAATCGTCACAGCACTAGGATTTATTGTGATCCCAACTAATTTGACAACCCAAGTTTCTGCAACAGGATTCGGAATCACATTGTGTAATTCTCCGAATGCAGTAGGAGGATCCCCCTGTATTTCCAACAGATAAAAGGCCAGCCTTGCACTGCACAACTGCAAAACGAATGCTCATCAGAAGATGGTAATACTAACTGTGCAAATAACAATGCGGAAACTCTTGGAGATGAGAATATCGTAAATCCGCAAGTTAGACAGACGTCCCCGACTAAAATCGAAGTTAGTCAGTCTGGTTCGCCTGGCCCACCTGGACCAGCTGGTGAGACTGGTGCTATTGGACCGCAGGGTGAACAGGTAGCATTAATTCCAAATAATGTAATATAGAAGACATCAGGAAACCTCATTACTCTGTTTTTTACGCGTCAATCCAGGTTCAGAAACAATAGACCCGACCTGGTTCAAACAGTAATCGCATAAATACTCTATACGTTTTGTTTATCATTATGACAAACAGTTCTAAAGGTTCATTGGATCCAGTATTATTTGGAATAGTAATTGCACTAGCATCTGTCTTAGCTGTTTCAACTATATCTTTACAGAATGTAACTGCCTCTTCTTGTAGTAGTTTGTTATCAGGAGATGCTGATGTTGACGTAGCTGAAGCAGAAGAAGCAGGTAACACAACTATGATGACAAATCGGACTACTAATGGGAACGGAGTGGAATTCCTATCTATTCAAAGCGCTCAGTCTGGATCAATAACTCAAATCAATGAAACTGCTTATACACTAGAGTTAAATAACGTAGCAAATAAGACAATTCTTTTCTCAGATAGGCCAGAGAGGATTGTTGAAACAATTAGTACTACCGACTTTGTTGGTAACTGGAGTACAGGTCAAAATAGTTTTTCATCAGATGAACCGAATGATGCATTAATTGTAGAAGACACACAAACAGGTAACCTGGATACTTTTGTAATAGAGTCATTTAATCCCGTCTATGATATAGCTACGAATAGTCTAACATACACTATTACTGCAGAGAATGCAACCATCAATTTACTTGGAGAGTTTGGACAGTCTGTTTTAGTGATAGACGGCCACAAAGTCGGCGACTATCCATTCCACTTTCCACAACAACATATAGCCTAGAAGAAGATGTAGAAGCGGGCAATGCTGCAACAACGATGATGACCAATCAGACTGCAGATGGAAATATGACTGGTGAAACTAACTCAGCCAGTTAATATTTATTTTTCTGTTATTGCAAAGACGATAAACTTTAGTATCAATGCATTATTTTGTTTACCGATGAATAATATGATAGTATTTATGCGTCAGTGTATGGTTACAAATATTGTTAACTAAAAGAAGAATTGCAATGGCAATTGCCGCAGCCTTTGCGACTTACCTGGCCAGTAGGTACATTTTAAAAAAAGGCAGAGAAAAGAGTTCCAGAGTCTGTAAACCAAGTAAAGATAACAATAGCTAAAGTGGTAGCAGACCGTGGTATATATTAGTCAATCATTTTCATTAGAAATAACTTAGACAAGCAGCTATTCTCTGTGGGATTCTCCAAGAACTATAGCCAAGCAGCTTGGCAAGACTTTAAAGTGTATTCAAATTTTCACGAGGCGATCTGTTCAATGTGACTTGAACCCACATGTAGATCACATAAATATCTGAACTATCTTGTTTCTAAGAATGACTAAACCAACCAAACCAATTCACAAATGGCTGCGCAATTCGCTGGACCATAGATAGCTAGGTTCTTTAATGCTTTGCTAAAATATGGCTTAGAACGTGGGTTATCCTGTCTATTAGCAATTCTAGATCTTCTTGCGTTATTTGGTTGACATAAGCCGCGTTTATGGAGGTCGATATGATGGTAATAACAACTGAACATTACTAACTCATACAGTCGTGGGTTGTATCTAGGTTAGTTGTATTAGTACCCAACCACAGGAACAGTAATGATCCTGTCTGCCGGAACGGATATGATTGATACAGGCCCATTGCATGACAATATGGTATGATTTATTTAAGCTTACCTCCAAAACCAAATTTCGGTTTAATAGTTCTCCAAGCCTGTATCAGCTTCAGAAATAATGGACAGGAAATAAAGCTTATATATCAATGATAATGTGACGGAAACTCGGAGGGCTAACCATTATGACAAAAGAAGAAGTTGACGATCTGATTTATGCTAGCGAATACCAGAGTATCTCTCGTTCACGAAGAACCGAATATTCGAATGGGTTAAGGGTCAGACGGCTTATTTGTCGAGTGTGTAAGTTAAAATTTGCCACGCGTCGTGAAACTCAAGAACATCTTAAGCGTGAACACAATAGAGTTCTGGCTAGAGGGTAATAGCTATATTTATTTCAGACATAGGCTCATTTGAACGCAATAATTTATCTTGCTTCATGCTTAAGCATTAATCCATGGAAATAGATTCATGATAGTACTAACCCAATTAGAACACAAGGTAGTATCACAGCACCACATCTCTACCTACACTCTCCCCGTATTCCTAGTAATGTATTGATTATATCATAAATTAGTTTGTTGTGTCCTAATGCATAAACTAATCGAACTTCAAAAGATTATCGAAGAGAGAATTGGATCCCTCACAGAAGAAGTGGAGATCGCAACTAATGTGAAACTGAACGTGCTATACATTGCTGACCGCCGCGATGAAATACTATTTCTCCAATGGATCATAAGAATTATCCAACCTATCTTAAACCGAGATGATGACGAGCGACAACAGCTCGGAATAACCATAAAACGCTTAGAGATGATGGACATAATTGAATTTGAAAACACACTCCACGAAAGAGTTGACGAGCTAAATTTGAAATTAAAAGAGTCGAATAACTTGAGAGAATCGGACATTCTAATAAATGAGATCGATACACTTGAGAGTATACTGGGTCGTCTTTCTGATCTAAAATATGGTGATAAAGTACGTGCTATAGAAGTTGCAGAAGCCGACAATAACTACCAGCAAGCAAATCATTTGCGAAAACAGCTAATCAAGATACAGGACACAGAATCAGAAATAAGTGCTCAATGTTCGTATACCAGCTCAAGATTGACATCTTAGTTGGACGAGAATCTTAAGACGAGATCTATAAAATGGTGATCATAAATGTCTAACCTCTAAACACATTTTAGTAGTAAACTGCAGCTCTCGCAGGAGTACACTAGTTCATCGAAACTGGAGCACAATTCCATAATCTCATTACACCTGGGACATTCTATTTCCATGTCAAGCTCAGTCACTGGCTTCTCTCTTTGTTCAGGTCTAGTCTCTTCTAATGCTTCTAGAGTCTGTTTCTCCCGCGGGCTCATGCTCTGCGGAACGAGCTTTGTACGGCTATATTTTGACATATATATTATCTATCAAAAATGATTATTAGATGAGCTAGCACTGGTGGGGAGGGGGAGAGTGGTGTACTCGTATACTCTCTAGTATTTTCAGTTTCATGCATGTAGTCATCTCTTCTGGCTTAATCGCATGGTATTCTAACATGTGCGAGATTGTATTATAAATGACTGTCTCTTCACTAATTCCGTATGTATTGCAATTACAGTCGAGTCCGACATCTTTACAGCAAACACAAAAAAGTTGTATACAATCATCATATGTTTGGGACATCTGAATAATGCAGTAAAATTTGTTATATTTACGGTGTGATGTATTGTACTAGGAACTACGATCTATGAAATCCTAAGTGTAATTTGACACTAATAATAAAATTCTGTCAATATATGTTGGAATGGGGGGAGTTGGCACACACCGCCTGATTTACAAATATGCACCATTTCGTATTTTATCTTATTCTGGTCATCCCAAAATATGAATCCCAGAATATGTCATTCTGGAATCTCCACAGTATATTCATTGATTATTGTACAAGTGAGCTCTTGACCAGCTTCTATATTCCCATTGCAGTCAGGTGATGGTGAAGGTGGCAGCGTAACTATAGGTGCTGGTAGACTAGGTGCATCCGTTTCTTCGACGTTATATTCTCCAGGTTCAAGTGATACAGGTGTTCCAGTCGCTGAACCCTGAAATACAGCAGGGTCAGATTGTTGTGATACAGTAATTTCGAATTGTTCTGGTGCAGGACACCTGCCATTTACAATCAGGTCTTCAGTGCATATCACTTCTTTGATTACATTGAGTGTGGCTGGACAGTCTTCATCTATTACTCCATCTCCATTATTATCTACACCGTCACAGGTCTCTTCGTCACACGCATCTCCTATTCCATCACCATCTGCATCAGCTTGATCAGTATTAGGCACTGTAGGACAGTTATCCGAATCGTCAGGGAAGCCATCTCCGTCAGTATCGGTTGGTGTTGGTGGTACTATGGATAGTGAATTTGTAATTGTGCATGTAAGCTTTTGTCCGGCTTCTATGACACCTATGCAATCCGGTGATTTGCCTACTACAAGCTCAATCTCATCAGGTAGGCCTGATGTTTCAACTACCTCATATGGTCCAGGTTTAAGCGACACAGGAGTACCTGTATCCGAGCCAAGAAATGAGATAGGATCTGGGTTATTAGCAGATTGAACGTTCATCGTATAAGCGCTTGGGTCGCATGATTCCGGGAACTTTTTTTGTACTGCTTCAGTACATTCGACCTCTTTAAATACAGTCAGGGTAGCTGTCTTTGGTGGGGGAGGAAGTGGCTTTACCTCTGGAAATATCTGTTGTGCTGTTAATGCTGCTGCATTTTCATCGCCCTGAATCAATGAGTCTGTGTTCTGGCATCCTACGTTTATGGGCATGAATTCATTTCCACAAACACTCGTTTGAGATGCTGCCTGGTTTTTCTGGTATGCAGATGCACTTTCAGGGGTTATAGCTGAAACTGCAGATATCACAATTAACAAAGCTGCTATTGTCGTTACTATCGCAATATCCCGGCTTTTCATTAATACAATGCCTATTTCTATTTAGTATATCTGGATTGGGCGAGGAAAGACTGTCAAACAAATCTTATTATTATAATAGAAAGGTCTTTTGCCACTTGTAGCTAGTAAATTCATAGCTGTATATCCGCAGTCATAAGAAGAGAGCAAATTCGATAATAGTAGAATATCTACTGACTGTCAAAATGGCAACTATTAATACAAATCTAATGATGGTTGCATCTGCTGCTGGTCTAATTGTGAGTGCCACAGCATCTGTTGAACAGGTTGTGATAGCTCAGAATATGACTGGAAACATGACTGGAAACATGACTGGAAACATGACAGAGTCAGGCAGTGGAAATATGACTGGAACTATATCAGGATTAAACTGGGGCTAGGGGAACTATGTCAGGATTTGCCTAGTGGATATCCTAGTTGTGCAACAATTCTGAACCCGTAAAGAAGCTGCGCTCATTTGGGGTATAGGTCTACAGCTATGAGTTATGTTGACGAGGAAGAGGCAGCGATGGGAGAAAACGCTTCGACCGCTTCTGGGGCAAATGAAACTGGAACCGGAAATATGACTGGAGCTAACTCTACCAGTTAATGTTTATTCTTTTATGATGGGAGGATTTACAACCTAAACTAACAACAAATACGGTATTACGGAACCACCATAGGGGGTATCAATTTTTTAGATTTCAAGAGCTCTTCTATGCAGGTCTATAGCCTCTTTTCCATAAGCCTGTAGACCATACTGGCTGCCGTCATCGCAGGTTACCTCCACAAAGGTACAATCTATTCCATTTGTTAGTTGCGATATATTCGCATATGTTTCGGTTACATTGCATGAGCTGAGCAAATCATTTAACGCCTCAACACTGTTGGCGTACGCAGTGGACATGCCATATTATTACGTGGCGTAGAAGTTTAATACTACTCAGAACTGGTTATGATGAATCACAATGGATATTTGCTCAAAATAGCGGACGCATTCCAGTATCCTATTGATAGCCAAATCGCTTTCTCAGCACGGATCTAAACAACTCTTCTTTCATAATATCTGCTGGCCGATGTGTAGGAGCAGCTGACTGTGGCTGAACAAACTGTCTTGCTATGTAACTCGGGATTGGATTCTGCCAATAGACACCCTGACGTCTACCTGCTAAATAATCTACGAAAGATACTATATTGGCAAGTCCATCATGTAAATTGGCTATGTGGCGCTTAACACTATATCTCCTGCTAGAGTACATGCCACACGCTGTACAGGCCCACCTTGGTTTGCCGTTCATTCTTGTGAACACCTCGTAAACACGATGGTACAGCGCGTCACTGTGAAGCTCATACTGATCCGTTTACAACAATATAAGACAACAATCTACTATAAAAATAATACATCGCAGATACTAAGCGATATTTTGTGAGACAGCAATCGACGGACTGTTAGCGTCTGGGACGACTATCGTCGTGGCTCCAAATGTTACAGCACTGTCGGTACTCCTGATAAAGAATATTCCGCCCGGGAACCCCGCCCAAGCAATATAGATGTTGTCTTCAGATACTGCTAGGTTTGGAAACAGAGAATCTCCAGGATTATTACTGATGGTCTGGATGGCATCAAATGTAGTTCCATCATTCTTGCTTTTTGTAATTACAATCTCGAAACTACCTACCTGAGAATTATCACCATCGCTCCAGGCTACGTACAGCTGATTCTTTGACACAGCTATTGTCGGGCTATCAGAGTCTATTGGACTGTTGCTTAGATTCTTTGTAGGTCCGAATGTTTGTCCATTGTCGAGACTGCGTCTATACAATATCTCGGAGTTTGGAGATACAAATGACTCATCCCAAACTACGTGAATTTTATTACGATACACTGCTATCGCTGGGTCTAAAGAATCTACTCCGTCACTCAGACTCAAATTCAGTTTCTTGGAAAATATATTTCCCCCGTCAACGCTCATGGAAAAGAATATTTCCGTTTCTTCTTCTACGCCTGCGATGTTTTCGGACCAAACCAGGTATACGGTATTTCCAATTACTACCATATCTATGCTAAGAGCCACCTGCGTAGGTTGTGTTAGACTACTGACTAAAGTGGGCTGACCAAAATTAATTCCGCCATCAGTACTCTTTGTAAGCATAATGCTTCCTCTACATACACCTCTTTCTCAACTACGCTGACTACTGGATCCCGTGAATCCGTATCAGTCGTTTCATCGCTCAAAATTTCCCTTCCATGGTTTACCTAAAAGTCTATTGATGGTCTCTTTATCTTTTGTTGGAACTATAGGATCTTTTGTCAGGTTAGGGAAATATATGTCTCTGTAATAGGATTGATAGTGCTTCAGCAAGCCGTCCCGGGTTAGGGGTTGACCGTAATTGGCTCTGCCAAGTGAAACAAATAACTTTGAGTCTGCGATGTTGGCAAATGGATGTGCGCCTAGCCACTCTTTGACGTACGGTATGCTACTAATTAGGGGGAGTGTCCTGGAAGTCGTTTTTCCATGGACATGAATCTCGGCATACTGAGCTCCGTTATCTGAAACTTTGAACTTGACATCTCCAATTCTCAAGTTAAGAATTTCATGAGGTCTCGCGGAAGTGTCATGAACCATCGAATGCCAGCACCTATCCCTAGCCATATGACAATATTTCAAAAAAATAGTGTGGTCGTCAGACGTCTATATGTCTTCAGGTTCGTATGGTGACTTCTCTTTTCGTGGCAGCATCTTTATGCCTGTCATGCATGGAGGCGTCATTCTCTTTCTATGATCAGGCTCGTCTGGATTGTATAACCATCTAAAGAATTTCATGTAGACCATTTGTCTTCCATTGTAGGTTCCAATACTCCTGTGAGTTGGATCAATAGAGATAGGCTTACGCAAGCTGTTCAGGTAACTGAGAATGTCTGTTTTCGTCATTTCAGAAAAGCTCTTGCGGTGATTGAAGAATCTAGAGAGCAGGCAGAGCTTTTTGATTTTATCGGCTTTTGTAGATTCTTGGATGTTGATTTCAGCTTCTTCTGCAATGGTATAGTTATGGATAATCATTGCGTTAGATGGATTGGCATCTATAACTTGGCTATATAATCTCTTGATATAGTTTGGTTGATTATTGACCAGTCTTCCAATGTTTACATGTACCAGACTTACATCTTGATTGAATCTAGATTCAGTTAGAGATGCTAGGCGGACTCTGGACTGTCTTTGTGTAGATGGGATCATTGTTTTTGAAATGGATATTGTTATTGTTATCTTTCACCGGGATGAATTAACCTCCTCTGCACAGAATTCAGCTATAAATGTTTGGGTTGCTGGCATATCAACCCACAACTGTAGCGCCGGGAGTGGGACTCGAACCCATCCCTCACACTCTTGGATTCATACATAACACTTTAGGTATTACAAATCAATAAAAACTTTTGTACTTTTCAGATTATTATTGCGCTAATAACTTTGTCATAGACGATCTGTGGTTAACTCTTATTATATTTATTTGGTGATAAAATGCAGCCTAAGCTAAATAAATTATCGTATCTGATGAAAGAAAGGATGGATAAGAATCCATTAGCCACTTTGAATAGAAAGGACGCCCGTAGGTTAACTATGGTTATTCTGTTAATTTTTCCTGTTGTTACAGGTTCATTCTCCACATCCGTATTTCTGAGCACAGAAAATGTGCATGCTAAGAAGTACGAAACGACTCAAGTAATTTCAGAAACCAATCTATGCGGAAATGACTTCGCACCACTTAGTATTTTATGTGAGAACTTGGGTTCAGAAACGCAGGGCAATGAGAATGCATTGAATACTATAGGATCTCAAATGTCCCACTCAGTGACCCGTCCGGTGACCCACTCAACGACGGTGGAATGTGGACCGGTAATAAATCTTAGCGAGAGTCCTGTAGACACTGTTCTTGGCCCACCCCTAAACCAGCCTCTTGGTTTTGATGACATTCCTATGCAGATAGCAGCATCAGGAAAGAACGTGTATACCGTATGGGTTAGCACCACAGAAGCCGGTATGGATGTTCAAGAGACGCTCTTTAGAGCAAGTAACGATAGGGGAGTCACATTTGGTGAAATTAAGGACCTTAGCAACAATGGTTTCAGTGGGGACGTAACTCTGAATACTCCGCAGGTAGCTGCATCTGGCGACAATGTATATGTAGTATGGGCTAGTGGTCCGACAGATGGCTCTGAGCCATCTGATATCTGGATCAGTAGAAGCACAGATGGTGGGAATAGCTTTGAGCCTAAGGTGAACCTTGGTGCGGGTGCTGAGCCACAAATTCTTGCTTTAGGTGATAATGTATACGTAGCATGGGGTTGGGGAAGCGGCGCAGGTGAAGCGTATCTGGCCTTCCGAGTAAGTACAGATCGTGGAGCTAACTTCGAACCCCTTCAAAATCTGTGGCCCGACTGTCCTGTTTTCAACGGTGATTGTACCGGGATGGACTTCAGCATAAAATTGGCCGCTTTTGGCAATATTGTGGCAGTAGTATGGCTGAACGCACTTATTCAAACCTCTCAGGAAGTGTTAATCACTGTAAGTTCTGATAGGGGAGAAAGCTTCAGCTCCATAAAAACTCTGAGTGAGACTGGCGACCAACCACCCCCGGATCCTGCGGTTGCTGCTTTTGGGAATAACATCTATACGATATGGAAGGACCATGACGGTTTGACATTCACAAGAAGTACAGATCGTGGAGCTAACTTTGAGCCTTCTAAGCTTCTAAGTGGAGCTCCACCAAACATATTTGACTTCGACATGGCTGTGTCTGGCAAAATCTTAAACATTGTTTGGTCTCAAAACAGCAATGATGATGCACGGCGAGACATTTTCCTACTTAGGAGTACAGACTCTGGCACTACCTTCGAGCCCGTAAAAATTTTGAGCAGCAACACCGACATAAATAACAATGCACCCAAGATAGCTGCACACCGTAACATAGTATATGTTACTTGGTCTTCATCGAATAATTTCGATGATGATGATCTGGCTAGTAGCGTATTATTAACTAGAAGTATCGATGGAGGAGCTACTTTTGGCCAGGTAAAGAATGTGAGTGGGGATATTCCTCCCCTTAATCGCCCACCTACCTCTTCATTATTAAGATCGCCAGAAATAGCCTCATCAGGTAAGTATGCATACGTGGTTTGGCCTGGTGGAGTGACTCCGCCACTCACTAATGACGTGTTCTTTACTAGATGTATGTAAGCAGATGCAGCAACTGGGACCCTGTTCCTTCTATGATAACTAGCTGACTATAAAGATGAACCCATCCCTCACACTCTTGGATTCATACATAACAATTTAGATATTACATAATGATAAAAACTTTTGTCCTTTTCAGATTATTACATTGCATCAAATGACCTCAACGTCATGAGGAGAAGAAAGCCAAATATTCTTAGACCTTACCCCTTAATCCCATGATCGATTATCAGAAACATTTTGACAAGTTTCAGAAGGCCCTTGCCAAGAAAAACGCCTCTGGGAAAAACTGCGTAGACGAGATAGACGAACAACTTTGGAAGGATGAGATCATAAAGGTGTTAGATGAGATCTCTATCAATGCCGCTGATGAGTTACAGAAGGAAACACAACGACCGTATCCAAAGGATACTACCTACAGGAATCCCACAACTAATGAAATCATAGTTTTCAAAACTATCCAAGACTTAGAAAAAGTCGCAGGAAAGTTAGAACCTGGTGCTGAGCCTTTAAGGGCTAATGGTAAAATCATTGGTTTTAGGAGGAACTTGAAGTATTCAGAAGCACCTCCAACTAGGCTACTAAGTTTTACACTAAATCTTTGTTATTGGCTAGGTTTTCTTGATGCGAGCAATAACCATGAGCTGCATGAGGAAGGGGGCATTGGGGCATGGAAAAGAATTGATGAGGCCTATAAAATGGGCAAAGTATCGCATCCTAACTCAGTCTAACCAGCAGACCCTGAATGTACTAAGGATTACATCAGTCAGTTATGTTAGTTATTTGCTTGAGACCAGTGAATTGACGGTCGAACCACAAGGACTAGTCCCTAGATCGAATATCGATTGGCAAAATACTGTCATTCCGAGGATAGCAGAATTAACAGATGAATATATCGAGAGAGAAGGTGATAAACCTACTCTTAGAACTATGTATTATGTAGGATTAGATGAAGGTCTTTACCCTGCAGTGTATAGTTCATACAAAGGACTTTCTAACGCTATAGTACAGCATACAGCATCATTCCTCCTAGAAACATGCATGTTCCAATATGGAAGACACACGATAGATATAGAAAACAAATGAAACGTGGTTATACCAAACTATTGTACAACCAACGAAACAAGGACGAAACCATAATATCTGTTATAAAGAGGTTTTTGGAGATTACATTACTTCAAGACTAGTAAGAACCCAGAATAGAGAATTATTATTCAGATGCATTGCCTATAACACGCATCGACTAACAAACCTTGTCATTATTGTGATGGTTTCTACAAAGCGATTAGGACATCATAAAAATAAATACCAATAGAAAAATAAACATGGATAATGACGGCTCTGAGCTAAGATTTGATGATAAAGACAAAGTTCATGTAATATCTGATGCGGATGTTGTTATCAAAAAACTATATAACATCATGGATGAAGCGGAAGAGACTATTGACGTTTATGCTGACTTTAGAGGCCCAAATATTGTAGATAATATGGAAGGGGGCATTGGACTTTATATTGCTGCCCAAAAAAGAGGAGTCAAAATCAGGGTTATTACCGAAATTACAAGGGAGAATCTATTATTCTGCAAAGAAAATATGAAGTATATCGAGGGGTTATGTCATATGGATACTATTACACATATGT
>JBAUMZ010000205.1:0-5355 GCA_049578985.1 Nitrososphaeraceae archaeon
ATGGTTTTAACTTGTTAACTGATTCTGTGACAATAGGATTTAACCTTTCATAACGACAAATTAGCGCCTTACTATGATAGGTTAATACCAAAGCTCCTATTAGCCGGCTAGGTTGTTTCATGTGGGGGATCTTTCTTAGCAGTCTAAGCATCCAACACCAAAATAGACAGCTAGGTAAGGGACAGTCAACTCATTATATTATTGCTCACGCATGGCTGTCCCTCACCCCTGTAGCACTTGGCAATATGGAAATGGTATTGGGGTTCTCTGTTGCAAGGACTCATGCTTCTAAGTAGTGTCACATTGGGAGTTACAACTTATGCTCACTGTGCTGTGAGTTAGATAATCTTAGAAGGGATACCAGTACTAAATATAAGAATCCTTGTCATCAGGAAGGATACAAAGAATCAGATAGATTCTATAGCCAGAAGTATTTCTACTCTTGAAGAACTCCTTATAAATAGTAGCTGCGATGACTACTATGTCACTATGAATGGAAAGAAGGAAAAGGCCGCAAGAGAAAAACCATGGTCTAGCTTAGAGCCATCATAGTAATAGAATGCTATTGTGAATGTGATTCCCACGCATATGGCGAATGAATTAACAAATAATGATGATTGGAATAAAATAAATAAGCTGGATATTGCAAACGGCTTAAAGGAGATACTAGTCAATAATCAGTTTACCGTAGAAAAACTATGCAAACTATCAGCTGAAGATTTGTCTATTGCTCTTGGTATCGATGATTCTATTGCAAGAATAATAATAGATGCAGCTAAGAAATTATGTGATGAGAGATCGGAAGAACGATGAAATAATTGCAAAAGTTGCTATTTCAAAAAATTAGTAGTAGCGTAGACATTCTTCCGAGTACAACCATCGGTGATAGTGAGTGTTTCCTAATAAAGTGAATGGAAAGGAGATTCTCATATAAAGAGAAGCAATACCTGGGATTGTTAACAGTTCGCTTCATCTGCCATCTTGTTACCCCTATTAATAAACTCTTATTGAACGTTGCTTTGTTGTGGTAAAATCAAGTAAGATAGGTTTTGGTTAATATTAAATAGGTTTTGTTACAGAATATAGGCGTACATTACTTATTCCAGAAAGGGCATGCATAAAACCAACCATACTTTCCACAGAATGTTGGATACATATAATGTAGTGATGTTAATAAGAAGATGCTATATCCTAGTTAGATGTCGCCAAGAATACCATCTACTGCTACTAACTGTAATCTCATCCATACCAATTGTTCTTTTGTTGCTGATTACACAACAATCAAATTTAAATGGCCAAATGATAGTACTGCCAACCGACGGGTCTGAAATACGGCTATCTCCCCTTGATGAAAATAGTGTATCCCAGAGACCCATTTATGCTCATTTTACCCAACTCACTGATAGCCCAGGAAATCAAGTTAAATTAATTCTAAATTATACAGTGAATTATCCATCAGTAGTCGGTAAGCCAATTAATGCCATAATGAAGGTCACATCTGCCACGAACATGTCTCTCGTACGAACATCCTCATTTTCCACTCCAATAGTAGCAAATCGTGACGGTACCATTCAGCTTGCTACAACACTTACTGACCCCGATTTAACTGATATTATAGTAGCCGCTAAATTTACTGATGGTAAGAAGATGACACAGATATCAAATCCAGTAAAGCTACAACTACGATTAGGCGAGATTATTCATACATCTCCAGCTAAGTATTGATTATTTTTAATTATGCAAGTAGAATGTTGTTTTTGTATCGTAGTGATGATTGCATGCTAAAGATGGACCGATTTAAGGTCTATCTGTTGCATAATTCCGTCCTATCTCAAATGCATCAATTATCATACTTCTAAAATTATCAACCCATTCTGGTGAGTATGCCTTTCTGTTGGCCTTTGCTTGTGAAAGCCATCCACACCACATAGAACATATTATTGCCATGCTAAGAACATTATGTACCTCGTCTCTTCCACCAATATGGCCCCTATGATCATGCACAAATTTTCTTTGTAATTCAGTGGCTAAGCTATTGAATGTACTGTTACTTATTATGCTAGCCGGTATGTAGTCTCCTTGAATATAATCCACTATGTCCTTCTTATGTGACCGGAGGTATTCATTAATGAATATCATGTTCTATCTTAGAGCCGATAATGGGATATGTAATTGTTCTTCTGATTCAGCTATGTAAGCTACCTCATTTACTCTATAGACCAAAAAGAATTTTTATCTGAACATACAATATCATATACTGTAGTCCAATTAAGGTAGACGGCCACTTCGTAACATCTGAACCATCACCATTCATTTATTGGAATCGAGCCCTAATCCTTATCGATTCATAAAGAGGAAACTTTGATGGCGACATAGACTTATAACATTACAACCGGGTACAGGCTGACTTTCTGCCATATCACTAGTGATTGAGTGTAAAGAAATTTTACCGAGAGGGAATGGTCAAAATAATCAAAACAGATGATAACACTCATGCAAAACTAGGTAGTAAATGTCAGACCTTTAATGATAGAATTTGGAACCTTATTAAATGATATAAGGAAAAAGGCCAAAATGTGATTCATTAATGAGGCTAGAAGGCAAGAAAATAGCAGTATCAGTATAACTTAAAGGACGGAGGTTCTAATATTTTTCCAGTTGACAAAACATTATCCTCGTTCTCATTATCATGAACAAGGACAAGAACAGCGGCAGCATAATGAAAAAGGCTGGTATTGTAAAGAACACAATACCAAGTATCTATGTGGTGTATGTGGCTACGATAATAATAACAAACAAAGAAGAGGGGAAGTGAAAAAGTATTACTTTGTTAGTGGCTAAGGGACGGATATTGTTTACAATGCGAGTCGTGGTAGCATAAAAAGAAAAGGCGCGCGCATATTCAGGAAATAGTAGACGCATCTATGTTAAGTGAACAAGAGGAAGATAGGCTATGTAGAAATCATCACACTAATGACAAGATTTGTTAATCTATGCATATTGTAGGCAATGCATCTGAATGATAGTTCTCTATTCTGTGTTCTTGTTAGCCTTGATGTAACATATTCTCCAAATAACCTCTTTATGACAGACATTATGGTTTCATCCTTGTTGCGTTGATTGTACAATATTTTGATATAACCACGTTTCATTTGTTTTCTGTATGTACCATGCGTCCTCCATATTGGAACATGCATGTTTCTAGGAGGAATAATGCGGTACGCTTGCAATCACAAGTACGTGATTCTCCTCACTGTCATAACCCTTGTCAGCTACTACTACAGATAGAGACTTGATTTCTGACGTTCTTGTTATAATCGATTTGAAATCTACATTGTCATGTCTTGCAGGAGCTCTCCTTATCTTGATGGCACATATTAGCTGCTTTAGTACATCAGCCCCAACAGACAGTTTTATCCATTTCTTCATGTATCTACTTCTTTATCTCCTTCAATTCTCAGCGATGATAATATGAAATAATTTGTACTCATTATAGTTCGTCATTATGTCATAGTTACTACTTCATTCTTTAAGTTATTTATATCAATATATACATAAGCAGATCTAAATCTATTCCACTGCAAATAATGTACTATGACGCTATAACGGCGTCTGTATGTCATTGGCGGGATAATACCTATAGATTCTATAGTCTTGCAATTCTATAAATCGACTTATTTTGCCGGAATTAACATCCTTGATTATCACGAGTGCGCCGGCAATAAGAGTGATTTACTCCACCTCTTCTCTTCATATGCAATGCAATGTTGCGAAAAGAAACGGTAACTTATTTCCTTGATACAATTACCTCTGAAGGTTAAGGCTTAAAGTTACCGCCATCATATTAAATAGAAGATGATTTTAGTGGATGTACTATGACTGGTGGCAAAATAACCATGACAATCTGTTTTGTGGTGATGATTGTAATGGCGATACCATCTTCATCTTCATCACAAACAAAATCTCTTGGTATTCATATCGATGAGAATGGTATCCCATACGTCAATTATGATGAGTGGGATACCAAATTTAGTGGAATTAGTATTCAGAGAAATCCAGTTACTATAATACATACCGCGATGGATTTCTATAATGCGGGAAATACTGAATTTTTTATTAATAATGTAGATTGGCTTGTGGATAATGCCGTCACAAAAGATGGTTTCTCAACATTCGAATACGGGTATGATTGGCCAACTTACAACTTGAAGCAACCTTGGAGGTCGGCCATGGCCAACGGAGAGGCATTAACTCCACTGGTTAAAGCACATGAAATGACTGGGGATATGTTGTATCTAGATACAGCAAAAGAGTTGTTAAATTCCTTCTTCGTAGAAGTTCAAGATGGTGGTATTACGTATAAAGACTCAGATAATAGTTGGTGGTACGAAGAATATGTGTCAGATAATATCGGAGCTGAAGAATCTAGGGTATTAAATGGTATGTTATTCGCATTGATTGGTGTCTACGAATATTATAAATACACAGATGATATTGATGCAAAATTAATCTTTGATAAAGGGGTTAGCAGTGTGAAAGAAAACATTGCCAAATATGATAACGGGAATGGTCATTCATATTACGACGTATTACATAACCCTCCAGATAAGTATCATCTCATCCATGTTGACCTACTGAATAGGTTGTATGATATAACACATGAAGAAGTCTTTAGAGAATATAGTGAGAAATGGAGCTGAAATTAGTATTTATCCTTGCATGGTAACACTCAAATCAATATGGCGCATCATTGAATTACCCACCTTTGATCACAGAAAAATGGGTATTAAAAGAGCTGTGGTACAGATAATTTCCGACTTCTCATTTTGAGTCTAATCCATCTCGACTGCCTTCTAGATTGTCTGCAACGACTATACTGCCTATGAAAAATATCGTTCTTTACCCGGACTATCCACATAATCTCTAGCTTCTTGTGTTAACTCCTTGATGATAGGAGTACCGACATCTACTGCTTTCTCAAACCCAGTAATAACTCCAGAAGAAAATGTCTTCCATCCAAGCCCCACTATAGCTAGGATTATTACTACCAGTAGAAGTAAGCCAAATAACCCCATTCCGTATGTATTATACGGTGAATTAGCTATAATGTCACCTATGTTAGGACGTACAACACTTAATTACTTACAACAATAGTATAAAGGGAAATAAAATCATAATGTCGTATAACAAATATTTTTATGTCGGATTTCTTTTTTCACTTAATTGATATTCCTTATTTAAGGCCCATACTTGGCACTCGCTTAACTTAAACTGTGGTTTAATTGCAGAGGCTTCGGCTTTGTCTCTAAGAATGGTGTAAATTAACTGTTGTATTTACACAGATAGGTGGGGGGA
>JBAUMZ010000206.1:0-6377 GCA_049578985.1 Nitrososphaeraceae archaeon
CATTGTTGATAATGTGTAAAAAGCATTACAATGATTATGATAACATAGATATGAAAGTAGATATGAATCATAAAACAGAACAGTTCATAAAGAGAGTAATTGATCCTTCTGGATCCCAGTATTCTGCCAAACTATTTAAAGACTTGAGATAGAAAGATTACAGCAATTAAAGTATGGCGCAATTACTAGATGATTTAATAAAGCGTACGAAGACGTCCTACTTCTGTTGAAGATGTTAATATGAATTGTAGTAGAGACTCAATTGCAATGAAGCGTAAATCAAGATATATGGATTAATAAGATTCGAACAGATATATGAATTTCATCTAGAAGATAGGTATGACTGGATCTTTGGATAACATAATAACACGCTATGTGCAGCTGAGTCAGTGCCTATACTATAGTTAACAGTTGAATCACCCACAAAAAATAAACCTTTGACTTGATCCTTACTTCGTGAGGCATTTTTTGTTTCCAGACTAAACTTGGTTCTTTTACCACACTCTCCACAAGTTGTCAAGCCATGGGTCGTTCCCATAACAAATCATTTTCCTTATTGAAATGAGAACATATAGTAGTAAGATTTTCTTTCATTTCTTGAGATATTCTTTTAAGTCTATCTGGATTGATAGCACCTTCGCTAGATACTGGAGTCCCTGTGAGAACTAATTGCTGCCCTTGTGGAGATACTTTAGAAGATATGTTGGATATAAAAAGATCTCTTTTGTACTAAATTGATTTCCAAGTAGAATTACTATCCGCCGCTGCTCTTCGATTTTCTTTGATAATGCAAAATGTATCTCAATTAAAGGCGTAGTTTTATTAAGTCTATTTGTATGCTGTACAAGCTCTATCAAAAATGCTAGAGTCAAATAATTGGTTTATAGCCAGATATACAGGATAGGAAATCATAACACAATTGCTCTCAACGAAATTACCATCAGAAGTTATATTCCATGAGACCTTCTATCCCAGCTCTAATAATACATACTCTGGTTTTATTTGAAGACATTCCTCGAGGTTGCAATTTAATATAAATTCCATGAATACAATACATTATGACAACAGATAAACCAATTAGAATTGTAATACTCGGCGCTGGCTATGCTGGAATGTTTTTATCTATAAATCTGTATCAAACATTTAAAGAGAGAAGTACAAATGACAGAAAAGGAAAAGATAGTTTAGATGATATAGAAGTTATTCTTGTTGATAGAAATCCATATCACCAGTTGTTACAAGAAATACATCTAGTTGCCGTAGGCTATAGAACTGCGGAACAAATCTCCATCCCAATAACTTCATTAATAAATGGGACCAAAATCAGATTCATTCAGTCAAATGTAAGAGATAAATGCAGACGATAACAAGGTTATCCTGAATGAATGTATAATTGATTATGATCTAGTGGTAATTTGTTTGGGGTCCAGTACGAAGTACTTTGGTATTGAAGAAGCTAAAACAAATACTGTCCCTTTTCGGTCAATCGACGATGCGATACTAGTTCATAATAAAATTCAATCATTTTTAGTATCTAAAAATTCCGAAATACGGATTAAAACAAAGAAAAACGATGACGATGTCAAGACGAATAGGAAGAGTAATGGCAATAATATTAATATCATCATAGTTGGCGGAGGAGCAACTGGAGTAAGCCTTGGTGGGGCAATTGCCGATCTTATAAGGGATCAAGCAAAACTGAAGGGGAATAATCTTATGCCATTTGAAACAAATTTGAACGTTACTATAGTCGAAGCGTTGTCAAATATTCTTACGGGTTGGAATTCAGAATTAGTTAGCAAAGCAAGATTAATTTTGGAGTCAAAAGGTGTAAGAGTTTTACCTAATTCAAAAGTATTTAAGATTGAACACGATAACCTTTTTCTCAATGATGGTTCAAAAATTGATTCTTCTCTTATCATTTGGACAGCTGGAGTAAAAGGCTATGAAATCAAAGTAGGACCGCCAACAGACAAGACTAATAATGGCAGAATTATTGTAAATCGATTTTGCCAGATTGATAAATATCCTAATATTTTTGTAATAGGTGATATTGCTGCTGTAAAAGATAGCCAAGGAAAAGTATTCCACCAATTGCTCAGATAGCGGTAAGAGAAGCCAAGTATTTAGCAGACTTAATACCTGAACATTTTAGCAAATTCAATTATGAAAATAATAGCATTAGTATCAAAAATGCTATAACACTAAATCATCAAGATGCCTTCAAATATGATATCAAAGTACAGATTATTTCATTAGGGACTGATGATTACGTCGGCTTATTCGGTAGTCATGTAATAAACGGAAACCTTGCTAAAATGATCGATGAATTTGGCAGGCTTGCTTATATAAAAGCTATTAAGACTAGAGGAGAAGATATCTCTTCAATGGTGTATGAGGATGGTCTGTTGCCGAAGATGATTACAGGTTTCTCGTTTGCAGGTTTCGCTTTTGCAAAGTGGATAGATTTAGTAGGGCTTAGGGAATAACAGTTATGCACAACTGGCTGCTGCAACTTTGTTACCACACCCTAAGTTCTTAAGCCACACTCCCCCTTCAAGAATTCTCGTGGTGTAAGCTCAAATCCTGTTACAAACAAGATAACAATGGTTGATATCTTCCCAATATCACGTACAATTTCATCAAGTATTAGAGCAGGATATTTCTAATGTCTTGAACATCTAAAGCCTCTTCATTTTCTCAATAAGCTTTTGGCACACCTTTATTTTTCTCTTAAACTCTGAAGGTACGACATTGATATCATAATAAGCGAAATAAGACTTTACTGCTATTACATAGAGTTTGATGGTCGGTATTGATAACTTCTATGATATAAGAAAAGAGAAAGCTATCGGAGAGTTGGTAGATATTGATCTCTTCTTTACATAAAGGAAGAATGATGCTGTCTACAGAATAGCTCTTGAATTTATCGTCCTGTAACAGGAAATATTGAAAGTTAACAAGGTAGAAAAGCTCTCAATTTCTATTTTCACAGATACTAATTGATTGACTATTAATTTACAGAAGAAAATAATGTACTTAAATTATATTAACTTTATGAGTCGTTATAATTTATATTGTCTACCTTTTATATGATATCTTTCTTATCTTTATCTAAAGTTGAATACGAGTATTTGTTCTCTAGGTATCCCCGGACAACACCTAGATATACTTCAAATATTAAAAAATATATCCCGGGATTAATAAGAAGAATATAATTCACGGAATGAGATTTATGTATAATACTGTCTTTGGTTTTACTTTTTCTACTCCATGTCTATTGCTCGCTTTCATTCTACTATTATTATCTATAATCCCTTCAGCGACAATAATTTCATCTTCAATACCAGCAATGGCATCGGTAGAGGATAATCAAGAAGCGGATGATAATGATGACGAAGAGAATACTAGAGAAGAGGAAGATGGTGAAGACGATGGAGATAATGATGACATAGATCTTGATAAAATGAACCTATTGCAAATATGTTGTGCGTGGTCAGACAAGATTTCAAATGGGGTACTAGAATACAAAATAAGTGATGAAGGTGATGAGGATAGTAAACAATCTGTACGTAATGCGATACAAAACTGGGATCTATTAATTGATAATTTGATTTTTGTAGAAAAACAAGATGACAGCGAGGCTGACGTAGAAATAGGATTCTCTGATAGCGATGAAGATGCAAATGATGAGGAGTTTGATTATGGAGATCCTATAGCAGCTGGAAAAACAGAATTTAAATTTGATAACAAGGGATTTATTGATAGCATTGAAGTAACACTTTCTGGGGGCATTTTTGGTGATGGCTTTCAGAATTCTGAGTTGGAACAAATTGCACGACATGAAATTGGACATGTACTAGGACTAGGCCATGCGAATTTTGATGGTAGCCTTATGTCTGAAAGCACTGATGGTGGAGCAGAAAACATATCTACTTGTGAAATCAATGGGGTACTTGTAGCAAATTATTGGAGACTTGTAGCTATTGGTAACAATCCAGAACATCCAGAGGGAAATTTCATAGTATGCTGATGTTAATGTTGTATCCAAGTACTGATGCAGAAGTTGACATGTATAGAAAAATGTGAGTTTCTCTAAATACATGGCTGTTGTTATAGCAACCATAAAAAATATTCTAGTAGTATAAGCTAGAGTTTTCGTATATTAGCAAACATTTTCTGAAAAAATTTGTCCATCAAACTTTCAAAAATAATTATTAACTCATGCCCTTAAAGATGGCTCTTACTGTTTCCTTCCATGCTTGTTTGTTACTAGATTCGCTCATACCAGATACTTTGCTTATAGATAGCCCATTAAAAAGTGAAACAAGACCAACAGATATAGCTCTGATATCTACATCATTGGCAAAAAGATCTTTTTCTACTTGTAAATTTAGATATTCGGTTACTATATCAATTATTCTTAATCTGTGTTCATAAAGCATTCTTTTTAACTTAGGGTTACGTGGTGATTCAGCGATTATTTCAAAAAATACTTTATCGAAGTCTTGTCCAGTTTCGTTGTGAAAGGTTTCATAAAACTTTTCTGCATTTGATACCAATTCTTCTTTCCTAGTCGCCATTAATGTAGATAACTGCTCTTTTAATCTTAGGATATTTGTTTCAGATATAGCATAAAATAATTCTTCTTTGCTTCTAAAATAAAGATATAGTGTGCCCTTGCTTACCTTAGCAGCCTCCGCTATATCATCCATTCTGGTTTTATCATATCCATACTTTGAGAAAGCAATTAATGCTGATTCCACTATTTTACCTTTAACTTCTATTTTATACTGAGCAGATACTTTTGGACACAAAGGTGTTTTTTACTCTCTCCTCTTCTCTTCTCCTTTCTCATTCTTACCTTTCATATTCCAAACTTATTAGATTCGTTTCCTCATTTTTCTTGCAGTATGAATTTAGATGGCTGCTGCTGTAATTGCTGCTTTTGAAAGGTAGGAATAGCTATCTTCTTTGAAACAAAAAGAGATCCTAACAATCCCATCAATGCTGCTGGCACTAACGTTATTGATAGCATAACAGGTAATGTACTAAGAAAATTGGATGTTAAGTTAGCTACTGCTTGCATCCCTTGTTCATTTGCTATTTGCATATCAAGAGGAATTGCAAAGACCCATGTAAGCATAGGGTAATTAAATATATAGAACACTGAACCAAGTAGCATCCCAGCTATTAATTCTTTCGCTCTGAGTCCCAACTTTAATTTTATTGCAGAATTATTCAAGATAATATCTGCAATTAGTACAGGTATGATAGCTATCATAGAATACCATAGCACAATAGAGCTGAACATATCTTGACTAGGAATAATATTTGCAAAAATATTGATGCCAACTACCAAAACTGAAACAATAGTTCCTGCGCCAAACCTTCCAATAATCTTGGATGCTGTAAGGAATATGATAGAGCTGAGCATGGGTAATGTAACAATTGCAATCAAAGAAGCAATGTTAGAATTCAGGTTAAATTGAAAGTTTTCTCCATTTGAAAACGGAAGAGAGAAAATATAAACATACCAAGTAGTTGTGAACCATAATGCCGCAAATGCGGGAACCATTGCAGTCTTAATCAATCTTTGTCTAGAAGATGAAGTTATACGCACAGCTATCTTTGCAAGGCCTAAAATGGTGCCAACTGAGTTTATCAGCATTCCAGTAATCAAAGCTAAATGTGGTGGGCTTAATAGTCCATCAGCACCAAAGGTTTCATGCCAAAGAAAGTCAGATGGTCCAGCTACCAAAGAAATTGTCGATCCTACAATAAGAAGCTTCAACGGCATAGCAACTGAACTTCCTCTAAATTCAATATTTCTAATTAACAAAATTACACTTGTTCCGGCTGCTACCGTTAACAAACCTACTCCGGTGTAAAGAACTGCATGCGACGGTGTAAAGAAAGTCTCAGGTTGTTCCATGATATGGGAAGTGACATCCCAACTTGTACCGGCTATTTGCATGAATGAGCCGCAAGTAGCTATAATCAATATAATCATGATTATGGTCATATTGTGTTTGTTAGAAAAAATGCTATCAAGAACCATGACTTTGTCTTGTCTTAGTCGCATAAACTGTTATATAGAATGCCAGCTAATAAACATAACTGACCAGTCAGTTATGTTTAAATAAAGGGACTGTAAATTTAAATGTCATCAATGCAAGGCAACAGGATAAATGGACGAATATCTACTAATTCAGGCTCAGTAATAACAGAGAGTTCCATAATAACATCTAGCAACAAATTCCGAAATTCTCGAGTCTTAATAATAGGCCTAGGTCAACTTGGTCTTCCGGTAGCAAAATATGTCAAAGAAAGAGGATTTGATACATATGGATATGATATCGAGCAGAAGGCCATTG
>JBAUMZ010000207.1:0-55895 GCA_049578985.1 Nitrososphaeraceae archaeon
CAAGTTTGCTCCTTAACTCCTTGTAATTGTAGATTTCACCATTATGCTCTACAATAAACCTACCATCACAACTTCTAAATGGTTGCTGTTCACACGTTCCTCCTACTATCGCTAGTCTAACATGTCCAAGAGCAGAACAGCTGTCTGATATAGGATGTTTTCTAAGGTCATTTATAGAATCGGATTGGACTATTTGCTCCGCCGCGGCGATCGCAGCCCCATCTGGACCTCTACATGCAATGCATGAAAGCATAGATTCTACTAAAGGCACTACATTTTCTCCAGTCTTGCTCAAAATACCAACTATTCCACACATACTACTATCACTAAATCGACGAGGACCGACTCAGTTCCAAAACATAACGCCAGGAGCTAATTCAGTTCCGGTCATAATAGAATACTCTCAATCCCTTAAAAGCGTTTTTATTGGTTCTAAAAACCAAAAGGCCGATTGTGTCAGTGTGGGAACAATATGTGACTTACTATCTGTTCTTAGACCTTGTCTTTTCCCTTACTGATTGCAAGATCTATAGCATTACGGAGCTCCGAATCATTCTTATTTGTAGAATCGATTCCCAAAGTGTCTGCAATAGACTCTAGCTTCTCTCTGTCAATGGATGATTTATCAGCAACATCCTTCGCATTCATCTGGTTTAGCTCATTCTTAGCCTGAATCTTGGCCTTCTGATATTCAGAAGAGGCCCTTCCAACAGATCGTGCGATTTCTGGGATCTTCTTTACTCCGAAGAACAAAACAACTACAATAACAATAATGAAGACCCATTCCAATCCACCAACTCCAAATGCTTGCATCAAATGGCTTGAAGCGATCATCAGTCTAGGTAATAATCCTGCCCTTCTGCATTTAAGTGTTAATTTTCACTCGATTTTATACTCATCTAGGCACCTTTTGAGAATTATTTACGCTCATTTTTGGATGAAAGAGCTTTTACTTAAGTTGATAGAGGCGACTGATGTGGTTGGTGCCGTCAAAATTTTGTACCATGAGCATCTGCTCCGGAATGGGCGGGACGATTATTTTCACTTTTAGATCTCTTGACTACCATTAAGCCAGCCAAGTAAAGAAGCATCATAGGGGCCACTACGAGCCACATACTAATTCCACCTCCATCTGGGGTTATAACTGCACCAAATATGACGAAGATAATTACTGCGTACCTAAAGTTCTTTTTCCAAAATGCCGCATCGACAATTCCAGTCAAAGTGAGTGCATACATTATGACTGGTAGCTGAAAGGCGAGTCCGAATGCTATTAAAAGCTGAAGTACAAAGGGGTAGAAATCGTTTATATTAAAAAAAGTAGCCACACCGATAGATGCGCCGTATGTATAAAGGAAATTTAGGACCAGTGGGATAACAAGAACATAAGAGAATAAGACCCCAACAACAAAGAGTGAGACTGTTGGAACAAGAGTCTTGATGGCAAAGACTTTTCTAGCAGATTGACCAAGACCGGGAGAAACGAACGCGTATACTTCTCTTAATATCAGTGGGATGGAAATCAACATGCTCAAGAAAACTGCAACATATACTTGGGAAAAGAAGGCTTGTCCGGGGGTGGTTTGAATCAAAGATACTTCAGGTGGTAGAAGTGTGTCACTTAAGTAAGTCGTGAGCTGTATTGCAATATTATCGAATGGATTGTAGTTTGGATAGTAAAATGTTAGAACGTATGAATTTCCCTCCGGCTCCGGCGCTGTCCAATCGGATCCTTCTGTGGGAGGAGATTCGCTGACAACTTTGATAACACCCTCATCGAATAAAATATATACTGTGGTAAGTCCGAAAGTGAGGAAGAATGCCATTAGGACTATGATAGCTATCACTACCCGCACCAGTCTAAAACGTAATTCGTCAAGGTGCTCGCCAATAGTCATCTCCTCAGGCAATTTTGTTCTGTGCTATTATTATCCCGCTACCAATATAATTTTACTAGGCAAAACTAACAATTCTTCAGCGCCTTTACGACTACTGAATGTGCAAAGCCGAAGAATGATTTGAGTCTCACTTTATATCACTGTTATATATTTGGCATAGTGTTTAAATAGTTTCAGCATGAAACGAGATTTAGTGATATAGATGCCAGTCGCAATAATTCCAGATGTTAGCGAACAACACTGTATAGGATGTGCTCTTTGCGTAGAAATATGTACAGCACTAGGTCCTGATGTCTTAAGAGTAAAACCAGTTGAAGGGTGGAAAAGAGGAAAGGCATTCGTCTTTTATCCTGAAAGATGTATCTCTGATGGGGCCTGCATAGGCGTTTGTCCAACAAAAGCAATCTTCTGGATGAGACCGATGGAGTATACCCCAGGTCAACCAATTCCACTTAAGAAGAATGCGTTATTCACAAAGGGCTGGGAAGAAGGTTAGAGTCGTAATTGGCCTAAATTTTTTTTTTCTAATTTTAATTCTGAGCTATAGGCGGCAGTAGGGGGTTACGTATAGGTTTTGTCCTCTCGGAATATGTCATAATGGGAGCTAATATAGTTTAGATTGTTATTTTGACTGCTTGATCGATTAAAGATGTTAGAGAAGATAAAATATCATCTTATGTGGATTTGGGGCCAGGAAGAAGGATTCATGAAGCGAGGCAGGGAAGGGATGCTTGTGATAACGAATATGCGCATCACATTCATAATTAGGACGAAAATGAAATACAACGTACATGAGGAATACTCGCTGAGGCAGCTAAGGCGGTTTAAAGATGATGAATCCGTCTTGCAGCCCGTGGAACGATATAATGAAATAGACCTTCAGAACGATCTGGCTGAAAGTGATAAAAACATGGATATTCCCTTCAACAATATAACCAAAATCGGGCAAGAAAAGAAAAGATGGGGAACCATTCTTAAACTAACGTTTGTTGAAAACGGAGATACGAAGAGATACAAGTTCATGATCGTGAAAGGATGGGTAAAGTATCCTATGAAAGACCCTGTGTCATTCCAGCAGTTTGATTGGGACCCGATTATTATGCTAATGAAGAAATAACCAAGCTACCGATCAAAGTCAATGTGTAGCGGAACATTCGCATGACAATAGTAATACCTACCATGCCCCGCATGATTTTCTACATGGTGAACATGTGTCAATTGCGTAGCTAAGGCTTTCCAACTACTAAATGACGATTCCTAATTGGAAGCTTAATTTGAAATTTAGAAAATCGACACTAAAGTATCGTTACCTTAACCAGAAATTAAATAAAGCTGTGGAAAGTTAGAATGTGTGGTAAGGTTTCTAGTCGGCAAAAGGTCAGACATTCAAGAGGGTGAGTTTACCAATGTCACAGTTGGAGGTAGACAAATCCTAGTTGGAAAGATTCAGGGAAGCTATTTTGCGACTGGCAACATGTGCACGCATGAAGGCGCAGAATCGCATGAAGGTGAGGTTCTGGGACCAATAGAATCTTATACAGTAATAATTGAAGATGATAAACTCTTTGTAGAGATTTAGAAACAGGAAGGTTAAGCCTATTTAATATGGAAATTTCGAGACTTTCGAAATCTTTACGTCGTTTCGATTCGAAGATCAATTTATTGGAGATATGGATTCAGATAGCATAGCACCCGACTGGAGATATTTTGCCTTGGAAGCAATTGATCGTTAGATGTTAATCACAATTATATTGTCTTACATAAGCTAAATAAAATACCGCGAAGTTAGCCCAGACTGGTTAAGGTACGAGCTTCCCAAGCTCGGGATCGCGGGTTCAAATCCCGCACTTCGCACCTATGGACTTTATTCTAACAATACTTATTGTCCTGTACTCACCTGTACCGACCTGTACTAGAACTTTGCCACAAAATCAGCTAATCCTAAAAGATGAAAAAAGTTTCCGAGCCTTAAAAGACGACATATTTAAATTTCTGCATCTCAAGATTCACTCCTGAAAACGAATTTGCCTATAAAAAACTATGAGATTCGCTATTGAAAATCATCAAAAGCGAAAGGGAAACTTGATTAATAATTCTAATTAAGTTCCAAGCGACTCTTAAGATCCTTGAACCGATTCCTAATTGTAACCTCTGTTACGCCGGCAGCCTCTGCTATATCCATTTGAGTAATGGTTTCTCCTACGTTTTTTGACGACAAATACAACACTGACCCGGCTAAACCCATGGGGTCCTTTCCTGCAGATATTCCGTGCTTTGTAACATTCTGCATAATACTCATTGCTTCACGTTTTGTTCGTTCACTCAGCCTCGTCTTATTGGCCACTTTTACAATGCATTTTATAGGATCGACCATAGGGACCTTCAAGTCTAATTCGAGGATGAGCAATCGAGTAGTTCTTGCCAATTCTTTTCTCTTAATATTTATGAGATCGGAAATATCACTGAGGGTTCTTGAAATCCCCATTTCCCGACAAGCTATATATGCTGCTGCAGAGAGCACTGATGGAATGGTTCTCCCTCGAACCAATCCCCTTTCTTGGGCCTTTCTATAAATATAGGCGGTTTTCTCGATAGCTGCTTCGGACAACCCAAGCTTATCTCTAATTCTTTCCAAAATGCTGAAAGCATGTCGAAGATTCCTATCCGCAGGGGAATATGCCTGGGTTCTGAAATCCCAAGCTCTTAATCTATCCATTGTAGATCTGACAACGGCATCTAACCCTTTCCCACTCGCATCCTTATCAGATCGACCTATTACAGTAGCAAGTCCCATATCATGTCTGGCCAGCGACGTTGGCATTCCAGTTCTACTTCTATGGTTAGCTTCTTCCACACTAAAGGCCCTCCACTCTGCTCTGTTCTCCTCAACATTCTCTAAAATGACGGTACCACAATTGCCACAAATAATTTCGCCAGAATCAGGATCTGCAATATTTTGATTGCTTCGGTTGCATACGGGACACTTTATTGAACTTTTCATTATTTTATATAAAAACAGTTGTATAATCTGCATTCAAATATTTAAACCTAACCAAATGCGTTCGAATCGAGGAAGAATTTTAAGATTTTACTCATAATAATTTCAAATATACATACAACGTACTATAGGTAACATGTTAGGTGGCAGGGATGTTAGAAAGATAATTGTGGCCTACTTGAATGAGAGGTCTAAAAAGATAAGAAGAATTAATGATGATCCGACCAGGATTTACACATCTGAAGCGTCTCAGTGTACAAGACTTTCATATTATGAGAGAATTGACCCAATTAATTCAAATTCAGCAGAACTATTCCAAATCCTTTTGAAGAATGGATTTAGACATTCGTTCGAAAATGTAGAATCTGAATATAAAACGGATAATCTGACCCTCGTACTTACAGCGGACATAATCCTAGAAAAGGAGCTTATAGTAAAGTTGCAAATAACAGATTCCTTGCCAGGTTCTCCTAGGCCACAAGATTTGCTGTATCTCAATGCCTGTCTCTATGCTTTTGACAAACCAGAGGGAATTTTGATTTATGTACGAGGAGATGGAAAAACATTAGAATTTTTAGTAGCAAAAAGTGCGAAAATGTTTGAGGAATTAATAAGAAGAGCAAGGGTCTTGAGTACGCTGCTTAAAGAAAAAAGAGTGCCTATAGTTGAGCCGTCTGAATCTTGCATGACTTGCAAGTATTATGGGAGATGTTACATGATCGAAAGAAAGGAAACCAGCTTCTCAATAGAAAGCCTGTTTGGGAAGTCTAAAGATGAATCTGCTTAATCAAGGAAAACTTAAAGTGAAAGGTCGGTCTCCTCCACTAGCTTGAAGTGTAGACGTCTGGCTAAAGGAGTATGTGCCGTTCACTTGGTAAGACTCTATCTGGTTCATACTCAACCGATCCCATATGCCTGAATTTCCGCTGTTCCGAGCAAGTAGATCAGTATCTTTTAGAGTCACATTCCCAGAAGCGATGACCGGAAAGACGTTATCTTGAGACTCAAGAAAGCCTTCCAACCGTTCACCAATTTCGCCTGATGCAATTTCACTGTTGTTAACTAGAACTTTGTACTGAATAGACTCAAGAATAATAGTCCCCCTATTGGGATTATGGGCGACAAATGTAATCTGTAAATTGGAATGCGAACTATCTACTGGTTCAACAGTGACATTCTTGATTGAAATGATAATAGGATTATCTGTCCGGTCTGTAGATTGAATTTCTGTGTTTGAAGGACTTTGGGGCGTTGGCGCAGGGGCTTGTCTTTCAACATTCTCATTGTTGGAAGCAAACCCCCAATAAGCAACCCCGGCGATTACAGCTATTGCGACGGCTGAAGAAATATAAATGATCTTCCTCTTATTCATCTGATGATATCACTTCTATGTTCTCATATGAATTCTTTTACAATCCTGAATTAAAGGAAAAGTGAAAAGAAATTTAGAGACGAATGCATTGGCCTCAACATCAGTCCATTGGATCCTGACTACTCCATCGTTGTCGTAGACAAGATGGTTCAAGATTATGAATCAACTAGGCATAGTTTGGTATAATCAGGCCACTAATTAGATGCCAACAACACTAAAATACCAAAGGATGTAGATAAAATCTAAATGCCTACGGCTTACATATTGGTAAACTGCACATTAGGATCGGAAGAGCGAATTATTAGTGAAATATCTAATTTGCCTGATGTGAAAGAAGTAAGAGGGACATATGGGGTTCATGATGTTTTCGTGAAAGTAAAATCTGACAACACAGAGACAATGAACCACACTATAACTAACAAGATTAGAAAAACGCCAGGAATAACTTCCACCGTAACACTTGTAGTCATAGAAGAACAAGGTGGCAAGGAAAATCATTAACTACTCATTTTGAGGTAGTTCTTTACTTCGGTCCTCTTTCTTAATCTTCTTGATCATGTAGATGATCAAAGAGGTGCTTATTAGCATTATAATCCAACCAGTTACCCCCACGATGAGATAAATCTCATATATCGGGATAACTAAAGAAATGCCTGCAAGAGCTGCACCTACCCACCAAACTATAATTAAAGTTTGTAAGTTTGATTTTGCCATAACTTATTTACCTAGCCGCGCAGATCTTCGTCAAATCCCTTCAGATGTCTCAAAATTTTACCGCACTTGGAACACTGATCATATTCCCGAAAGTCGAAGTCACTATACTTCCTAAATGAGAATGATTCCACATGATTACAGAAGAGCCTTCTTATCAGCTGATGAAGCATCAAATACTCTATCAAGTTGGGTATTTTTTACCATTTCGATTTGGTGTGGGAATATTTCCAACCGAAAATGCCGTCGGTGAGATTTGAGCTCACGACAGCTCGGTCTTCAGCTTCACCCCACATTAATAGGTCGAGTGCTCTCCCGGGCTGAGCTACGACGGCATGTTACACTGTTCTTAGATGGATCATATATATTCCTATCACATTATCAGCTTTGTCAGCGCAGTTCAGCTTGAAAGGTCCCACTCGCATTTTAGCTACATCGCTTTGCAATTTTAAGTGCTTGCTCAAAATTTCATGTCTTCTTGTGACAAAGAAAAGTTTATGAAGAATAATAGTAAGAGATGAAATATCAAGTTAGGAGATCTCGGTTGAAGGTATCGGTTCTAAGGATGGGACATAGATTTGTCCGAGATGATCGGGTAACTACTCACATTGCTCTGGTGGCCAGAGCATTGGGTTGTGATCGAATTTTCATGAATGAAGTGGATAAATCGATTAGATCTACGATAGAGGAAATTATTGAGAGATGGGGAGGACAGTACTTTAACATAGAAATAATCGAGAGTTGGAAATCGATAATTAAGCAATGGAAGAGTGGAGGGGGAAAGATCGTTCATTTGACCATGTACGGTCTGAATATAGATGAAGTTATAGAGGAATTACGCAACAGTGACAAATTGCTCGTGGTGGTGGGTGCTTCTAAGGTTCCTATGGAGGTTTATCAGGTTTCCGATTACAACGTAGCAATAGGAAACCAACCTCATTCAGAAATAGCAGCATTGGCAATATGCTTGGACAGAATTTTCAATGGAAAGGAGCTAACAAAGCAATTTGATGATGCAAAATTAAAAATTGTTCCTTCTCCGAATGAAAAAAAGGTATTAAACAACTCTCGAGTTTAGTACAGTCTCTAAATCAATTGCAATTGGAAATCTATTCCAAAAAACGAAGCCCTTTATTTTATAGTTGACAAATAATATAACCCTCTCCCTAACGAGGAGTATCATTGGAAAAACGTATGAACAACATATCCTTAGCAATCAAGAACTATTATTCGTATATGAATCAGATAGTTACTATGCCTGATTTCTTTTTAGACCGAATCCTACTGTTGCAATCACAGGATGAGTTTTTTCAGTCGATCGTTAACAAGATTCGCGTAGGAGGAGGGAGTATACGTGAAATTCTAACGGTCGATCGAAAGGGAGGAAATGCTGCTAACATTGCCTATAGTATTGCTAAGCTAGGAGGGAGAGTCGCTTTTTTTACAGTAGGAGATCAGATTGCGAGATCTGTGATCGAAACCACATTTCAAATATTCGGAGAAAAAGTAGAAATTATAATCTCAGATGGGATACAAGGAAAAACTACCTCGATGGAACTCTATGATAATGTGGAAGGCAAATCTAAAGTCAATGTTATGCTAAGTGATGTTGGAGATAATGCCGACTTTGGCAAAGCAAGGATAAACTCAGAGACTCATTTGAAAATATTAAATAAAGCGGACGCAGTCATCGTTGCGAATTGGGCAAGCAACTTAAAAGGGACTGAACTAATGAAATTCGCATTTGAAAGCTCACCAAAGGCACTACATTTCGTAGATCCAGCTGATTTTCAACTCAGGAAGGAAGAATTTATCGAAATCCTTGCCCTCCTCTCAAATCAAATAGATGTGCTTAGTATCAATGAGAATGAATGTAACACACTTGGATCATCATTGGGATTAGGTACTTTGTTACCTTGGCAATCGTATTCAAGACAAGAGATCAAGGACGCCGCGCTAAAGCTATCTAAGAAAATCGGATTAAGCATTGATATTCATACCAAATTAGGATCGGCTTGGTCAAACGGGAAAGATAGTGAGATAGTTCCAGCAATCAGAAGCGAGATCAGAACCCTGACTGGAGCGGGAGACGTATGGGAGGCAGCCGATGTCGTTGCATATCTTGCTGGTCTTGATCCTATAGATAGGTTAACGTTCGCGAATGCCGCATCCTCGCTTTATGTCCGTAATCAATCTGCTGAGTCACCAAGCCTTGAGGAAGTTGTTGAGTTACTGGATAGAATTAATATGTAGACCTTTTTTATAACTGAAAAAAGTGGCCAGTGACTTTTTACTTGAGAGTGAAAAAGAGTCATTGGATACATAAAGAGACTATAATAGAGGGTTCTACTAATACAGATTCGGTTATATAAGTCTCAATTTATTTAGCAGGTTAATGGCTCCACCGCCCATCGATGCATCAGAATTCGAGGCACATAAGGACCTAAACCGAATCGTAGTAGATTTCTTGTGTCGAAATAGCGATAAGGCATTCTCAGTGAAAGAAATTGCAGAGTTTACAGGTATCAGACAAGAAGACATCAATTACCTGATGCTTAAACTGTCCTTTCAAGACGTAATCAGCAATTTATCTGGCATTATTGTACACAGAAAGGCTAGTAGGATAGGTAACCTCCGCTCAATAAGGATAGAAGACGTCACAATTGATGGAACAATATATTACAGATGTGTAAAATTGGATGCTAAAAAATCGTAGCCACCAAAATGTCCTGTTGTCAAGTAAATATCAAAACTTCTTTCGAGGATTGAAGGCTTGAGATATCTTCTTTGAAGTGAGGTTCTACACTCTGGTAAAGACCGTTCCTTTGATTGATCAACAGGCTGGTATTAAGCACTATTGTACTGCGTTTAGAGGTACAGGCGGAGTAATCAAACGAAATCCAGAGGATTTTCTAGTAAGCGAGATCCTAAATAGACAATACCTTGAAAACTTGTCGAAGCATTCAACCTCTACCTATCGCTTTCCCGTTTTTGTTCTAAAAAAGCATAATATCGATTCCAACCATGCTATCATAGAAATACGTAACAAACTTGACTTGGAACTAAGAGTCCTCGGTATAAAAGACGCCAAGGCGAGCACGATGCAGTTTGCCACCACAATTCAGAAAACAAGAAATCCACCCCTAAGTACTAAGACTTACCATACTGAAATTCGCCTTATTGGATATGGCAGTACTCTACTCTCAAAATCAGATCTTTGGGGAAATCAATTTACTGTTCTGATAGTTGAACCCAGGCATGCAGATTTGACTGATTTTCTCCCTGAAATAGACCGGATACCTAATTTCTATGGTCTCCAAAGGTTTGGAAGTGAAAGGATGGTCACTCATAGTGTTGGAAGGGAAATACTTAAGGGGAATTTTAAACGAGCATCCGAATTGCTCCTAACTGAGACTACCAATTATGATACTGCATATAGCAGAGAGATCAGGGAACAATTGTCGGACCCAAGTAACTACAACAAACTCATGGGTCTATTGCCCAAGGGTATGGATATTGAAAGAGAGATAGTACGATCGTTACTTTATAAGAGAGACTATATTCGCGCGTTAAGGGCTATCCCCATTGGAATTCGACGATTGTACGTCCAGGCCTATCAAGCCTATGTATTTAACCTTTGCATAAGCGAATCTCTATTTTGTGGTGAGGATATAACGAAATGTATGGATGGTGACCTGTGTTTTGAAATCGAAGGTAATGATGTACTTGGAAAGATTAGGAAGCTAAATCCCAGCATTGATACCTCTTCTACAGTGCTTCCCGCGCTACGACTTGTAGGATATACGTTTCAGACCGGAAAAGGACGGTTCGAATCTACGTCACAAAAAATACTCAAAGAGGAAGGACTGACTCCAAGAGATTTCTACATACGAGATATGCAGGAGCTTAGCGCGAAGGGCGGATTCAGACAATCAGTTCTTTGGTGTAAGGGATTTAGTCATTTTGGATCTCTACATATCAGTTTCAAATTGCCTAAGGGCTCCTACGCCACTACTCTTTTACGAGAAATCATGAAGCCTGACTCCCCGATCGAAGCTGGTTTCTGAGCTAATGTGAAATGAGAATTAGTTCTTACAGCTCTAACCGCAATGACTACCGGACAAGGGATAGTCTCCTCTTCAGAGGTTTTACGCACAAGTCCTAATTGGTTCTGACAAGTTTTACTATTCTGATCATGATGTTAATAGTGATGGCTGAAAGCATCCACGACAGAATAGTACTTAGCATAGCTGTCTGATACGGAGAGATTATAGCTAGCTGGAGGAGCTGATAAAGGATCAGAATTTTTGATGTAGAATAAATTATTTCAGAAACCGAAAAAGTAGCTATAAGCTTCTTTATGTCGCTTCTCAACTTGTGAGAATCTCTTTTTTTTGTAACCGGATCAAGATACCTGTTTCTATTGTCGATATAGAAAAGTACCCCGAATATTGGAAAGAATACACTGTACTCGGTTGCTATTGATACAAAGGAATTTATGAGATTGCTTCCTCCTGTCTGTGAGTATAGCTGAGTAACTAGACTACCGACTAGGAGTGACGAAATGCCTGCAATTATAAGGTTTTTGTTGAAATACAGAACTTCTTTATACTTTAGGTAAAGATCGTAGATGCGCTGATTACTCATTGGATGTTCCTTTACTAAGTTATTTAGCCTTTTCAATTATATATTCCATTCGTGTTAAACCCGTACCAAAGAGACTTGGATACTCTAGAATATTCTAATTGTGACAAACTAGCTTGAAAAAATCTTTAAAGCAAAAGACCCCGGAGAAATCCTTAGAATATAGAAATCGTTTTGTCAGTTCATAAGAGGTATCATATGTCAGTGAATATAGGAACAAACATAGGGGGTTTTATTTCACAGCAAAAAAACTGAAAGAGCCTAGCTTACTGTATCTTGTCAAATTTCTTCATGACGTAGGGCAAATTATCTATAAGATCGGTCGCGAGGAGATGCAAACCCAGCTTTTCAGAGGCTTGCAATGCAGCTAAGCCATTTAGGTAGACGCCCATGATAGAGGCAAGAAATGGATCTAATTTGGTGAGAAGACCTGCTACCAGTCCTGACAAGACATCTCCAGTTCCTCCCACAGTCATCGCTGGAGTACTCCGTTTGATCACTGATATGTTGCCGTTAATTCCGCTCGCTACTACATTATATTCCCCCTTCAAGATTATTGTAATGCCATATGTTTCTGCCATTTTAACCACAGATGATATTAATTTCTCGAGGCTTGCCTTCTTCTGAGTTAGAAACTGTATAGAGCTTTCTGTTGAGAAGACGCGCTTGAATTCTCCAAAATGAGGGGTGATCACTGTATTGGTTCCTGATATATGTTTTAGAACATCTGGGATTAACGCAGAAGCGTCAAGGAGGAGTTTGGTTTGCATGCCTTTAAGCTCATTTATCAAGTTAGTCAGCCCCTTGATTTGGGCTATGTCTAAACCCATCCCTATGGCAGCAACATCTGGTTTCTTTGGAAGAGCACGAAGGATTTCTCTTACGGAAGTCATATGCAATGAATCGTGTGAGAAAGGAAGGACAATAATGTTCGGAGAATAAGACCTTAGAGCTAGGGCGTTTTGTTGTGGTACACCCGTATAAACAAGGTCGACCCCTGATCTTAGACCGGCCATCGAACTCAATAACGGGGCACCATGGTATATACGGCTTGCCCCAATTACGAGCAAAACTCCATTCTCGCCTTTTCGAGAAGATATGGATCTGGGCACCATCGTTTGGCTGACGAGCCGGTCATTAATGAAAATTCTCTTTGGCAACGGTCTTGCTCCTCATATCATTCTTCGAAAAGCATTCCTTCTTTAAATAGGTAGTATCTCATGCCAATGAGTAGCAACATATCAAAGATCATTTGACCACTTTTGTTAATCATCAATTATAACAAAGTTCATTTCGTCTCGGGTTGGCACAAAGTGATCCAACCACGATCATAATTGAATCTCTATTTTGGCTCGTAAAGGAACACAAAATGATTTAAACTATTTGACTGCGCTGAAAATATACTCCCAGTCTTGGATTTAACGTATAAGCATGTTCTCCTCTGGACCTGAATTAGGCCTTGCTGGAATGCAACGTATTATTAGGAAATCAGGTGCAGAAAGAGTTAGTGACGATGCCGCTAACGAACTACGTATGGTTTTAGAACAAATTGCTGAAAAAATTGCTAAAAGTGCAGTTGAGTTGTCACTACATGCTGGTAGGAAAACAATAAAACCTGAAGACATTCGTCTGGCTACCAGAAACGTACTTAGAATGTGAAACAGGTCTTGAAATTTTTTCTGTCTTCAACAGAATATCTTACCTGTCGATATTAAGCTACCTACCAACAAGAAACGTGCAGTCGACTACATGCCATATCTTCTTTACAAGTTACGTAACGCTTACCTGTATCGATCTATAGAAGGAAAATAGCTCCTGATGTTAGAATGTCAAACTTGATAAGAAAGGGTTTGTCATAATACAAAGGGTGAGAACCTACCCTATATTGTATGATGCGCACATTCATCTAACAGATCCTGAATTTTCTTCATATTTGGAAGAGATACTAACGAGCATTAGAATAATGAAGATGCATGTATGCTCGGTTACAGTAGATATCACTTCAACCATCAACGGAATCAAATCCTTTGGTCAATCCAACAACGACATAGTAACTCAATTCATAGGAATTCATCCACAATTTGCTCATGATGCCGATATTGGAAACTTCATGGAGATCTATTCTGAATATTCTGATTCGATCGGAGGGATAGGAGAAATCGGACTCGATCCGACATACACACTAATTAAAGGGAATTCATATCAAAAGCAGACACAAGTGTTCCAAGCTATGCTGAGTCTTGCAGAAAAGTCGAAGAAACCGGTATCTATTCATTCTAGAAAGTCTCTCAACGATATATTAGATTTAATAAAATCTTACAACTTGGCGAACCTGCTCTTCCATTGGTTCTCCGGTAATAAGAAGCAATTGCGCGTTCTAATGGACTTAGGGGCATATGTCTCATATGGTCCGCCATTAGTATTTTCTGAAGACAAACGAGTTCTTCTAAGGAATACTGACAAAAACAGGATACTCATTGAGACAGATGGACCTGTTCGGTACCCCAGCTGCTTCACAGGATTACCTGCATTGTCAACATCATTCTTGGTAACCGTGGCTAACACTGTTGGAGAAGTTTTTGATATATCTTATTTAGAAGCAATTGAATTCATTGGTTTGAATACTGAGAACTTCTTGGGCAAGAAACCAATGTAGAAGTTTTCCCATTTTCGTACTATTTCTATGTTTACACTTTCGTGAATTACTATCCAAGTTATTCTGCTTCAATATTCAATTTCATCAATGACTAGAATGAAATGCATGGACAAATTCGCAGGACATTATGTCACTTCGGATAATAGTCAATTGGTTTGTGGGCACTGGGTACGATGAAATATTATCAATAAAATTGATAAAGTCCATTACCAGATAATTCAGGATGAATCATGAAAGTAGTACTGCTTGCTGGGGGTAGAGGTACAAGGGCAAGGCCATTTAGCGATTTTGTTCCTAAATCAATGATCCCTATAGAAGGAAGGCCTGTTATAGATCATGTTGTAAGATATCTTGCACGATTCGAGACTGTGGATGAAATTCTTATCGTGTGCGAGTTTGATTCTTTTGGAAACCAAATCATAAATTATTTCGAAGGAAAAGGGAGCATAATCCTCAAAAAGATCTCGTTCATTGAGGACAACAACAGTGGGACTGGTGGAGCAGTCTTAAGAGCTGAGGATTCGGTAAAAAATGGAAGCGAACCGTTTCTTGTTTGGTTTGCGGACAATCTTTGTGCATTGAATTTGAAGGAGTTAGTCAGCCGTTATCGTACATTGAAAATGCAGATTGAGAGCGGCAAAGAGATCACAGGGGTTCTGGTAACAAGAAAGCACCGATATGAAGAGACCGGAAGAGTTACTGTCGAAGCTAAAGACTGCAACAGAATAGAGGAATTTATTGAGAAGCCAGTCGCTGAACTAGAATCCCCCGAAGCACTTGGGATTTATCTATTTGATAAAATAGTATTCGAATTTTTACGGCAACAACAAGAATCCGTTACTCAGAACAAGCAAACCAACAGCTTTAACCTGTCTCATGATGTTTTGGCACACCTGCCTTCGAAAGGTGCCAACCTTTATTCTTACAGTCTGGATGACAACACAGATTGGATAGATATCGAATCACCGGTTTATGCAGACAGGAATAGGAAGATTATTAGTAGAATCATAGATCAGATGAGTTTCATTTTTGACCACAATTCTCATCAGCAGCCTACTTGATTGTTAACCACTAAATGTTTATATCTTATCTTGAGTGAATACCTTTAGCTGAAAACTCCTTCTAGCTTTCATTCTCTTTCGATATTGAGCCCCTTAATTTAGAAGTTTGGAAGCAATCAACTATCGTCTCAATCAAACCTATCATATGAAGTGTAATCCTCATGGTTGAAAACTTGCGCCTAAATCACGAAAAGGAAATTTGAGGCAGTATAGGCAGCTCAGGATATAAAGGACATAGAGAAAAATAATATACATACTTGGACCACTTAGGATACTACAAAACACTGGGCGTTTCAGAGGACGCTAGCTATCATGACATCAGAAAGGCATATCGCCGGCTGGTCAAAAAGCATCATCCTGATAGAAACACATCAAATCATTCAGGAGACATGATTAAGATAATCTACGCAGCCTTTGAGATTCTTTCAGACAAAGACAACAGGAAACAATATGATTTAACAAGTCCTGTTAAAAATAGCGGTTTATCTGAAGAGACTACGGTAGCCAAGAAAAGTCATCAACCTCATGATGGTTTCAGAAATCCAGCTGCAAAGCCTAGAAATTCCTACGAGTCCACAGTTTATCCCAATCAGAATAAAAATCAAGAAACTACAGAAAATGAATACAAAGAATGGAAGCACGAGAGATTTGGGAATAGACAGAGCTCAAGAATCAGAAATGACCCGTCTGGAATCATAGGTGTATCAGAGGTTGAGGATGATGAAGAGAGCTCCCAGCCACATGCACGCTTCAACATCTCAGTAGAACCCACATTATGTATGGCATTCGGAAGCTGCGAGGTATTGGCGCCTAAAGTATTTGTGTTGGAAAAGAACAAGATCATAAATCCTAAAGTCAGAATTGAATCAGAGGATGGTTCTCCATTTGAAGATATATTATCAGCAGCAGAAACCTGTCCTACAAAGGCTATCAGAATTATTGATAGAACCAGTGGTGAGCAGGTGTTCCCTTAGCTTTTGTTCAATGAGACTAGCCAATTATATCGCAATTGTAACCGTTCAGACAGAATCAGGTAAGCAAGAAAATGGAATGACATACATATATTTATGTAACGTGAATATTAAGGAGTGAACCTTTCAAGCAATAATCTCACCTCGAGTATTGCGTTAATCATGTTAATACTTGTAGTCGTAGCGGCTTTCTTTATACAGACAAATTTTCCTAATCCGATTGCACAACAAATCAGAGAACAGACACAATTCTTTGATCAAGATAGAGGAAATCTAGGTTAGAGAGCTCCTGAGTGGACTCTTATCATAGTGCAGCATATACCTAATCACGTACCAAAGAGGTGCGGTTCTGTTTTCTTCTCAGGAACGGCATCGGCCCAAAAGATCTATCTTTAGTTACTATAGAAAGAGACTCCTAAGATAGCACCATATTCTGTCGCTTAACTAGATGCGATTTCCCAAACTAATGCTACTCCTGCTTATAGTATGCTGATAACGGCAAATAGTATTTGATGAGTCGCTTCTTGCCTGCATTCAAGATAGTATCAGAATTCAATTAGAGGTCTCCCTTTGAAACAAACCCTGCTCTTTAATGTCATTCGACCCATAAAGAAAATTTGTGAAGATTAGTGGCTAGTAAATGCAAAAAGATTTTTCTTGTAGACATCTGTTCTTCTGTTTTTTAGAAGTGGAAGCTGTCCTCTCACCTTTATAATATCCGATTTCTCTAATTCCACCACCTCCATCCCTTCTTTATTGCCCATATCTAACAATACAGTCCCAAAAGGATCTACTACCATACTCCTACCAGTATATATATTTCCTACCTGATCTGGTGCAATTACATAGATGCCATTCTCAATTGCTCTGGCTTTTATGAAAGTCTGCCAATGTTCTTCTTTCATAATTCCATGCACCCATGCTGAAGGGATTACTAGAAGCTCAGCACCCAATACGCTCAGTATTCTAGACACCTCAGGAAAGCGTATGTCATAGCAGATCATGAGACCCATTTTTGCAGCTTCTAATTGAAAGGGTTTCTCGATGCTATTTCCGGCTAGAAATTTATCCGATTCTCTAAAACCCAGTGCGTCGTATAAATGGATTTTTCTGTAACGAGCCACGATCACCCCGTCCTTTCTTATTGCAAGTGCAGAATCAAAGACTTTGTTTTTGGTTCGAGCCTTTTCATAAAGCGTACTAATAACATCAATTCCATTTTCTCTAGCACACCGGCTTAAAGACATTACAAAATTACCAGTATTTACGGCTTCAGAAATCCCGCTCAATACGATGGGTTTTTGATCTGATGGGGAATAACCCATTTGAAATTCAGGGAAGCATACGATCTGGGCATTTTTATGGCGAGCTTCTTTAATATAGTCTTTTGATTGTGCCAAGTTCTTCTTCTTGTCTGTATCTGACTTCATTTGCACGACTGCTATCCGACACAATTCGCTCATATCGTCTTATGACCTGGATACTCATAACAAGATAAATAATTATCTGGAAATCTCATCCTCTGTGAAATGAGGACGTAACGAGTAATCGGTTCCTTGACCATGAGCATCCTAGGGGTATTTCTTCTGGAGTCTGCAATTAAGTACTGGTATCTGATTCGGGTTTGAATGCAGATGACGAGACCCTAGAATACCAATAACTCTAATAATGAGAGCAGAGTATTCTGAAATGAACAACTCAAAAATGATCGAGCTTGCCTTTCTACCCCTTACGTATCTCCACTTGCCGGCAGCTAGGGAAATTGATCGTGATGCCGAATCACCGATCCTAAAGTATAATGATGATGTGATTGGATGCAATTTTGAATCTAACTCGGTAGATTGGACGCCTATATATCACCGATTGGATCGAGTTTTAGATTCTAATAATATGGAATATTCGAGACAATCAGTTAGGAGAAAAGGAGTAGCTGAAGAGGGAAAATTTCGTTTAAACAATGGTATTGATAATAAATCTATTGGAATAACTTTTCAATGGTGAATTGTTGAGGGATGAACTCCACAAATCCTACAAAATCTGGTCGTTCAGTCGCGCCTCATGGAAACCGACCACTTTCTTACAATTGGGTGTTTGCCATTGGAATTACGATGATCCTATTGGGAGTAATATTATTTGCATTAAGAGCAGCTCTAGTCAGCCTTGTGATCATGATTATAGGAATTTCTCTTTTTACAGCCTGGCTTTACTTAATCACAAGGTTAAAGGAATCAAAGAATCTTCCTCAAAAAGGCAGTTTATCAAATAGGCAAGTTCAGGGAGAATTGAACGAGGAATGCATATGTGCCATATGTAAGCATAAGGTATCAAACACCTGCCTTAATGAAAATTGTGCGTGTTGCATTCTGATGAAAGATGACAGCGTGGTAGGGCATTCTAACAATTCCTTGCAATGAGATAATTTTGTGGCTTGCTGTCATAATATTTCCAGTTCGAACATCTCCATATCTCCTGTTTGCACATTCTGATGGCCATCCCCAATGCTGATGTCGTTTTAAACGATCAAGACGAATCCACGGTGCCACACCGGCCATTAGTTCCTGTACTTGACTACTCGAACATCTCCATCGTTTGCTGTTAGAATAATTCGATCAAATTCCAGTTCACTTGGATTTGGAGAAGAAAATACAGATGCAAATGGCCCGATGTCTCCCAGGCTCTGGGGAATTCCGTTCTCTCCAAACTGAACTATTACATTCTTCAACGAATCGAAGTTATTGTTATTGATTTTTGCAGTTATCGAGCCAATCAATCCCCCTCGTTCTATTATCTCGATATTTACTCCAACTCTAGGAAGGAATACCGACAATACAACCAGAGCTACAACGACAAAACCTACGATTATCCCCACCTTTGCAATTTTTATATAGTTTCTTACCACTTTACCACGAAGACCATCTTCCCGAAATTTGTCTTCGTCCCATCTATCACTCAATAGGAATACACCTATGCTCATGGGAATCGATCTGCATTATTGTACTCTCTGGCATCTTATTGCGACCTACCTTAAATAGGTATAGCGATGCAGTCAGCAGAACCTCAGCACGGTTCATTCTTTTAGTTTAAGGTGAATTGAAATGAATATATGAAATCCAAAAATTTCCCTCGTCACTAGTCTTCAATTTCTTAATTGGAAATTAACTTCAAACATCGTAATAATGTCCTTGATGTTTTCGTCTGAAGCAAATCTGCAGATCAGAATCCACTTTCTATTTTTTCTTGCCATAATTTGACAAACTGCCTTAGGAATATCAGGGATCGCTTCCACTTCCACTTCATACTTGCTTCTCAATTTTTCTTCCAGGATGGCCGCAATTCCACTGGGGGCTTGGATTATAATTTTACGCATTCCCTTAGATAATTGGATCGGCATGGATGTGATAATTCTTTCGTTATTAAGGGCTCCAGCCAGATCAGACTATTCTATACGGCAAATGGAAGATAAATTACGGCGAATCACAATGCCAAGTCTCATTTCTTTAATCTTTCAAGTAGACCTATTATTCTGCGCAGGCTATCCTGGATCTCCTCTATTGGACTATTTTGATAATCCATTCTAATCTCGAGATCTACAAGCTTATTGGCTACAACTAATAGGCTATATATCGGATCTTCGATTTCAGTTCGCGGCATGCCAATGGCCATTTAGGTATCCTCCTCGTGCATCAGAACTATACATGATTCAATCATACAGATATCTATACTTTACCGGCGCGTACTGGATCTAGATGATTATCAGCCCGTAGACGTTCAAGGCACAACGGCTGACGATTTAGACTTGTACCTTTGATAAACAAATAATCTGAATTATACATTTAAGCTTGTCGAATCACCACCAATTAATCTTAATTTTCTGCGTGTGAAATAGAAGGTGCAGTTTCCTTCCATATTGACAATATTAGCCTGAATTTGGACTAAAGGTGGGGAAGGGATTCGAACCCTTATAGATTCGCTTACTACATTCAATTCTGCAGGCGAACGCATAGCCGCTCTGCCACCCCACCATTCATGTCTCGCCCGTTGATAACTAGGCAAGATCGTACTAGATTTCTACGATTATTTAAATTAAATCCTATTGAATGCTGAAAAACAGCAGGGTCAAATTCGAGCAGTATTCAAAATACTAGGCAATCAAAATTAAACGGATTGAAACAACGGTCTCGTTCGAAGTTAGAGATCATACGTCTATCATGTCGTTTTCAGCGGTCTTCTTCCTATGGCATTGCCAGCATAACAATTGCATATTTCCGATGTCGAAGACTGGTCCCCCTTTAGATATCGGAATGATGTGGTCTACTGTAAGCAAAGCGATAGGAAAATATTTGCCACAACCAAAATGTTTGTAATTCAAGCCTTGGAAAGCTGGGAGGCTATTGCCAGGATTACATCTAGATCCATACTTTTTTGCTAGAGTAGTCTTATAATTCTGTCGCATGGAAGGAGGTAGCTGATACCAAGAATCTCCACTTTTACCGGCAACATAGATTCTTTTTCGCACCATAGTTCGACGAGTAGAATGAATATGTTATATGCATAAATAAAATGTTTGCTCTTCTTGATTTTGTGGTTAAAATACACGCGATGTATCTATTTAACACAGTATCTGATCGACTTCATATGATTAAACGCGTCACTAAACAATATTATTCTGTTGATCCGAGAGTAAGGAGCTCAGATTAGCAGATTTTGGTTATTTGTCATATAGTATCTTATCATGTTGCGTTCTCTTTCGGGTAACAACCTATCTTGCCAGTGGTCTCTCATTCAGATACCTTCATTGTTAGCTAGTTGTATCCCCAGTTAGCTACGCCATCAACGCAACTTTCATAGTTAGTTGGTTACCCAGTGGAGAGTTCAAGCGTTTGTTCTACCTTTGACGTGTTCCAATAACTAGTGATCCTTTCCTTGAACCGTCAAGAGAACAGCAGAAGAGATTTTGGTCGTGTATGTATCTGTACTATTTCAACACTGATTTGGGCAGGATTACTTGACCAAGATTTCATTGGTATCTAGGCAATGAAGAAACTATGTAACAGATTTAATTAACTGAGAAGTACCACCCAGATAGATGAATTCCACTCTGATCCAGCTTAACATGATTTGCTCAACAAAACGTTATACGTGCGCATGCGCTTAAGTAGTAAAGGACCAATAAATTCTGAAAAGACTAGGCAGCATAATCATTATATTCCAGTACTTGAGGCACTCTTTATTTGTGTACAATATAGAACCATTAAATTGGTTCGACAGAGTCAATGAAAATGAACTCGTCGTGTTCATCAATTTTATACAACCTCAAATCATCCGACTTTCGCCAATTATGGCTTTGCTCCATCCATCCATCTTCCTTTTTCCAAGATTTCATATTTTCTAACATACCTGTGAAAATATTATACTCATATCCGTGCATGTAGCATACTATTTTATCCCCATCAAAATGTCCCTTTGACAAGGAGGCTCCTCTGTGAGGACAGGAATTGCTGCAGGCAAATAATTTTCCGTTTCTCCTTCCTACAAGAATATCCTTATTGTTAATTGTGAAAATATTCATAGAATTATCCTTTATGTCATCACTATTGCAGATCTTCATCGACTCTGGAATCGTAAGGTTACCGATCGAGATACTATAAATCTATTTACTTAATTGCACTTCACCTTTTATAGGAATCATTATCGTAAGGATAATTTGGCTTCAACGTAGATTACTATCGTATAGTGTCATACCCCTAATCAGCCATACTAAGTGGTCTTAGACCTCACCTGCCTACTCAAAAAATACCTTGACAAGTATGAAGATTTTTATATCTATGTAGGCTAATAATAAATTATATTTTGTCATCAGAAATAGTTACTCCTATGAAAATTTCAGTTAAAACTAGAAATAGTTTAGTCGAACAGGCACTCCAAACTATCTCTCGAAGCGGGGAGAATGGAATATTCCAAACCGAACTTTGTAAGACCTTTTCTCTAGACAGTCGAGATGGGTCAAGGCTTGTCGGGAATCTAGAAAAGCAGGCCCTTATCTCTAGGGAAAAAATCCTTTACAACGGTAGGTGGACTTACAAGCTGATAGTGAAGAAACCTGCTATGTCTGAAATTGAAAAAAGACAAGTAGAGATAAATAGCGTTGAGGGAGCCCCGTGTTTCAGTTGTAATTATCAACATTTATGTTCGTCTGAAGATGATATGAGTCAGTATAGTCCAGCCAAGTGTACATGGATCGCAGAATGGGTAATCTCTAGTTTTAACAGGACTTTGAATCATCAGCGTCATATCGATCTATAGTGAGGGCTTAGTGTACAGGTAAGGAGCAGCCCGCACTATGGCAAGGCTTTATTTGAAACAGGATATATGATCCAATTACTATCTTATGTGCGAGTGGTGAAGCTGGAAAGAGCATTCTGACCAGATACTAATTTTTGTTTGAATATTACTAAGGGTCAGCGCTACAATGAGTTTATAAAGAACGCTGTAATTCATCCCTAAATGCCAATGGAGCTGTAACAAATCCAGACTCGATATCAGCAGTCCCTTCAACTTCCCAATTTATGTCAGAGCTCGTGAAATTCCCAATATTGATTTGGGTAAGACTTGGATCGTTACGTGGTATTTCGAACTTTGACTTGATTGTAGCCTCGCTTCCAGACAAAAGTTGTGGTCGTCCGTGGACGGGGATATCTACATAGTCGATATGTCCGTTACCTAGAGACTCACCATTAGCTAAAAGGGTATAATCGATTTTAGAGGTCGTCAAAGTCTTATCAGTAGGGTTCTCGACTTTAAAAAACACGTTGAGAGTCAGCAGGTTCGCTGTTTCCTCTTCTGGAGAGGGATTCTCAACTTCAACTTTCTCTAGGTTGATCTTTACGGCATTGATATCAGGCGGAAGAGTGAGAGTCAAAATAAGTGGTGTAAGAATTATCCCTGCGGCTATTGTTACAACAGCGCCAATGAGAATAGCTCTGCGTCTGGTAAGAAACATTCTGGCATTTATGCTAATCAAAAGCGCATTAAAATCCTTTCTAAGACAATACGAATAATAGTATTAAAGTCAATCTCAGTTTGGTAATGGCGTTTGGGGATGTCTTAGTTTTTTGGGTGCATCTAACCTGTGCATCGATCTGGGTTGGTGGATCCTTATTTTTAGGGATAGTTTTGGCACCCATGTTAGGAACGATCGCCGAATCTCCAGCAGATCGTCTTGCCCTAATGCTAAGAATTGGAAGGAGATTCAACAGAATTGCATTACCCGCATTTATAGTACTGATAATGACCGGAATTTACAATTCTCGCGCTTTTCTTTTGCAGCCAGTTGCTCTAATGGATTCAGAGTATGGCATTATTTTGCTTATCAAGATAGTTTTCGTTATTGTTACGCTCATAATCTATATTATCCACATAAGGTATATAGACATCGAAACAGAAAAAAGGATTTTGAGTGGTGACTCCAATTCTTATCTTCAACCTGCAAGATCCAGAATTATTCTTCTAGGAAGGTTGATTGTGGGATTATCATTGATAATCTTGTTCCTTGGGGCATTACTAAACAATAGCGGCGCCCTATCATTGTGACGAATGGTTTTTTCATTGGATCAATTTAGCTGCTCAGACTAGATATCTCCTAAAAGTAACAAATAGACGTCTTTTACCATTAGGAATCATTTGGATATTCTTGAGGAACAAGTGCGATTAGCACGTTCCCCTATAAAGCCCCCCATTATCGGAGTTACCATAGTGAAACGATTAATAAGGTTTTCATGCATTTCCTGACTCTTTAAGGCGAGAGCGAAAGGCTAATAATGATATACACTTTTATAGTAATATGACATATAAAAATTTTGAGTAATTTGACGAGTTTAAATATTTTCCTGGAGATGTCTGATGACATCAAAGGCGTCACACACGCTGATGGTTTTGACGATGATCTCCCTTATGATTTGGTCTCTCGGCCTTACTACGTAGACTCTTTTGTCTTTAGCCTAGACCGATCTGCTTCAAGTGATTTCGATTCTGAATAGTAGATTCAAATAGAATGGATATACTAGTTCTGCCAAATAGATTGATATTGAACTAACACAAGCCCTACTAACTTTTTGGTGTAATATCCGAAATAATTTGTTCAATCTTATGCCGCAAAGCCTCCTTGACTTGACTATTATCAATCATGTTTAGCGGTTCCTTACAAGTACTACATTTGAAGAACTGTTCTACTGCAAGATCGAATTTGACATGTGAACAATCATTGTTCCCACAATGGTAGAATTCAGAGGATTCTTCGTATTCAAGTCGCTTTTGTAACCGATCAAGGATTTTTTTCTTTTGATTATCGATAAAATTATCTACTTGATCCCTTTTCGCTCTCCATCTATATACGAACCATCCTTTCTTCTCGTCCTTTACACGAATGCCCGTGATCAATGCTTTCCCAAACATGTCATAAAGTACTTTTCGAATGATATTAATTCTAAGCCCTGTTAACCCTGCGATTTCCTCATCAGTTGCATCTTCTGAATGCAAGAGGGCACGTGCAACCTTTAGATATTCCTCACCTCCAATGAGTGCGGCAATCTTTACAAAAGAATCTTCACTATTGTCCTGATGCATTTGTTCTATATCATCAATTTTTAGATATATAGTTACCTACAGATGAATGAAAGTGAATACTTAATATCAAAGTTCAAAATAATTTGAGTTGGGGAGGGTACAAAAGTTCAAATTATTTCTTCCCAAACATTCATCCGATTTGTTTGAGATAAACGAATTTTACCATATCCCACCTGATCGAATTCTTACTAAACTCGAAATAATCCGCTGGTACCATTATGAGGGACTGGTTCCAGGGCCAAACTAAAGAGACCACTGGTGAAAGCCTCTACTATATCTCTTCTGATTGTTATATCGACTTTCTCCCCTTCCTCGGTACCGAGAGTTGCTCATCTCATTGTTATACTTCCTTCGACCATACTGATTTTCTTGCCTATCTCGATAACCGTTAGAAGGCCTGTACGACCTACCCCTCGAATAAGAGGGGCGATGAGTCCTACCTTCGTACACAGGGACTTCTATCCCTAGTTCAAAATTCAACTTGCGGATGGGCTGGTCTGTTCGATTGATAATTCTCTGAAAGTCTTCTAATCTTTCCACAGAAACTAAGGAGACAGCCTTGCCAGTGCCCCCTGCTCGAGCTGTTCTACCGATGCGATGGAAATAAATCAATGGATCTTCAGGGACATCATAATTTACCACATGACTAACTGCAGGGATGTCGATACCTCGAGCTGCTATGTCCGTAGCGACAAGTATATCTTCCTTTGCCGCCTTGAATCTATACATTGCCACTTCTCGCTGCTTTTGTGACAAATCTCCATGTATAGAGATGGCCTTAAAGCCTGCATATTTCAGATCATTAGCCAATCTATGGGTTCGTTGTTTTGTAGCAGCAAATACGATCATCTGTTTTTTACTTTCATTTTTGATCAACTCACAAAGATGCTTAAATTTCTGCCGTTCCTGAGTAACCAGATATGACTGATCGATTGTATCGAGGCTGATTTCTTCTTCGTTAAGTAGAACTTGTTTGGGATTGGTCATATATTCTTCCGCAAGGCGAAGGATTTCAGGAGGCATTGTGGCAGAGAAGAGACAGGTCTGATGCTTTTCGCTTGTATAGAAAAGAATGAACCTGATATCATCAATAAAACCCATATCTAGCATTCTATCGGCCTCGTCAAGTACGACGTGACTTACCTTGTCCAGCTCAATGGTCCCTCTTTTCAAATGGTCAATGAGTCTGCCAGGAGTAGCAACGACCACCTGAGCTCCTCTCTCCAATCGTGATTGCTGCTGACCGATGCTTACTCCTCCAAAAACGGATACCACACGAATTGAAATATACTTCGAATATTTTGTAATCTCATGGGTTACTTGAACTGCGAGTTCCCGCGTGGGTACCAGTATCAAAAATTGTACCGGACCGTTACTTTTCAGACGTGATAACACTGGCAGACAGAAAGCTGCCGTTTTACCCGTTCCAGTATGTGCCTGACCAATTACATCATGCCCTTGCAAAATAAATGGTATTGATGCTTCTTGAATAGGAAATGGCCTGGCGAAGCCTATTTCTTCCAATGCCCTAGTTAAAGGTGGGCTTACTCCTAATTCTTCAAATGTAGCTTTCAATCTTTTTTTCACTAATCTTTTTCTGCACAAATGCACGGAAGAAATGATAAGTAGTATTCCAATACTTGACAGATCTGCCGCTGCCTTTGACGAAAGATATTAGAAAGCACGGAAATATAAGGGATACGGAAGCTAATCCGATGTGAATCAAGGATACCTATATAATTTGTTCAACTAAGTATTGGAGCATAATACAAGTTTTTTTATATTCAAACCCACCAATACTTATCCATGCTAAGCGAAACTCCCAGAAACGAGTACCAAGATAAGAAACTTCGCGGATCCGGAGGATATGTTCTAGCTAAAATAACGGATGAAGAACAGAGAAAGGGTAACCTAGGAGGCCCTGAGCTTTTCCTAGCAGGTGTGGGAAGACTAGATGAAAATAGGCTCTTGAAACATTATTGTAACAAATGTGAAGTGCAATTTGATGGTCCACCGTCTATTGTCTATGATAACCCAAACGAGGATCTAGGGGAAGGAGTGATCTTAGAAGAGAAAGGTGAATACAAATGCAAGAAATGCAAGAACACGATTGCACAGTACCGCAAGTTTCGATCTCCCCAGAATGAAAAGGCAGTTCAAGGCGATACATCGTCTATCATTCACCAGGGAGTAAGTCAACAAATTTCCTCGACAAAGCCGGAGGAAACTTCGGGAGCGTCTGCAGCTGGCTCAAAGCATGAAATACATAATGCCTTAGTTGACGGTGAATTTCTCCCAATTCGCTCACTAATCGAAATGCCAGCTTATGACTCAGAAGCAATGCTAATTGGAAATATAAAGGAAATCGGGCTTCGAAGGCTAAAGAATGGAACAGTCGATGTAAGCATCATAGTCAGTAATCAATTAAGGGATAAAGACACCAAATCTTCTGAAATCCTATGGTCAAAGATATCTAAGATTGGTGACATTGTGCTAATTAACGAGAATCGCTCCAATGTTGAGTCCGACTCGCGTAATGGTTCTACTGCGGTCGAGAAGTGTAAGGCATGCGGCTACACAAATGAAGGCGGCTCAAAGTATTGTGAAGAGTGCGGATCGAAATTGTGAGGCTACATGTTTCTAATCGAAGGGATTATGGAAGAGATCACTTCTTACAGTTCACCAATTGCAATAGATCTTACTGAGGTTCAATTGTAGCTGGGGGCTTGCTCGACACGGCGTAAGTCACCCAAGTTACTCCTTCTACCTCATTGCCTATTCGATTGCTAATTTTTCCGATAACATCATGAGGTAATCGCACCCAATCAGCCGTCATTGCATCAACAGAATCGACAACCCTTATTATTGCAATGTGTCCATAGAGCCTTCCGTCACCAATTACACCTACCGCCTTATCATCGCCTACCGCCACATACGCTTGCCAGACTTTATCGTACCAGCCTTCGGCCATCAATTCATCTTCTACTATCTTGCTAGATTCTCTGGCTATACGAATTTTCTCATGATTCACCTCGCCTATAATTCTGACAGCTAAGCCAGGTCCAGGAAAAGGATGCCTCTTCAATAATTCCGCAGGGACACCAAGAGCCGCTGCAAGCCTCTTCACTTCATCCTTATAGAGTGTACTCAGTGGTTCAATAACCTTTAGATTAAGCCACTTAGGCAATCCCTTCACGTTGTGATGACTTTTGATAACGGATGCTGGGCCGTGAGACACCCCACTTTCAATGATATCAGGGTAAAGAGTTCCTTGCGCCAGCCATTGAAAAGGACCGTGTTCAGATGCGACATCACTAAAAACTCGAGCAAATTCGTCGCCTATTATCATCCTTTTTTCCTCAGGATCTGTGATTCCGCTTAATCTTGTGATGAATCGCTCTGATGCATTGACTACTATTAGCGGTATATTTAGAACTCGTTCAAAGGTTTGAACCACTAACTCCTCTTCTCCAACTCTTAGCAAACCATGATTGACAAATATACACCGAAGGTTGTTTCCGACCGCTCTATGTAATAAAACCGCTACAGTGGTCGAATCAATTCCTCCGCTAACGGCGCATAATACTCTATTATTCCCTACGCTTTTCCGGATCTCTGAAATAATTCTTTCTAAGTAATCTTTCATGTTCCAGGTAGCCGCTGCCCCGCTTATTTGAAATGAAAAATTCTTGAGAATCTCTGTCCCCCTTTCCGTGTGCACCACCTCAGGGTGGAACTGTATTCCAAATAGCTTCTTGTTTCTATTAACGATCGCCGCTGACGAAGAGCTATCGGTATGAGCCAGAACGTCGAAATCATTTGGGATTAATTCAGCGGTGTCGCTATGGCTCATCCAACATCTTATGTTACCATCTATGTTACTAAAAAGGTCGTCATGGTCATCAATTACAAGGTTCGAACTACCGTACTCACGGACAGTAGATTTTCTTACCCTTCCCCCAAATCTGTCAACAATTAATTGATGTCCATAACAAATTCCCAAGATAGGTATTCCTAGGTCAAAAATACCGTAGTCGGGCCTAGGAGACCCTTCAACATATATACTAGCCGGACCGCCCGAGAAAATTATTCCCTTAGGTTTTATTTCCCCAAGCACCTTCGCAGGAGTATCATGAGGCAACAACTCGCAGTATACATTTGCTTCCCTTAACCTCCTGCAAATTAAATGGCTATACTGCGAGCCGAAATCGAGGACTACTATTCTATCCATGATTCATCGTGAGCCTTTTTCAATCATACGACTAAAAACCCAAGCGCATGTATTGAATATTTCATTGAGTCGTTCCTTCTCCCTGTAATTGTTGATCCTTATCTTACATATCATATTGCTTTCATTTTCTTCCACAATATACGTTAAAGATTCTGACTCTTTAATCTGCAAATTACGAGCCTTTTCTTCATCTTTAACCTTCATACCATCGAGAATTCTTCCCAAGAAAAAGGATCGGAACGGGGCAGTGTTGGTACTTAGAAAGATATTCTCAGCAGGAACGATATCTACAAAATGAGTAGTAAACTCAGCATTAGCAAGAAGGAGATTATCTCGCGCTCTATGAAGTTCTTTAGTTTCTTTAATTTGAGATCTTGATGGATCGGAAGCTGTTGGACTAGATTCGTTCACTCTATGTACTATGTCAGTTGCAGCAGTTTGAATATTAGGGTCTCCGATATTTGAGGCTATAGTTTGCTTTGATTCAGGATGGCTTGAGATGCCATGGGGCTCAGATGGGGAAAATTGATTTGTCGGATTCGATTGGAGCGCATAAGTATCCTTCAAACTAGATGCTGCCTTGAAACTTCCTAACTTAAGCATGCTATCGACGAGGGACAGAGTCGCGCGTAAGTTTTCAATCTCCTCATGCTTGTCAGAAATCAGCTTGACAAGCCATTCACGGATCTCAGCAGCTCGCTTGATTTCATCGTCAGAATAGCTAGATGACAATTCAATTTGAATTGACATGAAAGATATAATAGTTTTTCAGAGGTCAAGTATCAATTCTTAGCTCCTACCTCTGGATGGGTGAACCAAACCCACCAGCGTTAAACCGAGCTTATAACCTAAGTTAAGGCTCCGCTAGTGAGATTGCTTCGAAGTATCATCGGAGCTATTCTTTCATATGTTATGTAGAAGTCGGTTTAAGATAAGCAAATCCTTTAATGGGATTTATCGAGGTATCAAATAGCTCTGATCGTGTTCTAACTGCCAACATAGCTAGTAACCTTTTTGCTACTTTCATCTTTGCCTTTTTTAATTCTAAATCCTGTACCGTACTCTTTGAATAATATTTCCCGATCTCGTTTCCTAAATCCATACCAACAAGGATTATTTGACTCGCCCCCAATTCCTCAGCAAGAAATACAGATCGATCACCATCGGTGAATCCACCGAAGTTGTACACATTATTTACAGGCATTACCTGAGTAGAGCCTATGACGTGTCTAAGTTTGGGCACTAATTTAGTCATGAGTGAAATGTTATCTCCGTGAGCGTGGACTACCATTATTGCTCCTAGCATGTCAGCTTTCTTGAGAAATAATTGATTCCCGTCCAAGTCTGTCACAACAACGTCCGGTTTGATCCTGTGTTCTAAAACTGCTTGAACTGCTCCATTAGCCACAATTTTCGTGAAATTTCGGTTTCTCTTGATATATGGGATGCTAGCTTCGAGATTGGTCCCTGCTCCTATTACCATGACCTTTTTTCCGTGAATTTTCTTTCTTAGCAACTTGAGATCTAATGCCTTTCTACGGGTCATATAAGATAGAACTTTTGCAGCTTCTTGGTCCTTCTCGGTGCTATAGCCAAATTGTTCCCTGATTTCCTGATAATAAGGAAACCATTCGATAAACTCCACGGTTAACGTTGTAAAGAAGTTACTAATAGGTTATTTGTTCGTGTGACGAACATAGATACTCTCGCCACAAACATCGGTTTATGACAACCGAATAATTTGTTCCCCTGTAACAATTATAACTTTCTAATACGAAATATCTCTTATAACTTTGACAATTGAAAAAATGACACCAACACCTAGCTTTCCGGGCGATCAGATTGCGTTTATAGAAGAGTTTGAGAGCGGCAAGAACACGTACGTCGACGATGGTAGTATTCGATCCAGCACGGTTGGACGCAAAGTGTACGATTTTAAGAGACGTATAGTAAGGATTGAGCAAAAAAATACTCCGAAGTTGCCAAAAATAGGAGATATTATTGTTGGATATATTGATATGCTCTTCGGTAGCATGATATCGGTAAGAATTTTATATATTAATGATGTAAAATCCGTCTCGGGATTTTCTGCCATTTCAACCACCAAGGGCATTTCTCTTTCAGGTGCACAAGGAGGATGGTCGAGGGAAAGAGGAGATCGTAGGTCAAGAATCACATTTAGGGTAGGAGACATTATAAGAGGAAGAGTAGTAAGCCTTCTCAATTCGAATATTCACATCACTATCGCAGAGAAGGATTTTGGTGTAGTCTATACATTGTGCCACAATTGTGGAGGAAACACAGTGAGAGTGAACAATGCAGTGAAATGTGTAGAATGCGGGACCTATGAAGAGAGAAAATTGACGTCAGACTATGGAAAAGAGACTTTTAGTATAATTCACAACGGCAAGACGTTAAATGGTGGTAAATAAGGTCGCTTTTCAAGGTGAGAGAGGCGCATATAGTGAGCTTGCTGTCATTCATTTCTTCCCAAACTCTACGCCCATTCCGGTGCAATCATTTCAAGAAGTAATCGAGACGCTGTTATCAGGTCTGTGCAACTACGCGGTAGTACCTATCGAAAACTCAATTGAGGGAAGTGTAAATGAAGTATATGATTTACTATTGCAATCGAACTTGTACATTGTAGGAGAGACTTATCAAAGAATACACCATTGTCTTATTGCGATAAAAGGAAACGATCTGGGTTCATTAAGGGAAATTTATTCGCACCCCCAGGCTCTGGCGCAATGTAGGCATTACATAAAAGAGAAGAAACTTCTCCCTATGCCAGTATATGACACCGCGGGCGCAGTGAAGATGATCAAGGAAGGTCAAAATAAAAGAGCAGCGGCAATCGCAAGCAAGCGTGCCGCCGAAATCTATGGAATGGAGATTTTGGACATTGGAATAGAAGATAGGAAAAGCAATTTTACAAGATTTTATGTACTATCAAGAGAGCCTGCAAATACGAAGCCATCAGGGAATGATGGAACATCCATCATTTTCTCTGTCAAACATGCACCAGGATCGTTAGTGAAGATCTTGTCTGAATTCGCAAGAAGAGAGATCAACCTTACTAAGATCGAATCACGTCCAACCAAAGAAACCCCTTGGGAGTACAATTTCTTTACCGACTTTGAGGGACATGTTCTTGACTCAAAAGTTAGAGATGTTTTGAAAGTCATAGAACCAAAGACAGCCTTCGTTAAGATTCTCGGCTCGTATAAGAAGGGAACGACTGATAGGTAACATTAAGTATTTCAGTGAAGTTTCGCTCGCAAACCAAGACCCAGTACTATGATTCCAGTTACTATAAGCATAAGCTGTCCGCCTAAAGCTATCTGACTGCCTTTTGTGAAGGCATTGCCAGCTATGCTCAAATCAGAACTTCCCAAGTTCTCTATGGATATTAAGTACTGTCCGTCCGTCTGAGCTGTAAAGTTATACTGAAAGTTAGCAGTGTTGTTTACCGACCTAATTACCTCGTTTTCAGGATCCACAATTTCAATGCTTGAATTAGATCCTGTGACAGATAACAATACAGAATTACCCACATTCATGTTAGGAGTTAGTGTGTCACTCTCACCTGCTTCAACTGTTCCATTCAGAGATACCGGAATCGGAGTTAGTGTATAAAGTGCTGATGCCGAGCCGATGACAATAAAAGAAACTCCTGCGCCAAGCAAGATATAGAAGATCCTCGACTTCGACGCGAACGAACCTCTCATGTATCAAGTGGAGTGAAGAGGAGCTATAAATACATCATTCTGAATCCTTGCAACATTGTTGTTGTTCCAACCCGGATGCGTTGCTATCAAGATGCGGTGGAGGGCAACTTCAAAGAAAGGGATACATCATGTTTTATAAGTTCAATCCCATGTTAGAATGGCTTCATTTAGTTCGACAAATACCCTAACCTATAATAATGGAAAATGGCCCTCATACAGAGTGCTACTATAGATTAGTAACAATCTAAGAGTAGAGATAGCCACAGCTATTGGTTTACTTCACTGATAAATGGGCTGACTAATGAGCGCTGTTCAGTTAACGATAGAGCTATAGCTAGCAACATCATACTTTCTCACAATGGAACTAATTATTCATATTTGAGTTGCTTCCCACCCTTTCACCAGAATCACTTAGTGTTTTCTGAATTTCGTTTTTTGTTTCCTTCGTAGGACTACTATAGTCTAGTAGCCTTCGGATGCGAAGAGCACGGTTAGTCCCCAGCCCGGCTACCATTGATAGCTCGGCCACTGATGCAGTTAGAGTTCTCATAGGTGTTCCGAATTTTTTTAGCATACGAACAGCTGTTTTTTCGCCGACACCTGGCAAAGAAGAGAGAACAGATAGCTGCTGAACGTAAATAGATTTTTGCTTACGAATTCTTCTGAGAAGTGGACCATCTATTGATCCCTCGCTACGAACTAGATTCGCAATCATCATAAGCATTCTAGAAGTGAACTCAGGAGTGGGAGTTGGTATTATTGGAATCCGAAATTCGAGTGCAATTCGGGCTAACGCGTCAAGTATTAGAGGTAATTGGTCCGCGTATGAATCATGGTAATTGTTCTCTAGCGTCTGGGGATACTCTTCCGGTCCTCCTAGTAATGCCCTTCCTTCAATCACGATTAATGGTCTGGGATAGTATTGGACCAAATCGTTACATTGCAGGAACAAACGCCCATCATAAATGGAACTTATTAAATCCGAAATGGTTTTCCTTTCAATGGCAGTCTGAGGAGATACGATGTAATCTCCCACCGTCAGGAGGGAAAATTCTATTGAAGCTCCAAGATTGCCTAGCAGATCAGGAATCCGGCTGCCTTTCTCTCTTTCATCAATTACGATCCTAGTTCCGACTCCCACAGCTAGCTATTAAATATCGCTCGTTAATGTTTCTAACTAGTGTTCAAAGGAATTCCCATTGAATCAATCCCTTCTTAGTAAAGGCTGGATGGTGTTGAGATACAGCTGAGCTAGTACTGATTTCTTTGAGAATTTGCTATTGTATCCTGTCCGTATTATCGGGGGCTTTGAGAGGACGAGTTGGTGCCTCCTACGATCCCAGGGCCCCCAGCTGGACCTAAATTCCCTTGTGCACCTCTTATCATTTGATTAATCTTGTTTTCAACTTCCTTAAGGTTGTCCTTTACCCTTGTTTCCTGTTTTGAAAGGACCATTAAGCGAGTCTTCGCTAACTCCTTCTTCTCTTCTAGTTCCTTACTAATATCCTCTTTTTTAGCTCTAATTAGTAGTGGACCGGCGCTCTTGTAAACGGTATCTTCAGGACTAGCCTTGCCGAGGTCCTCAAGTGCTCTATCAATCTCAACAGATTCCAATTCGACCTGCTGCTTTTGCATCAATATGGCTTGCAAATTTTGTTGGAGCTGTTGAAAGCGTGATACTTGTTCTTTCAGCCAAGGTGGAAGTTCTTGTTCACTCATTTATATGACAGGGTTTAAGAAACACCAACATAAAATCATAGCGCTAAATATCAGATAAGGTGCTAATACATAAACGAAGCAGCCCAAGATACGAATTTAGACTTGCGCGTAAAGAAGGTATATCATTCGCCTCCACTTGGATTCTTATCATGTGACTATCGAGAAAAATATTAGACTTGGATGAATTATCCTTTGAAAAGTATTTCGTATCCGGGCGAAGCGCAGAGAATGCAGCCTCTGCGATGTGTCTAGCCCTTCGATTATCTTGGAATGAGAATCTGATCTCTGACCTACAGCGCCTGTGTGCTGATATCATAAGCTCCCGAGGCCACTTTAAAACGACATTTTGGACAATGCCATATCCCAAGTGCAATCCGAGAAAATCTCTTAGAGCCACAAGACGGACATTTTCTGTGCTTCTTAAGGATTCTGTACACGGCACCATAACGCTTTCGAACAGTCGCTCCAAATTTAACTCCTAATCCCTTAAGAGATGTTGATCTACGCTTTCTTCTAGTGACCATTATTAGTAAGCTCTTTAATTTTGGTTCGAACTTCCTCTCCTTTAATTCTTGCTATTTCTGCTGCCCTTTTGATCTGGTCAATCGTAAATGACCCGGTAGATCCTTTTTGAAGAGCTGCAAATTTACCTTCAGAATTAGTAGTTATCGTGATCCTCGCATCCATACAGGCTTCTTCTTCAGCAGTTGGATCGAGTATGACGGAATCGCCTATTTTAACAGCGGTTATGGATACGGGAATAGTTGTCAATGGAGGATCCGTCCTCTTTCCAGTGTTTACGACCGATTCGCCCGCTTGCACCTCAAAGACCGGAAGTTTGGTAGACATTAATGCTGACACTACGGCGTACGATGATGCATCGAAGAGATTACCGTCATAATTTATGATACTGCAATCAACGAATATAGTATAAACAACCTTTCCTGGAATCAGAGCTAGCTTGTCAAGATCAACCATTTCAGATTCTCTTACTCCTCGATCAACTACTCTTGCCAATTCAATAGTCTCTTCGTCTGGAGGACCTGGTTCGATGTAAGGTGATGCTGTCGGAAGGACCTCTGCTGACAATATTAGTGCACCTTTGTTCTCCAATCCTTCGAATGGTTCTCCCGTTTCCACTTTAACCCCAGCAACAACCTCTGAACTCCCTAACCTTACCCTTGATGAACCGTCTGCCTTTCCAATTATACCCAGCTCGATCTCTAGGGGTCTCATTTCATCCAGGGCTCTTCCGTCGAGCCTCTTAGATTTCGAGATCGCCTCTGTCATCTGTTGCCTTCGAAGATGCTCTACTATTATTGTCGAACGCCTTGACGAACTCAAGACTCTTCTTTCAACTCCTGCTCGTCTCCAAAGTATTTCTGAATAAGTGCCTTTCTTTGAATCTCATAAATCATTTTGCAACCCTGTAACGCTTTGTCTAGACACTCATTAAACTCTTCCTGGTTCAAAATGCCGTCAAGTTGCAGAAGAGTGACCCGTTCAAGATGAGGCATATATGCTAATGGCATATCCGCACTACCTTCCTTATCCTCAATATCATTAATGTCTAGAACTATTTTCCCGTCAACCTTTCCGGCTGCACATGCGGGAACAATATCTCGCATGTTGATGCCTGCATCAGCCAAGGCAACTGATGCAGCTGAAATGCCAGCACACCTTGAACCTCCGTCTGCTTGCAAAACTTCAACAAATACATCAATTGCTGCCCTTGGATAATCCTCGAGTATCAGCGCTGGCTCCAATGCCTCCCTCATTACTTTTGAAATTTCAACTTCTCTTCTTGAAGGGGCAGGATTCTTACGGGTATCAGTAGAAAATGGCGACATATGATATCTACATCTTAAAACACACCTATCAGGTTGTGCCATGTGTTTCGGATGGACTTCTCTGGGACCATATACAGCTGCAATAATTCTGTTCTTCCCAAACTCTATATAGGCAGATCCGTCAGCATTTTTCACTATGCCCACTTGAATTTTGACATTGCGCAACTCATCCGTGGTTCTCCCATCAGTTCTAAGCCCATGTTCGTCTATTAGGTTCCTTGTCTGAATCATTACTCTTAATCACCTTTTTCCAATTCTTCCTGCACCTGTCCTACTGTTTCTGGGATTAATTTTTGGTCCTCTGATTCCGCTACCTCTGTGAGAGTTTCAGTGGGCTGAGGATCAGGAACGTTTAGAAGCGTCTTAATCCTCTGAGTGAGATTTGATGTATGTGCTTCCTCCTCCACCATCCGGATTGCCCTAATAGCGAGTTGAGTGCCATCACCATTTCTGCCGCTAACAACTACTATACCATTCTGCCCAATCAATATTCGCGTCTGAGTTGCCTGTTCTATTGTCTGTATCATAGAACCGCGTTTTCCAATTAGTCGTGGAACACGAGTAGCAGAGATTTTCAAAAATTCCCCTCGCGGGATTCTTCCAAGATCCTTATCCTGAATAGTTAGCATAGGATCTCGTGTCCTGTCAAACGCCATAATTCTCGCAGTAACTAGATCTCCTATTGCAAGTTGCTTATTCATATCATCACGAGCCGGTGAAAAATCTCTCCCAAAAACATCTTGAGCGGGCAAATGCGCAGAAAAGCACGAGCTTATGTCGACCTGCCAGGACAAAGAAGAATGGTCGATAATTTTGCCAATCACTATATCATTCACACGAGGAATATATACTCCGGACAAAGGAATTACCTTGATCCCATCTCTTGTGGCTTCTGCAATACCAATTCTAGTTGCAAAAATAGAATTTCCTGATTTAGTCACATTTGAAAGAGGACGAAAATTACCATCAATAATTCTGTCTCCAGGGACTACGTATTTTCTCTTAATTTCTTGCATTGACTATCAATATCTCCCCCAATTTATCATATTGTTTTTAGTATAAGTACTTGTCATTTCTTTCTCTCATTTGGGAAAGATGATGGGATTTATATTTTAAGTGAATTTGGGTTAGAGATCTTCTTTTATTTGAGCTGTTCCTCTGGTCGCCGAACCAATCTTTTCGATAATCCTACCTTTCATGCCTGCATTGACTTCTAATGTGACCCGAACTGAACCGTCTGCAAGCCATTCATCACTCTTGAAATTTCCTATACTCTTTAAAGTGCTATATCCTTGAGCTGAATGGTTTGCTGGAATGGTCACCGTCAGTTTCAATAATTCAGATTTTAAAGGAAGCACCTTTCTTAGCGCATCGATAATGAATTTTGCTTGTTCATCCGGTTTCTTGAAGGGATCAATGCTAATTCTGATATCTTCCATAGCACTCTGTATTCTCAAAGGTGGGTGCGGAAGATGTGTCTTAGGGTCAACAAAGCTCTTGCTAATGAAGTCGATAATCTGTTTCTTCTTCTCATCTACCAGTTTTCGCCTCTGTTCCGTAGTTAAATTTAGCTCACCATTCAACAGGATCTGTTGAGCGACTTCGCCCAAGTCATTAGTCTTAAAATATTTAGAAAGCTTATCGCTGGAAGCTCTAGAGCCTTTGTTTGCATCCGAATATACTTCATCAGATATCAAAACATTGGTCAGATCATTTCTCTTGCCCAGTCTATAATCAAGAGCAAGATCAGGTTTCACCAAGATTTCAAATCTATTACCTTCAATTACCAATTTCACGACAGTCACCTTGGCTTCAGGCATATATCCATCCTTAATTGTTAGACAGTTTGGAAGCAATATATGTATAATGCGGTATGGTGGATTGAACTATCATCAAGAACAGCTTGTGAGGCTCAAGATTTAGAAGGAACTATCCTAGTCGAAAAAGTCGAGCTTAGATTCAGGAGAGGTGGAATTCCAGAACACTTATCATAAAGGCGAATATCAAGAGAGGAATTGCGAATTTCACTGACGTTATGAGTTTGGGATTTTACATATCAAATCAAATATGTAAATTACTTCCCAGCCACAAGCTCTGCTAAGTTTAGAATACCAAATAAAAAAAAGTAAAATGGAAAAAGGGAGGAGCCCTTTATTCCGTTACGTATGCTCTTTCTCCATGCTGTGATAGATCCAGGCCAACTTCTTCTTCCTTTGGCGTGACTCGGATTCCACCAGGCCAAACGAGGTCCATTACCTTGATTATAAGTGCAGTGATGCCAACCGCCCAAGCTAAGGCTGCAAATGCTCCTATCGCATTATTGAGCAATTGCTCCGGATTTCCAAATGCGAGACCATCGGCTATATCTGTGTACATAGTCTGTGCAAAGATTCCCGTCAAGAGAGCACCTGCCAAGCCACCTATGCCATGAACAGCCCATGTGTCAAGTGCATCATCCCACTTTCTTCTGTTCTTGAATACTACCGCTGCGTAACAGACAAGTGATGCTACAATCCCTATTATGATTGACGCCATCGGACCTACAAAGCCCGAAGCAGGGGTAATTGCCACTAATCCTGCGACAGCCCCTGATGCTGCTCCTACTGTAGATGGTCTGCCTGTATGCGCCCAAGAAATTAGCATCCAAGTTATGGCCGCAGTTCCGGTTGCAATCTGAGTTGCAACGAATGCACTTGTCGCGTTTGTTCCCGCTGCACCAGCTGAGCCAGCATTAAACCCGAACCATCCAAACCACAGCAATGCTGCCCCTAACACAATAAGGGGAATATTGTGCGGTTCCATTGGAACCTTCCCATATCCCAGTCGTCGGCCAAGCATTATAGCGATTACTAATCCTGCCCAACCTGATGTAATGTGTATAACTGTACCTCCTGCAAAGTCAAGCGATGGCAAATCTCCAGTCCAGCCCACTGCAGTCCCGCCTGCACCTAGAGACCATGTCCAATGGGCGGCGAAATCGTATACAAAAGTGGCCCAAATAACTACGAATATTACGTAAGCACTCCATTTCATTCTTTCCGCTAAGGAAGCAACTATAAGAGCTGGAGTGATTATGGCGAACATCATTTGAAAGACCATGAATGTCATGTGAGGAATTGTTGTAGCATACACATCTGAGGGAACGTCATGAAATACGTAATTCAAACCAGCCCAGTCAAAATTCCCTATAAAGCCGTGACCAGTTGCATCAGGACCAAATGCTAGAGAGTATCCCCAAAAAACCCATTGAACCGTCACAAGTCCAACAGCAATGAAAACCATATGGACAGTACTTACAGCATTCTTGTGTCGTGCCAAGCCACCATAGAACATGGCCAACCCGGCAGGTGTCATGACCAGAACAAGCGCAGAGGCGGTAAGCATCCAGGCATTATCACCAGAATCCATTTCGCACGGGATCAGATTACCTTCTTCATCGAGTAGATATTCACCCGTACTTTCGTCAGTCTGAAAACAACCAAATTGTATACCTGATTGATTTTCAGTATACCCTGAGACATTGCTTACGGTTCCCGCACCCATAGAGACCAAGAAGCCCAAAATTGCAATACTTGGGAGGATAGCTAACATCCGAGACTTTTGCATTATATTGCATTCCACCTAGCAGGCACTATAAAAAACATAACTAGCTTTCTGTATGCACCATAGTTATAATAATAGGGCTTTAGAATTTCACTATTAACTTAATATTTCATTCTTATGATATTAGTGCTGACATATAATATCAAACCTCTAATTTCCTCAAATTCCTACTCCTAGAGCAAAGTTTAAAGCGTATAGGAAGGAGATAGTATTCCGTGATTCTAAATTCTTTGCAAACCGGTGTGATCGTAATCATCTTATTTATGCCTGCGTTGACTTTCATTACGTACGTTCCATTGCCTTTAGTCAATGCCAGTACAACATCTGAAGACATCCCGACAGGAGTGAATGATCCAACATTGCCTCAAAGTTCAATTCCTGACATTTCAAATACCACATCTGAAGACATCCCGACAGGAGTGAATGATCCAACATTGCCTCAAAGTTAATGCTCTAGTACTACTGTTACTGAATTTATACATTAACTGGTATCGCATATGCGTTTGTGGCTATTTTTCGGTAGATTTTTAATAGCCTCTGGTTAACAATGAAAAGTTGGTTCAGGCGCCTTCTCTAGATGTTGTGAGTAAAACTAATGATCGCATCGTGTTAAGATTTAATAATGTTCCTAGACAATATGTTAATGCAATAAGAAGGATTTCCATAAGTGAAGTTCCCACATTGGCAATTGATGATGTGGTCATGATGGAGAACTCATCGGTAATGCACGATGAAGCAATCGCGCATAGATTAGGACTAATTCCGCTCCGTACCGATCTGAATAGATTTGTTCTGCCGCAAGATTGTGACTGTAACAATTCGCTAGGCTGTTCAAAATGTAGAGTATTGTTAATATTAGATTCTGAGGCAAATGACAAAACCAAGCTTGTTACCTCTGGAGAACTGGTCTCCGAGGACGAGGTTGTTAAACCAGTAAGTAGTGATATTCCAATTATAATTTTGGCGCCTTCTCAAAAATTAAAGTTTGAAGCATATGCTAGACTAGGATTAGGTAGCAATCATGCTAAGTGGCAGCCTACCACATGCTCAATAGTCACAGACGGGGAAGAACAAAATCAATCAATATTGACCGTCGAAACTACCGGAGCGCTTACTGCAGAAGAGACAATTGATGCGGCTATCCAGAGGCTGAATTCGAAGGTAAAAAGTTTTACCGATACTGTCGCATCTTTGCAAGTTCCTTGAAAAACTTGAGTGAGTACATTTATTTGGGGATTCAAAAAGTAACACTCCAAGATAAGTCATGCTAACTGACGGTGTTATTGCGGACACAGTATGGAGGCTTCGAATGGCATCCAAAAGGACAAAGGCACCTCTCTGGAAGGAGGTAGAGCGCAGGCTCCTTAATTCGAGAAGTAATAGACGAGAGGTAAATGTGGATAAATTGTCAAAGTTTACAAAGGAAGGAGACGTGATTATCGTTCCTGGCAAAATACTCGGTGCCGGAATTTTGGGTCATTCAGTCATAGTATATGCATATTCGATTTCAAAATTGGCTTCGAAGAAGATAAATGAGGCCGGCGGTCAGATCCTCGCTCTTACTGACCTTATTGAAAAGTACCCTCGAGGCACGGGAGTGAAGATAATTGGATAAGCACCCACCGTCAACAATTATTGTCGATATAGCAAATTGCATTGCTGGTAGGACATGTTCGCGTATTTCCAAGCTTCTGTTGGAGGGTAATAAAGTATCGGTGATAAATGCAGAAAAAGCTATGATATCTGGAAACAGGTACAAAACCATAGAGATCTTTAAAGAGGATCTAGAGATAAGCTCGGTCACTAACCCAATTCATGGCCCATTTCACCCTCGTAGGCCAGACACAATATTAACGAGGATGGTCAGAGGGATGATCCCCAAACGTAAGACGAGCGGCATCGAAGCTTTTAAGCAATTGAGGGTCTATATTGGCGTGCCTGAAAAACTAAGCCGCGAGCAGCCAAAAGTATTTGAAGATTGTAGAATAAGAAAACCCGAGTCTTATTATATTACCGTTGGAGATGTTGCTAAACAAATTGGATGGAAGGCTGAATACATTAAATGAACAAGGTAGATCTCTATCCAGGACAGCGTAAGACAAGTAGAGCCACTGCCACCATTTCAAAGGGCAACGGCAAAGTCAGAATAAACAATATTCCCGCCGAAGTCATGGAACCGGAAGTCGCAAGAGAGGTTGTGCTGGTCCCAATCCATTTGATAGGAGAAATAAGAAATAGGATAGATCTTTCCGTAAAAGTACGCGGAGGTGGATTCATGGGACAAGCCTTTGCCAGTGCAGTTGCCATTTCGAGAGCTCTGACTGGGGAAGGAAAAGGAGGAAAAGACCCTAAAGATCATCCTTTGTCAAAGAGCATTCGCGAAGAGATAAGAAGAAAAATAACAGAATATGACCGGCATTTTTTGGCGGGCGATCCTAGGCAGACTGAATCTAAGAAATTTGGTGGTCCAAGTGCTAGGCGTAGAAAACAAAAGTCGTATAGATGATCTAAATCCCCCCCTTCCTCACACGTTAGACAAATAGGACGGACCTATGTGTCCTCAAGGGATGTGACGACAACATACAGTAATTCCGGATTACTATGCCTTTCTATCCGATTGCTTCGTAAGGTTTCTACGTTCAGGGCTTAGATAATACTCTGCGAGCTTTTTTTCGTAACAATCTCCGCAAAGATAGCCATCTTCTGCAAGGTTCCACTGAGCCATCGGTTTGAACCGAAAACCCATGGCATTACTGCACCAAATGCATTTTATCATATTCTTGGTCAACTCGGTATTTAGAATCCTTGGATAGTAGACCAAATTAAAAGTTACTTGTCGAAAGTGACCCATGGTAGTAGTAGTCTCAAGATCATTCTCGGTGGGATTAATGTCCAATATACTCACCTTGAATAAACAATTGGTCGTTTGTACATGCTGATGTTCAGCGAACTCAAGGATTTAATATGGGTCAGTAATTAATGAACCTGCCAAGATGGGTTCAGTCGGAAAAGTAGCATTCGTATCTATACTTGGTTTGGGTGCGATAACCGGAGTTTTAGTATTTTATATATTTGGTAATGCTGCTCCTGCCCCTGGAGTAATGGAATCAATTTATCGCCAAAATTTACCTGCCACTGAAGGAAGTACGCAGGACAATTCTGAATCATCATCTGAAGGGGCCAACTCTACGTCAACCAACTCTACGTCAACCAACTCTACGTCAACCAACTCCACCTTGTCCGCGACTTGACCTGCTTGAACTAAAATGCCCCCGAACAATCTTTAACGCGTGTCGAGTGAAAGTTGACTAACTGTAAAACTAGAGCGTTTTAAATCGCCCAAATGTTAATATATACTTATATTAAGCTTTTCAAAGTACATCATTTAATGGTTTTTCTTGAGGTCAATGACCTTCATGCAAATATCGATAATAAGGAAATACTGAATGGAGTAAATTTGAAGATAGACAAAGGGGAGGTTCATGTAATTATGGGCCCAAATGGTTCTGGCAAAAGCACATTTGCAAACGTCTTACTTGGTCATCCCAAGTACAAAGTTACAGGAGGAAATGCGCTAGTCAAAGGCGAAAGTATCATGAATCTGACCACTGATGAGAGAACGAAGAAAGGTCTATTCCTTGGCTTTCAGTATCCTATCGAAATCCCAGGGGTTGGGTATAGTCACTTTTTGAGAAATGCCTATAATACATTGAACAAAACATTAGCCGACGACCAAAAAAATCGGGAGGTATTCCTTACGGTAAGAGAATTTCATGAATATGTCAAGAAGAATCTAGATTCCGTAGGACTTGACAAATCATTTCTAAGCAGGTATTTGAATGAAGGATTTTCTGGAGGAGAGAAAAAAAGATCTGAAGTTATGCAGATGTTGGTCCTTAAGCCAAATTTAGCGATCTTAGATGAACCTGATTCAGGCCTTGATATAGATGCTGTAAAAGCGGTTGCGGAAGCAATCAACCAACTAATTGATACTGGTGCTGGCGTACTTGTTATAACTCACTATGCTAGGATTTTGCGGTACTTGTCTAAACTTGATTTTGTACATGTGATGGCAAGAGGCAAGATTATCAAGTCAGGGGATAAAACTCTTGCTGACGAGCTCGAATCTAGAGGATATGGCTGGTTAGGTTTGGAAGATAAATAGGCCTTACTAAACCCATTTAGAGTAGGATATAATGGAAGTTCAACGCAAAAAGGATCAGATTAAGACTTCTAAGTCTACCTTTCTTAATTATTCGTTTTTCAAAATTGACCCCAAATGGCGTTGGATGAATGAAGTGGCAAAGGAAGAGGCAGCTAAGGAATTTGCCACCCTGGTTAGTGTAGCGAACACCAAATTACGAGTTCATACTTATACAACTCTTGGACTTCACGTCGGAACAGATTTCATGCTTTGGATGGTAGCAGATTCTGTTGAAATGTTTCAGACGTTTACGTCTAAAATCTATAGTACGATTATAGGAAAATACATAGAGCCTGCTTTCCTTTACCTTTCGTCTTTCAGAAGATCAGTTTATTCCGAGAAGGTGATGCCATCCTTTATGACAGATTCTAAGCCGCTGAAATATCTAGTCGTGTATCCATTTGTCAAGTCTAGAGAATGGTATCTTTTGCCGTTTGAAGAGCGTAAAAAAATGATGGATGAACATATTACAATTGGCAGAAAATTTCCAGAGATTAAGCTGAACACATCCTATTCGTATGGAATTGATGATAATGATTTCACTCTTGCATTTGAGACGGATGATCTATCAAAGTTCCAGGATCTGATTCTACAATTGCGTGAGACAAAAGTGAGCTTGTATGTTGTGAAGGATACTCCAATGATAGTATGCTTACAAAAGGACATACAGAGTATTATCATGGGGCTTGGGTGAAGCATCGATCATGACAATATCTGCTCTAAAGGAATGGGCTATTGTGTGTAAGGGATTAGAAGTAGGGAAGCAAACAATTCTACTAAGAAAGGGCGGGATAATGGAACGTAAGGATGGTTTTGAATTGAAACATAATGATTTCTACATGTTTCCAACCTATGAACATCAATCAGGGGATCTTTTGCAACAAGAGTATGCGGATGAATTTGAGTCAATATTGCAGGATAAGCCTCCGGACGATCTGAATGTGATTTATCTCTATGCAAAAGTTATCTTCATCACTGAGACGTTTAGCAGGAAAATGCTTCATGACTTGCGCGACTTTCATATATGGAACGAGAAATACATAAACGCAAGAATGGATTACAACCCCGAAAAACCTCTCAGTATTATACTTCTTCGCGTATACAGATTGAACAAGGCCTTAAATGTCACTCTCAGTCCACAACAAGCGGGCTGTAGATCATGGATCGACTTTCAATCACTATGTAATGGTGATTCTCAACATAACCTAGGAAAACCGGTTCTAAGTAACGATATCTTTCAGGAAAGGCAATCACAATTAATGGAGGTACTTAATAACTAGATGAAATATCGTCGATTGGGAAAAAGTGGAATTAAGGTAAGTGAGATAGGGTTCGGCGCGTGGACTATTGCGCTAGACTGGTGGGGCGGAAAAAGGATCAACGATGAAGAGGCTATAAGAATGTTAAAGCGAGCTTTTGATCTAGGTATCAATTTATTTGAAACCTCTGACGTGTATGGAAAAGGGAGAAGTGAAAGGCTCATAGGAGAGGCCTTTAAAGGATTGAATCGTGATGAGGTAATCTATTCGACCAAATGGGGTTACGATATTTATGGTGCTGAACAGGTTGGCCATAATGAACTCCCGCAAAAACATAACCCATCTTTCATGAATTATGCGTTGCAGGAGAGTATTAAGAGACTGCAGACGGATTTCGTAGACGTTTATAGTCTACACAACCCCAAGATGAATGCGATTCAGGATGATTCTATATTTGAGACACTTAATAAAACACGCGAAGAAGGCAAGATTAAGAGTTACGGAGTCGCCTTGGGACCGGCCATAGGATGGAAAGAGGAAGGAATTTTGTCAATGGAAAAAAGGGATGTAACTTGTATTCAGAGCGTCTACAATCTATTGGAACAGGACCCTGTAAAAGATTTCTTTCAGATCGCTGAAGCTAATGACGTGGGCCTTATGGTTAGAGTTCCTGATGCGTCTGGTGTGCTAACAGGAAAAGTAAACATTGATACCGTATTTGATAAGAATGATCACCGAAGTTCGCGTAAGAAAGAGTGGATTATTCAAGCCCTGCAGAAAATAGAGTACATAAAACCAATGGCTGAATCGCATGGTTGGACAATTACTGAACTCGCCATAAAATTCATCCTCTCTCGCAAGGAGATCGCAACGGTCCTGCCAACAGTAGTCAATTTAGAAGAGATCGAATTATTCACAAACATGTCTGATGGAAAGTACTTGAGGCAGGATGACTTGGAAACACTCTCACAGATGTATGAGAAAGATTTTTACACAACAACCATAAGAAAATAGGTAAATGAGCATTTTCTGTCTCAGTCCGAATGATGGCCAGATTTCGTGGCCTTTCAGGCTTGGATCCATGAATCTTACTACCCGTCCGCGAATGAATGAAACTCAACATTGATCAGAAAAGACGGTAATGTATCATTCAAAATACTTTACCCTCTGCTTCTTGAATTCACGGGTGCTGAAAAGAATAGAATAGTCTTGAATTTTCACTACTGAAGACATGGTTTCTGCTATCCTTTCTGCAGCCTTAAGCGTTCTTGCATGTACCATACTAAAAAGGTTAAATGGCCAGTCAGAAAATACTGGTCTACGGTAACAATGGCTAACCTGGGGAAACGCTGCTATCTTGTATCCAACCTCATCGATCTCGTCGTCAGGTACTCTCCATACTACCATACCATTTGCGGAAAACCCTGCATCTCTATGACGCAGAATAGCAGCAAATCTTCGCATCACACCTATTTGTTCGTATTCCTTTGCTTTTGCAAAGAGATCACTTGTTGTTATTCCAAGGACTCTGGCAGACTTCGCGAATGGCTCCGACGTAGTTTCAATGTCCTCTTGTAACACACGAATAAACTTTTTGTCTAAATCAGTGGCTGTAAACTTTGTTTGACTAACACTTTTCAATTCTTCAGTAGGTTTCGGATCAGAAGGATCCTGGTTAAGGACATCTAACTTTACACCAATCTTGTAGAGTTTGAGTGTGGGTAATACCCTGTACTTTATGACACCGTCTAGGGAAGCCATGTGTTCTAGGTCTCGCTTCATATCACCGGATGGAGGAATTGCCAAAGTGAACCACATATTGTATTCATGATTCCTTTCGTAATTATGGCTGACTCCGGGATGGCTGTTTACCTCATTCGCAACTTGTTCAAGCTTCTCTTGTAAAACGGAAAACGCGACCAATGTGCTCTTATAACCTAATTGCCTAGTATCAAAGATTGCATTAATCTGTCTTATCAGACCAATCCTTTTTAGAATTTTAATCCTTTCTATGACCTCATCCTCAGAAACATTGTATCTTTTAGAGATTTCTAAAAAAGGTCTATCCGCTAAAGGAAACTGCCACTGGATTTCATTCAGTAATTGTTTATCCAATGAATCGATAGTTTGCAGTTGCATTAGGTCGTCATAATTACAGATGGGCCTGCATTATTAAATGCTCCTCAATATGTCACACTTTTCAGTGTGTAACCATGAATATAATGTATAGATCTTAAACTCTATCAGGATGATTTTTAAATCAGGAGTCTCATTTTAGTGGGGGGATAGAAGGACAGATGACTTGGTTTAGGGATCCTTATGGTCATATTATTGAATCGAAAAATAAAACACACAGGCTAGTATATTGTTTGTTGTGTAAGAAACTGGCAAGTAAATCAGACTGCATAAAACTAAGAGTTAGTAGTAAGAATGGAAAGTTATACGAGATTAGATCTTACAAATATACGAAGGTATCCAGAATGAAACGTCCTTACAAAGAAGAATCTGCCAAACAGCTGACGGGATCATCAAATGAGATTCAGAGAGTAATTGGGGGAACCAATTAAGCATTGAATGTTGAATATGTTGATTCATGCCGACTAGATCTAGGGTTTAAAAGGAAATCGCTTCCGTCAAGAACTTTTTTAAGATGAGTATTACTGAATGTCATGACTGCGGGAACAACTTATTTTAGATATTCTGGGACCTCCATACCTGAGACCGAAATCATATATCATATCATTTCAAGCTCGCTTGGATCTGTCGAGGAAGAAAAAATTGCTATAAATGACAGTCGGATCCATACGATAATAGAAATCCACTTCTCTGCTCTCTACGGTGTCGATTTTTTTACTCTATTTGGCGCTGACAAATGGTACAAGTTGAGGAATGTCATTACGGAAATAAAAAAGAGAAGAGGCAAAGGGCAAATGCTAATTGTGATTAGTTTCCCTGGAGTCTCTGGGGCAAGTGGCGCCACTACTAGGCTCATCTTACAAACTTTAGAAATGGACTACAAAAATGTTGAAAGAGCCATCGATAGGGTTCAAGTGTTAGTTGAGATAATTGAATCTCAAATGTCTAAGATGCCTGCAGGAGTACTTGAAATGACATACCGTTATGAAGCTACACTTTTGAGGTGGCGTCCTGATTTCGTGAAAACAGATAAGAGAATTTACAAATACTCAAATGACAGTTGGAAAAGCAGTACATGATATGCTGGATATTTTATGTTCAGCAACTTCTTAACCTATTTGGCCAACTACCGATGAATCATGTAAGGATTTGAGGAGATCGCGATACTTTCGGTCGATAAAGTAAAGCGATTCAGATAATTTTTTCGATTTTCCATATTTGAATCTAACAAGCTCCCGATGCCGCCAAAGATGCTGACCTTCAGGAACTGAAAGAGTTGTAAAGTAATCAGGACCTTTTAGGTTGTCCGGAAGCTTGATGCTCTGTGGTATAATGTATTCGATGGTAAACCATTCATCACCATCCGGATAGTCATTACCTGTAGCTATATCAAAATACAAGTGTAATACATCTTCAATATTTAAGCCGCTCTCTTTGCTCAAAGGATGTGTTATAAATGACTTTCGATAATCCATTTTTAACAATTCTGGCTCAAAATAACTCCTTATTATTGCAAGTCGAAAGATTTCATTTGACTCCTTTATATTCAAAGCTAGTATAACCAAGGATCTCCGTTTAATAACCTTTTTAACACAGTGTCATGAGGCACGCGACCCCCGATCGCCCGAGCTATTATTATACCGCAGACACAGATGGCAATCAGTATCAATATATTGCCTTTCCATAAATCTCCAGTTTATGCGGGGGTCGCCTAGCCTGGTAGGGCGTGGGATTGCTAATCCCATGTTCGCAAGAACTCGTGGGTTCGAATCCCACTCCCCGCGCCATACTTGGGTATTCCAACAGAATGCTTTTTAGCTATCTACGCATCGGTAATTTTGATCGGTGTCTATGCAAACACTGGCTGATAACAGAGAAACTGACTTAAATGAACTCAAGACGATGGTGTTATTTTAGCCATCACACGTAGCTGCTCCAAACCTTACTTCTGCTAGACCTTAGAAAGGATGATTGAAGCAAACCCGGAAAATTCTAACTAAATCTGCGATTATATTCTGGCCGAGCAAAGCGAGTTCAATCTTAAGGATTCAACTAAAGAAGGCAAGATAATAGTGCGGATCTGGCTGTCCACTTTTCTTGGCGGCAAACCATTTCATCATGCTACTAAACTGGACATTCTTTCGTACCTGGACAGCCTGAGGAGACCTCTGTCGGAGGATCCCAATCGTAAGTGGATTGGCTCCTACAATTCCAGGCAGATGATCCTGAACAAGTTCTTTAGATGGCTGTATAACCTGGATGAGCCTGATCAGAAGAAGAGGATCACTCCACCTTGCATGGCAGGGATGTGAAAACTTCCAAGGGGTCAGTCGTCGCCTTACAAACCTTCTGACCTCCGGGACAGTCGCGAACACAGTATCTTTTTGAGATACTGTTCAAGCAAACGTGATAGAGGTTACCATGCAATGGCAAATGGTATATCCGCAGGACCACATGAGATCCTCAATCTTAAGGTTAAGGATATCCATTTCAAGACCACAGAAGAAGGAATTCAGTACGCAGAAGTTTTGATAACTGGCGGCATCCTACCTCTCCTCGGAATAATATCTGTGACATAGATATACCCTTCTATATCTATGACATGACGTAAAGAGATTTAGATAATGTGCGAAGGAATAAAATGATTTATGCAACAAAGCCTAGTAGATTAAATAACATGAATTACGAGTAATCTGGAATGCATTACTGGGTAGGTTCACATTGTCTTGTCACGGATAACGAAAAGAGTAATCCAAAGAAGATTAGATCCTACTTCCCTTTGGGAGTAATATCTGTCGCAGATAGAATTACAATCGTTAATGAGATGGTGAATAATATTCCCGACAAATCATGGATGCTATATCTCTTGGAAATTTTCAACACGCAAGACATCGCATTAGAGCTAAACCTCATCTGCCAATTCGATGGTCAGGACTATTTTGAGGCAATATTTCAAGGAGTTAATCAGTACAGGTTCGTGCGTGTTCTTCCAGTTGTCGGGCATACTTATAGTCGCTATATATTTCTTGACTCTCAGAGACAAACAATCAGATATGCGTTAACAGATAAAGACAATGGACAATATGAAATCTATGACCTCTCTGCAAAGAATGTCGATGGTTTTAATTTTCGAGGCTCAAGACAATTCACAGGAATAGAATGGTGGAACAAAATGAAGAATTCACCGTATCCAATAAAGTACGAAGTAGAAATTTCCCAGTTATTGTTTGGACTTACAGATAATTCCTCCGACGAATATTTAACGACCTTTTATCCTTATAGCGCCTTGCTACCTAACGACGACGGCTCAAGGGCCTCATACCCTGTTTCGATTCAAAACCTGAAAATCAAAGATGATGGATGTATATCGTATCATATTACTTCTGGTAGATGCATTAGAGGCATACGATACGGTTGCTGATATTATCATACTAAGGTTCTATTTGGGAGCTAACTTGACCCAGTTTATCCTTTAAAACCAAGACATATTACGTAAAGCTCACTGCTCTCCTGTCTGCTGGCTGGAGGCTTGCTAAGCTTTACCAAAGAAAAGTGTTCTGCAAGTTCGTCTACAACGGATCGTGTTGAAACGCCCTGAAAAATTTTATAAACAGCATTTCCTCCGCTTTCGAGGATTTTTGTAGTGACATGCAGGGCATACTTCGTAAGAGAAATTTGTCTCTCGTGATCAATTTCCCAAATTCCACTTACGTTAGGTGACATGTCACTAAGGACAACATCGAATTTGTCACCAGGGCCAATAGATTGGAGTAGAATTCGAGTTAGTTGCGGATCGTCTATACTTCCCTTGATAAATCTTGTCCCCACCAACGGACTTATTTCCTTTTGATCTAATCCCAAAACAAAACCAGTTTGACCAACCAATTGACTTGCCACTTGAATCCATCCCCCTGGTGCGCAACCAAATTCAACCACTTTATCAGATTTCTTGATAATTTTGTAAGACTTGTTGAGCTGAATGAGTTTAAAGGCAGCCCTACTACGATATCCTTCCTGTTTCGCTAATTTCCTATATTGATCCCTCTTAGCTTTGCTCAGCTTCATTATATTATAAGATTAGGTAATCAAAGCACGCACAAGAATATAATTGATGCCTTCCCAGAAATGTAAAAAAATGATGATATATAATACTCTTGAAGTAATTAAAAGTAGAACACATATGTCTACCTAAAATGGTCCCTTCAACAGTAATCATAGTAATGGATATTAAGTCGTTGCGATGCAGATACAAACTGAAGTAATAGTACCTAAGTCAATCACACTACGTGATTATGTTACCCTAACGAATTCAAACTAATATCTTGTTCAGAATTAAACTCCAAAAATCGTGAATGCAGGTTTGAAGTGCTTGAGTGCATCATTTGGAGAAAATATATCAAAATCACACCGCGGTGAACCATGTGTCGTCTAAACATATTGTTCTGTACTATCCTCAAACATTATTGAGATAACCATCCTGCTGTAATTTCTCCGCGTGTGCTCTGATATATCTCCATACTACATCTGCTTTGGATGATTGAAAATCCCATGGAGCTACCAAAACAACATCATTATCTCTAATCCACATTCTTCTCTTTATTTTTCCGCTAATACGGCATACCCTTACTTCCCCATCGGTGCACTTGACAATCACATTATCTCCCCCTACAAGCTTAATAACCCTGCCCAGCAATTGTCCATCCTGTGGGAGGACCAATTCCTTCAAATGAGATTCGCTCAGTACTTTCCTTTTGCCTATTTCTATGACCTACCTATATTACCCCAGCGAACATGTAATAAAAACGTATCATTTAATGGAGAATAATACCGGGTTTGGGGATAAGAATTGGCTATAGAAAGAATTTCAGGCTATTACTTTCAATAAAAAATATCACATCATGGTAATAATACTGAGCTAATTTACGAAAAATAGTAATAACGATACATGGATTGTCTTGCTTCAACATGCTCTTAATAATGATCCTATAAATAATGCCGAAGAAGAAATCTCATTTCTTAACCCTACACCCTCGAAGACCATTACATTATTGTTATTATTATTACTATGATGATGGATAGGAGACTAGATAGTTTCTACCTTCAATTAAAGAATAATCTGAATAAAAAGATCATACATAATAAAAAGGAACGATTCCTTTTTCATACATTTAAGCTGAGAGATTCTATTCTTCTATTTTCATATTGTCCATTGGTATCATTCTTTCCATACCACCATAAAGCTCCAGATACCTTTCGCCTTTATGAGTTATCTGATAAGTTTTTCTATCTTCATCATATTTTACAAGCCCATTATGTAACAATTCTGCAAGATATTCTCTCAATTGATTGGTTGACAAATACGCCTTAAACATGATCTTCGTTTTACTCGTCCCTTTACCTTGAGCAGCTTCCAAAATCATCGCAATAATGTCATTTCTAGCCCTATTCTTCACTGCAATTCCCTAAACTATATTCATGCAATATATTTATGGAGGACTAATGCATCATCTAAAAATAAAATAGGTACTAATCCTACTATCAACTAATTAAAATGTGGGTAATCAAAGATTATAACCTAAGATTTATTCTTTTACTGATTTTGCCTCAATGATCGGGGATCCTCCAATACATTCCTTAATATGGAGTCCAATAACCCGGAACCAAATCAGTGTTCACAATAGTAGAGCGCGGAAATTCGTTGTCTGCTTTGCATAACCTCTTTATGTTTATGTCTTAGGTTTACAATCGAGATTGTAATCTTATCATCATTAAATTAGAACAACATACATACTTGATGTTAATGATACAATAGATGATTTCGCTGGATTACCACATTTAAAGATACGGATGGTGAATAATAATAATATATTAGACTGTTCCGATATCTTCACCAAAGATAGTGAGCTTTACCAAAGGTTGGTAGCATCAACATAATTTATGCAGCATTTCAAGGTAAAAACTTTACTCTTATTAGCCTGAAGGTAGTACGCTTGGACATGTACAATTACTAGAGAATTATGAATAGGCGTATCTTATTGGATCTCGAATAGAATTTGTTATCTTTAAGAGATCCAGATATACTAACCTCGAAACGATTTCAATTTTCAATCATAGCTACCTGATTTACCAACTAACCAGGGAATCATAAATTATGTGTCAGCAAACAATACGATCTTAATAGTTTAATGATATCTGTCTTGAGATTGGTAACCCTGTTATGCATACAAAAGAGAAGAGGCAACCTATAAATGACGAGCAGTAGATGTTGTACTAAATGTCACAGCCTCACTTCACAGATGGGAATCTAATCATCCTTTTTGGTGTACATAGTGAGAGCGAGGCAGCTGAAACTGTTCCAAACTATGTCGAAGAGCGAATAAGAGTATGTGTTGAATTGTATCGTATTGTTACGACTTCTAAGCCTGATCGTAACAATACGCTGGTACTAGTAGTCGTGGACAACAACACTAGTCAGGCCATAAAAAAGAGGCTAATTGAAGGTGGAATTAAAGATGATCTAATATTATTTGCTGAATCGCCTAAGACCGTCGAGCAAACATTTGATTATGTGCTTAAATTCATAAAAAAGCGCGCGAACCCACCGTATTTGTACTTCGTTGGATCCGTGTGGCATAAGGATATTTATGATTCAGCAATTCTTTCAAAAATGAAAGATTATCAGATAAGATTTGAAGGTGCTCCAGACCACAGACCAGTAGATAGTGTCGCAAAAGAAAAAGCACTTAACACACCAACAAAAGGGATCGGATATTACAAAGACAAAATAAAGAATAAAACCGTCGACATGGTTATCAACTACATATTCCCTGATGATAAGAATAAGTAGTGTGTCGTCGCAACACCAAATTATTCTCGTTCGCAGGTCGCTACTTGGGTAAAATTGAATTTTCAAGACTGTTTGATGATGTCATTGCGTTTGTAATGCCTAAAATTATTCTCTTTTGTGGCTTGCCTGGAGTAGGCAAGACGACTCTCGCTAGGTCCCTAGTCTCCAGAACCGGGGTTAGCATATTATCTTCTGACAAGATACGGAAAGAGCTAATAAGATATCCTACCTATTCAAGGACTGAAGGCCGATTAATATATGATGTGTTGATGTTATTGACTAAATATTTGACTGCCGCCGGGATCGACTGTATTCTTGACGCAACATTTAACAGAGAACGATCCAGAATGGAAGTCGAAAATAAGCTTCGATCAAACAATGTGCAGCTATATGTGATTGAATGCACCTGTCCAGAGGATGTTGTACTAGACCGATTGAGAAATAGGAAAAATGACTACTCTGATGCAGGTTATTCAGTTTATTCCAAAATGAAGACCATATATGAACCTGTTCACGGAAGGCATCTAGCCATAGATACTAGCTTACCATGTGAGGTAAATCTGCAAAAGATTCTATCGTATGTATTTGGCGCAGCACAGTGATAAACCTTCTATCAATTTGCTTCACAGGCCACAAAATAAACCGGTACCTGATTCCTTGGCAATAAAACACCAAGAGGAACCATGGAATGAGTCTTGAGTTCGTAGGTTGCAAAATTCTAAATCACTGATTCTTATTTCTTTTCGTTCCTAATAGAGGGTATCTTAGCCATATACATGGCCATATCCGCGAATGAACGCGGTGCGGGCATAACAAAAAAGAAAAGCTAGAGTTGATTTTAGTCTAATTCGAGGTCCCTTTCTTTGAGTTCTTGGTCATCCAGTTTCTTTAACTCAGAAACGAGAAATTCTCGATATTTTCCCTTCTCCTGTTCTGTCATCTTATCCAAGTTTGAGCTAAGAGCAGTGCCTATGGCAGAAGCTCTATCAATAAGGTCCAATGCCATGAATTTGCCTACATTTCCGAATCGGAGCATAACATCCAACTGCTTTTGTATAATGCTATTTATCGACTCTACGTCCGAAGCCATTTCTAGTCCCTTCAAAGTTATTCTGTACCTGCCATTTTCTGCCTCTTCAATTAGTCCTTCTTCCAATAGCCTACCTAGCATTGGATAGATTAGACCAGGAGAAGGCCTCCACTTTCCATCGCTCTGCAGGACTGCCCTGTCAATAATTTCTTTTCCTGTCATAGGAGCATCTTTAAGCAAATTCAGTACATAATGTCGCGAGAAACCACGAGGAATCGAGCTGCCCACCCTCGAGATCCAGTTCGATAGCATATCACTAGTAATATCGCTAGAGACATATTTAAGTCTTAGG
>JBAUMZ010000208.1:0-4568 GCA_049578985.1 Nitrososphaeraceae archaeon
CCTCTGGGACGACAGAGTGCGAAATCGCTTGAATGTATTAGAAAATCTATTAAAAAGAATCTATATTTAATGCGAGAAAATGTAAGAACAGGGTTTGAGGAGTATTTAATTTTGTGTGGTGAAAGAAGGACTGACCTTACGTGATCTCATTTAATTGAATAATATCGATTAAGGAGATCTCTTTCTGGGTTGAAAGGATTATGTGTTACCATCACCTACAAATAAACGGCCCGCCACTGGAGGAATTTGTGCAGGGATGGGTGATCCTCGTCCAAACATCATCTGCCCTCAAGAAAGCAATCCCGAAGGATACTGTCTTATGCATGATGATCCAGCCTTTTGTAAAACAATTGGAGACCTCTGCGATGCAGATGGTTTTGTGAAGCCTGAATATCCGTATTGTATGACAGCATCTTTAAGCCAAGCATGAAGGTCTGCTAATACATAATCTTGAATCGGTCCTAGCAGCTCATTTGGTCCTTTTGCAAGATAGAAAGTATGCCCTAGATCAGGATATGTTATCAGAATATGATCGGGGTGTTTCAGTTCTGTAAGCTTTTGTTCAAGTGGGAAAGCCTGATCGATAGTTGTTTGAATATCTTTTTCGCCTTGGAGGATTAGAATATCTCTGTTCTAAGGTTTTGAATGGTCTCGACAGTTGGTTGTATATGTTTGTGAGATACCAAGGATCAGATTCTATTTGTGAAAGAAGTGTCGATGCAAAAGGTAGCAGCTCGTTATCGACGTCTATCATATTATCATTGTCTATATCAACATCATTGTTGTTGTTGTAATAACTCGTGTTCGCTATCATAATTGTTCAAAAGGGTGGCATTAGGTACAGTAGTTAGTCCAGACTTGATGTATAATCACTTCTTCAATCGATAGAAGACCATCTTTATTGCTGTCCCAATCATCACGAGCTAATAGAATAGTTCTGATGCCATTTATCACACTTTCGGATTATCAAATGGTTGGTTGCACACCTATTACTATTAATTAATCCTAATCTTTTTATTCATTTACAAGCATTCGCACTTCATGTCTAAATAGTAGAATTAGTGCGATGATTGGTGGAATCAACCATGGCCAAGTTGTGTTTATTATTGCTATTGACAATGATGACCACATGTAAAGCTCAAATGATACCCACGCAATCCAAGTTAATGAGATAAAAATAGCTAATAACCACCCCCATCTTTTGAGATTCCAAAGACCGTATGCAGCGATGCTGCACCCACAGCCATAGACCACCAAGAGCCATATGCCAGGCAAAACGAAGTTCTTGATAGGTAGGCTTGCTATCAGATTAGTTTCAAGTTCAAGTATTCTACCACTTGGATCTATTAGAAGCGGTATCCCTCCCCAAAAACCGAACACAGCACTGATAATTTCAACGATTATTACTGCCTTTAATGCCCTAGAATGCATACGCTACATATCTTATGTGATTATCATAAAAACAATGCTTTTTCATACTAAAAAAGTGCAATAATTTCAGCGTCTAGATACTTGACTGAAATGATAAAACACATACGCTATCTATCGTACGTACATTTAAGTCATCTTGGTCTTGCAGAATGTTGTTTTATACCTATTTTGGTATCATAAGAAGAATTACATGCTAAAGAGTATAGCACAAGGACTAGGGATTTTCACCTTGCTTCTCAAATCTGCTGCTCAGTTTCTAACTGGCCGTGGAGGGATCATAATTGTAGGCACCTTGGTTGTGTTGTGGGAGTTAAACCCATAGGCTTGGCATGCGCTATTTAGTAGCGCATAATATTTGTTTATATTTATTTATACTACACCCCATAAGAAATTTCTGATTTTACTCCTCAATCTGTGACTGTATTACTGATAACACTCCCTTTTGTCAGGGGACTAAAACTATTATACCCGCTTTCCTTTTTACACATTGGTACATTTTGATCTTTCTTTTTAAAAAAGATTTGGCTACTAAATATCATTAAAGATCTTCATTTTCGTACTGGGATACAGGTTATCGACCGTGCAGACCAGAGAAAATTACAGGTATGATTCTCATACAAATAAAATGCATACGTGCCTCCTAATCATATGTCTACAATTATTTATATCGTTAACACCGCAAAAAACTTGTATGCGTTACTCGCCCCGCTACAAACGTTTCTACGATGACAGATACTGGTGGAGCAATCATGACTACAAACCAAGTAAGAGGCATCACGCTTGGAGTAATAGAACATGGGCTAAGATGAACGCAGATCCATATGTATTGATGCATAGAAGGGTACAAATGCTAAGAAAGCTTGAGAGGAAGCAGGATGAAGTATGTGAGAGTGGATTCACCAGAGGTCAAGGGTGGGGAGGACTAGCAAGAGCATGGACTGGCTTCATAATAGCAAAACGAAATAACGATACAGACCTGATGGAACGCTATGCACTGACAATACATAGAATAGAGAAGGACTTGAAAATACCGCTCTATGAATTTAGAGAGCTAAAGTTTGCCGCTCTCGAGTACGTACGAGATGAGGAAAATCATGATTTACTCCAAGAGAAAGCCAGACAGTTAAACAAAGAAGTAGACGAGCTGGGCTCAAATGACATATTGGATATAATGCTAGAACAGGATCAGAAGGCCTATGAACTACTGAATAAAAGCTCTTGATAGATACAGTACTATTGTGCAGCAGTAGAAATGGGATGATGTGTTTCATTTCATTTCATGACGATCCAACCTATCAATTTGGTATAAAATTGTCAGGTCATTTTGCAGTTCTGGTACTAGTGTTTGTTGCGTCAAGACTGGTTCCATATCGATGACAGAATTCGCAGGGAAAAATCATGTTCACACATTCTCCGTACCATTCATAAATAGAGATGTCAATAGTCGGCCTCTTTTGACTCTGAACTTCTGAAGTAAGTACGGTTGCTCTCTTATTACCGTCAATCAAGATTCTTTTCCTCTTCGCAGTATCACAAACACTGATAATCGTTTTATCTTTGAATTCTCCAATTCTAGTAATCGACTGTATTGAACTCCATTGCTGGATGGTGTAGGGTGTAGCCCCTAACTCAAACCAGTTAGTGCCCCTATCATTTTTATCATGATAATGAACTGTATGACAGGTACGCGCCAGGGCCCTCCACTCATCAATCGTAGTAATACGTAGTTGCCTGGCATGTATGCCTAAGATATTACATAGTCCCAACATTTCCCTTTCACCTAAATTGAACCACAAAACAGTCTTTGGGATAATTGAATCTATCTCGGCGCAACGGAACAGTAATTGCAAAGACATTTGGCGGATGAATCAAATACTGGGATATGGCATATGTATAAAATAGAATAATACATTATGAGTTTAGGTCAATATCCTATTCCTCTTGAGGTCTATAAGACTAAAACTCGTTTCTGGGGATTAACTACGGGCTTCTTATACGAAGACTCTGGTAAAATATGGCTCATAACTGCTAGACACAACACATACTATACGAATTCTCATGTTGACATATATCTGGCTAATATCGATTATAAGGAAATTCTCATTGAGAAAATGGTACTATACTTTAGGGAGCGTAGAAAGAACAAAAGAAAATGGGATCGGCTAGTACTTTTTCAACACGAGATTATGGAGCATATGAGAATATCTAGAGATTTCTCTCTAGATATCGCAGCAATAGAGATTTCAGTTTTTCTAGAAAGCAATCCCTTGAAGAAGTGTAATTGTTCGAACCATCTGAAGTTCAGACGAACCCATCTTTCCAATGGGGTTTCTTTGGGAACAGAATTCGATATTGTAGGATTCCCTTGTGATTATAATCTCCATAAGACCGATCCGATGTACTATCATGGCAAGGTTGTGACTAATAGAAGTCATGACAAATGTGGACGATACCTGTTTGAAATTGATTGTGCCCCGCCTCATGGTGTTTCAGGAAGTCCAGTGATAACATCTAGTGCATCTTCGGATAAGAAAATAGTTCTTTGTGGCGTATATCTCGCACATCACAAGAATGAAAAAAGAGGCTTAGCTTCTTACGCGCATTATATTGATGAGATAACAAAAAAGGGTGACCGAGTGTATCAAGAGGTAATGCGCAAACATGTTTGAGAATTTGCAGTCAGACTGAGGGAGGATGATAGTGACGTATGATTCTACTTTCTAACTCACAATTTCCCTTGCTAAATGCTTGTAATATTGAAGATCTAAGAGATGGACTAATTCTATTCAATCATATTGATATATTGTTACCATCAATGTACTAGATGTGCAATAATATTTCATTGCGGAGGTGCTGAGCCCCCTCGGTACACTATATCTGATAATCCAAGTATGGGTTGTATGGGGGTTCTCAGCTCATGTGCTGCTGAGCTTATCGTTACTTCTGTTGGTACTATGATTCTGTGCCAAATTCATTAGATAATTCTTGTCAAGTATATAATGAAATGTAACACTATCTAGTGATGAGAATGGATCAGTCACAAATGATCTTCCTTCTAACCGTTCATCATTTACTTCCCCAATAGCTTGGTTGACAGCTGTATTATTTTTACTGTTAATACTGCCAGTGTCATAAGC
>JBAUMZ010000209.1:0-5157 GCA_049578985.1 Nitrososphaeraceae archaeon
TCAGGAAAACTAGACCAGTAGGCAGCGCAAAAATGTATCAGTTAAACAAACCATATAGAACAGCACTATCAGCAGAAAAGTTCGCCCTTGAGTTAGCAAGAGAGAGCATACATAAACGTAAGCCGACCAGATACTGATTGATCGATATCCTTCGTGTACTCTTCATTCTTTGCATATGTTATGGCCTGAGTGGTAGTGTTCGAAAGAGATGTCGTCAAAACTACAATTAATATCAGAATCACTCCAGGGGTAAACATTCTCAAACTTTGGGAGTTGTATCTGCCAGCTAGATGCATATTTCAGTATTAAGATATAGTGATTGTTATTTAGTGTTGGGTAAGGTATATATGATTTATCAAATAGATCATTTCACCACTTCTAATTCTAATATAGATAGTACCCAATACCCAATCCTAAATCAAATATATTACCTAGTAGTCCTGATATTGCTGATGCCGCATACAAGGATTAATGGTGAAGATCTGGAATATAGTATCCAGGGATCTAGTGAAGGAGAACCAGTAATGTTGATTCATGGAGGTATGTTTGCAGATATGTTTGTACCTCTCATGTCACAGCCTATTTTATCCGACAATTACCGTCTGGTAACCTATCACAGACGAGGGTATCCAGGCAGTAGTCATAACACATTAGATAATGTGAGCATTCAACAGCAAGCTGCTGATTGTAGAGAGCTAATGCAAATTCTCAATGTTGATCGTGCACATATTGTAGGCCATTCTAACGCTGGACTAATTGCCTTACAACTTGCAATTGATACTAGTAATATAGTACATTCACTTTCTCTTCTAGAGCCAGCATTAATAGGATTTGTTCCAAGTGGTTCACAATTTGCATACCAGCTAGAAACAGTAAAGCGGTTGCTTCAAGAGGGAAATAAGCCTGAGGCAATAGATACCTTTTTGAGGACGGTTTTTGAGGGAAGCCCACAATATCATGAAATAATCGAAAGACAGCTACCTTGGGGTGCATTTGAATCAGCTGTAAGCAATTTAGATACTATTTTTAGACTTGAAGCTCCAGCATTCCAAACTTGGACCTTTACAGTTGATGATGCAAAACGTATTCGTCAACCAATTTTATATGTTGGGGGCGAAGATAGCGCAGAGTATTTCCAAGAGGTACGCGCACTTTTATCCTCTTGGTTTCCTCATATGAAGGAAATAATTATTCCAAAAACAACGCACATGCTACACATGATGAATTTCGAATGCTCCACCTAGCGCATAACCAGCATTATGGTATTGATAGCATTAGTAACTGACTGGTTATCGGTGACGTCAAGTTGCCCAACCTTAATCGGCAATCCTTCTCTCTCTGCGATCGAGATGATATTAGCACTTTTCTCGAGATTTCTCATGGTTGCGTATGTGTTTATGGTTTGTTCTCAGTTATACTAGTTGAAAAAACATTATCACTCACACTTTACTTGGATGTAGCTGATAGTGTAGTAGTATGACAGTCTAGTCCAGTAATAGACGCCAGGTGTGATACTGCACCTTGGCTTCTTGGTTGCTGTTCTTATCGTTGTCACTCTCTTTTATGTAGTCAATGAAGTTTGACCCATCCATCATGTTATTACAATATATGCAGATCCATCTCATACTCATCTCATCATCTCATGGGTAAAGGAACTATTACGCAGACTTTCCTTATATGTGATTTCTTGGCTAATAGTTATCTAAGATTGTTTCACCCTCTGTCAAAGATAGTGACAATGTCAGGTGCTTGCTTGAGATCGTCAAACAGTCTTGTGACTAACTGAATAAACACAGGTGTCAAATTACGTAGGCCGGTTTTGATTGTTTGATATTGATTTGCTATTGCTATTCTCACCTTCCACTATACTATTTTCTCTTGCTACATCTTTTAACTAGCATAGAGTTACCAAATACAGCTGAATCACTGACAATCCATCCTAGTGCAGCTAGGGACGGAGTCAGAACAAGAGAGTTTGTAAGTGGATATAATATCCCTGCTGCTAATGGTATGGTTATAGAGTTGTAAACAAATGAAATTAACAGGTTTTGCTTTATCTTCTTCAATGAGTAATCTCCCATTTTAAGAGCATAAACAACGTCGGCAAGGTCATTTTTTATAAGTATAACATGTCCTGCAGAGATGGCAATATCTGTTCCTGAGCCCATGGCTATACCTATATCGGCCTGAGTAAGTGCAGGTGCATCATTGATTCCATCACCTGTCATTGCAACTCTTTTTTTATCTTTGATCTGCAAGTTTACTATTTCAGCCAATTTTCGAGTAGGCGTTACTTCAGCAAGAACCTTATCTATATCCAATTTCTTAGCAATACTTTTGGCAGTTCTTAAATTGTCACCGGTTAAAAGAACCACTTGCTTTCCCATCGATTTAATTTCTTGAATTGTCTGTCTTGCATTATCTCTTAAAGTATCTGCAACTGCAATCAAGCCTACAAGACTACTTTCTAGAAAGATGGCAACTACTGTCTTGCCTTCTGATTCTAATTCAGACATAACCGATTGCATTCTTTCTGGAATGGGTCTAGGCTGATCGTCTATGCTTTTTTCTCTTGTTCTACAAGTACCAACAAACATGGTTTTTTGAAGATACCTGGCAATAACGCCATGTCCCGATATTACATTAAACTGGGTTACTTCAACTGGTTGCATGTTCTGCTCTTTAGCTTTAGAAACAATAGCTTGAGCGATGGGATGTTCACTCTTGATTTCAGCGCTGTATGCAATTTGTAGGACTGTTGATTTATCATAATTATCATTTGCGATGATATCTGTAACTTCAGGTTTGCCCATGGTTAATGTTCCTGTCTTATCAAATACTACTGTATCTATATGAGCTAGCTTTTCAAGATATTCTCCTCCCTTTATCAACACTCCTTCTCTTGCTGCTTTCCCTACACCTAGAGATACAACCATTGGCGTAGCGATTCCTAATGCGCAAGGGCATGAAACAACCAAAATAGTTGCAAAAACAGTTACGATGAATTGAGTGGATGCGTGTACAAATAATGCCCAGTAAGTAGAAGCACCTACTGCAATAAGTAGCACTATCGGTATAAAATACATAGCAGCCGTATCTGCGATCCTTTGAATGGAAGGTTTGGAACTTCTAGCCTGTTTGACCATCTCAACTATGTTTGCCAATATGGTACGGCTTCCAACGTTTACAGCCTTAATTCTAAGGTAACCATTCTTGTTAATAGTACCACCAATCACTCTATCACCAACTTTCTTATCTGTTGGAATTGATTCTCCTGTAATCATAGATTCATCTATTGAGGATTCACCATATACTACAACACCATCAGTTGCAACAGTTTCTCCGGGTTTGACGACTATGGTGTCTCCTACCACTATCTCATCAACATTTACTTCTTGCTCTCCCTGTCTACCGTCAGTTGTGATCCGAATGACTACCGCAGTTTTAGGCTTTAAAGCAATAAGCTTCTCTAATGATTCTGAAGTAGTTTTTAAAACCCTTGCTTCTAGAAATTCGCCTATTGTAAATATTGTCAATACGGATGCAGATGCCTCAAAAAATGTAAGGTTTTGATCTGTGAATATGGCTATTACAGAATAAGCAAATGCAACAGATGTACTCAAAACTACCAGCGTATCGACAGTAAAACTTCTTTTTCTTCTAAGAGAGTTATAAAATCGGACATAGAACGGCCTTCCTAATATTACCTGAACAGGAGTTGCGAGAGATAATAGGAGATAATCAATGGCTTTACTTGAATCAACATCATCAACAAATATTTCGATTGCAACTAATGCGATGGTCAAGGTGAGCCCTATTATTATGAGAGATCTAAAGGAACCAGTCTGTTCCTCGTCTTCCTCTTCTTGATACTCAGATTCTTTGTTTAAGAAAGGTTCTTGGTTTTTGACAACTTGAGAGTCATCATTGCATCCACAACCTAAACATACATCATTATTATTCATATTATCCGGCTGTTTATTGGTTTCCTTCGAATCAATATCATCGCTTTGCATTTCAATTATTTTTTCTATTGATGGTACTACTACCGATACTGTTATCAGTATAGTTCACGCATTCATAAATCCCTCGTGCTATCTGTACCAGGATAGTATCGCTATCTTCCAAGAGTTTTGCAATCCTTTTGTCACTTAATCTGTAGAACATATTTTTTCCGACTCTTCTGTTTTTTACTAATCCACAATCTAATAGACATCCTAAGTGATTTGATACGTTAGACTGAGTCTGAGCAGTTTCTTTAACTATCTGGGAGGTCGTCTTTTCCCCCGCTCGTAACACTTCCAGAATAGAAAGTCTGGTAGAATCACCAAGGCCTCTGAATAACTTGGCTTTCAATGCCAGTTTTCGGAACTGCAATGACATATCAGTAGTCAATGATATAATGATATTTCTGGATGTACATAAACGTTGGTGCCTACCTTTTTGTTCACGTTAAAGGGTGGAGTAAATGTTCAACTATGACAGGAGCAGGTTAAAGCAATAAGCTCCGGTATTCTGCGATTCATGGGCTTCATTTGGAAGTAAGATTACAATATTCTTAATATTATTTCCTAAACTCATAGATTTGGTTTCGTAAAGATCGGATGCATCGATATCTGGACTTTGAGCCTCCACTTTAACATAATAACAGTCGTGATAACCGGTATGGTCACCATTATCGTCGCTGTAAGCAACATTCTAAACGGGATGCGATTGGATTTATCCGTATGTTCGAGTTTGCTCATCATTTCAGGTAACGCGCGAGTAATGTATATAACTGTGGGCTAGCTCTGTTATGATACTTTTTATTACTAATCAAAAACTGTGCCTTATTGTATTATTCCTGAAGGTTTATAGAATGTTTTTATCTTGTATATTGATATGAAAGGAGAAACGTATGTTGTATTAGAATCCCTGTAACTCAAATTTTATATATCCATCATCATCAGTATTATCGTTACTTCTGTTGGTACTATGATTCTGTTCCAAATTCATTAGATAATTCTTGTCAAGTATATAATGAAATGTAGCACTATCTAGTGATGAGAATGGATCAGTCACAAATGATCTTCCTTCTAACCGTTCATCATTTACTTCCCCAATAGCTTGGTTGACAGCTGTATTATTTTTACTGTTAATACTGCCAGTGTCATAAGC
>JBAUMZ010000210.1:0-14492 GCA_049578985.1 Nitrososphaeraceae archaeon
CAGCTACGTCAAACGTCTTTGCAAAGTTGATATTACACCGTGCTTTCACATTTAGATTGGACAATCTTATATCCTTAGAAGAGGCTAAGGTAACAAAAGTCGCTATAAAACAAGAAGTAATCCCAGCTACACAATATGTCATAGGTCCAAGTCTATTTCCATTTCCACCAAGAAATGAGGGAGAGTCAATTTCAATAATTTGTTTCCCTTTCTCATACGTTAAATCTGTTTTGAATTGGTATGGCTTGCCCGAATCCAAATTCCATTCAGCCTCTAACACAACTGGCCTTTTTAAGGTAGAAGGATCATGCCTTCCATCTGCGATAGTCTTTGATATTTTATCTAAATCTACATTGTTGATGATATTCGACATATACATTTTCTTTTATAATGAGGAGGTACATGAATTAAGCGAATACTGTGTATTGCACTGTAAGAATCATGTATTAATCAGTTTGTATAGAAGAACTCATTAGTAAGATTCCAAATCCAATCATAGCGTAGCTGAAATTCTTTTTGAGCTATGCTAGATTGGCTTCTTCAAGTCACAATACTCAGCCATGGTTATTTAGAATAGTTGATAATTCTCTATAGAGCTATATAGTTCATCCGTGAACTCACCGTGAAGGAGATCTCCTTTCTTTGTTTTAATGGTCTTTCCAATACCATTAGCTGCATGGCTTGTTATGCCACCTTAAATATTGTACTTACCACTAGAATGTTGAAACTAGCCCTCCTGAAACGAGCATAATACTCTAATCTTATTTATATAAAATTAGTAATGGTCTCTCCTATCCCTTGTATTATATATTGAATCGCTATTGCAGCAACAATTATTGCGAATACTCTTGTAACAATCATCGATCCACGTTGTCCTAGAACTTTATTAATCATATCCGCAATTCTAAAGATTATATATGTAACAAAAAGGACAATAGCAATTGAAAGTATTGAAGTTACAAGACCGTTAGTCTGATAGGAGATAATCACAGCTGTAATAGCTCCTGGCCCAGCTAGCAAGGGAAATGCGAGAGGAACAACTCCCGACTCCCCTTGAAAATTATTCTTCGCATCTTGACTGCTACCTTTTATAACATCTTTAGATTTATTCTGCCTTAACCTAGTGCTGCTCGGAATACTAAAGGTCCATTCACCTCTTGTCATCAGTTCAATGGCAACTATGAACAAAAGTATACCCCCTGCAATCATAAAGCTAGAGATTGTGATACCAAAGATAGTAAGTATTTGTGTACCTGCTACTGCAAATATGAATAATAGAATTCCTGTAGTGAGTATCGCGTTAGAAGTGAGTGTTTTTCTTTCCTTTTTTGACATGTTTCTAGTAAGTGAAACAAATAATGGAATTACGCCTATCGGATCAATAACTACAAATAAAGCAATAGTAGAAGTAATGAGATCATTAATGTCTATAACATCAAAAATAGTAGAAACGATAGGCTGGATAGATGAAATAGAAGAAAGGGGTAGAAAAAAATGGGAAAGGTAAATCTGAACAGTATAGACGAATATCATAATTAAATCTGAGCAAACCAAGAATTCATGAAGCATTATGAGCTAATTATTTTACAGGCAATATAACTGATAGAGCCCAGTAGCAGTATCATATTTAATAAGATGAGTTGAGACAGATTTCAGCCACCGAGGTCACCATTTAAATGCAATTGCACAGCTTTCTGCTATCTTATTAAGTCAGATAGCATCTACTTCACCGCACGAAGTCTACCCTAAGAAGCGGCGAGGTTGTGATTTTGAATTATTTGCTTTGGTTTCTACGCGCAGAAACTAAACTCCTTCAATGGGGCATTAGCTAAAGGAAGTGCCCCTCCGCCTCATGCTCATTAAGAAACTAGGAAGTTTAACACTTTTAGAAAAATTCAGGCATATCAAGTCATGTTTATAGACATAATAAGATTTCCACCGATAAATCCAGAGCAGGATACACAATTTAAGGAGTGGTTCAGTGGTCCAAAGGATAGGTGCGACAATGAACTCCTAACGTTCTTACCTCATTTTTGTCCAAAAAAAAAGACCAGTTCTAAAGGCATAGATAGGATCAAACAATTCCTTGAATTCATTAACAAGGAAATAGAGAACGAAGATGGACCGGGAAGGCATTTCCAATTAGAATATGCCTATTTTATGAGGGATAATATGAATTGTAATACGTTGAAGAGAGGATGGAAATATTCAGTTAAGCCAATTTTGGAGGAATATTACTTTTACAATCCTGAACAGATAGATAGCACAGACAAGTTCAGATGTGGTTGACAAACTGAATTAGTCAGTCAATCTATCCTTTTCTTTTTTTGTCGTAGACCATTTTTGTGGTTATCTCAATTTCCACTGATAATTACAGTGTAGTCTATGACCAGACAACACCACAAGAAATGTCATGTAATAATGCAGTGCATTATAATTATGCTAAAATCACTATCCATTGTGGTAGTACTATCGTAATTTTTCTTAGAAACGACATGCCCCCCCCATAGAACTCTTGGTTCGGTAATATCTGCAGTTTCGCTAACACCTCAAAGTGCATCTGCATACGAGAAGAGTCAAGCAACGTCACAAACAAGTGAATGTGGAAATGAATTTATGCCTACCAATATTGGATGTCAGGACACTGAGTCGCAGATTCAAGGTGACGAGAAGATATCCAACTTTCGGTAGGATATCTTGCTCGTAAATGATCCAAACCACGAAATTAGTGATAGAGAATCAACCTCTAGACTAGCGATAGATAAGATGACAGCTGTATTTCTGAGACAGGTTATGCTAGCAATCGTATCAATGACTTTTAATTACCTGAAATCCTTTTGGTGACGCTGATACCATCAATAAATCATAGATTGGTATGAATAATTTTCGTATAGCGATAAAGATTTTCATTAGCCTTTTATACAATGAGAGAAACTATAATGAGAGGGGGTACCTTAGTGCATCTCTTTGTTATCGGTGCGTCAATTACTATCATGTTATTTTCCGTGTTAGGCTTTAATTGCGCGTCGATACCTAAGAATGGATTTTTTATCTACGCCGTGGATATCGGATCGCTTATCGAACAGGGAAATACTGCTTATGATCAAGGGAAGCCTGAAGAAGCTATCCAGTACTTTGATCAAGCCTTAGCTATAGATTCCCAAGATACAGATGCGCTAATTAGTAAAGGCTCGGCACTAGAAGATCTAAATAGAACCGAAGAAGCTATACAATACTACGATAAGGCCATAGCTATAGATTCCGAAGATACAGATGCGCTAATTAGTAAAGGCTCGGCACTAGAAGATCTAAATAGAACCGAAGAAGCTATACAATACTACGATAAGGCCATAGCTATAGATTCCGAAGATACAGATGCGCTAGGTAACAAAGGTCTAGCTCTTTACAATCTAGGCAGAACCGAAGAAGCAAAGCGTTTGGAAAAGTAACAGGTACTGTTATCCGAATAACTTCGTAAAATTTGTTGTACTTACGCTGTGTCATGAAAAACATATTTTTGAGCTAACAAATCAATTCAATATTACAATAGTATTTATACGCCAATGTATGAGTACAAAAAAATTGTCGATTAAAGGAAGAATTGCTATTGCAGTTGCTTCGGCTTTTGCGACTTACCTGGCCAGTAGGTACATCTTGAAAAAGGGGAGAGAAAAAAGTTCCAGGGTCTGTAAGCCAAAAACAGATAACAACATATAGAATGGCAACCCGTGGTAATGATCTACTATCGCGTGACTCTTATTGACACTCGCAATGACAATCCATGAATAATGCAACAGAAAAAACTACTCACTCCACCGATCGAACAGTGCTAACAGCGGGCAGACGGCCTATAACCATTGAAGATCTCGACCCAACAGCCCAATTGGTAATGGCCATACCAGTACCAGTACCGGGGATGGACTGTTTTCATAGAGACATCAACACGCTAGGTGTAAAGCGTTTCCAAGATCATGTGGTTCTCCGGCTTATTCTGATGATATCTTGCCAGCGCCTTCAAATGGGCCAACTTTAGACAGATACATGCCAAGTTCTTGGCACATATGCTGCAGGGATGGAATTAAAGTGTTGGATGATGACCTGGACCTAGTGATGACATGATTCTATAAGTGTTGTTGTCTTCTGTCTGCTTTGAGTCGTACGTCAAACCCCATTTTTTACCTCCAAGAAAAAAAAGTATCTATGAGCCTTACATATAGTATCAGCTGATGGGCCGGTACGTCGACATATTCAGTCCTCCCAATGCCCACGTGGCTCTCCCGCTTGTACATATAGGGGATTCAAAAGAATTAAAATCCCATCCTAGGAATCAAAAAAGTTAATTTCCTGTATATCATTGTATTCTACACCCTTCCTCATTGCATGTATAGATTTTAGTTTCCTGTGATTGGCTTAGTGCGTTATTATGTTCATTGCTGTGGTTAAATGACTGACTTTATTGTATTGCAATATAATGCGTTGCATGAATAGATGTATTGACAGAAGACCTATAAGTCATTCAAAAATACTTAACTAATGACTTGGCAGCCTTCCTTCACTCAATATAGATAAACTAAATAGAAATACTCTGAATCGGGAAAAGCCTCTACAATTCCGTCAGCCCATTGGTTTACTTCATCGTTGGGACAGACAATGGCTGTCATTTTGCTATTTATTATTCTACTTGCCATTATGGCAGACAGTGTTTTACCTGCTCCCGTACCAGAAAAATTTGCAAAATATGAAGTTGTAATGATTTTATATGCGACGTATAACTGCCTAAGGGTGGGGGGATACGTGAATTTATATCCCTTGGGTATTGTGACATTCTGAGTGCCTTCATAATCTGATAGAAATGCATGTACTACCGTATCATGATACTTGTTACCATTGTATCCTTCGCCTCCACTATTGTGGTATGAAGGGTGGTGTGAATGGATCGACCACCTCAACGGTGCCCATCATACCAGTATCCTCATGTGGAAGAATGTGGCAATGATAGACGAATCTTCCAACGAAATCCACAAATGGGATACGGACTACCGCTTCGCCATTCGCCGGAAGGGTCACTGTGTCCTGCAAGCCATGTGCATCATATCGTTGACCATTCACCGACATTACCTGGAAATCATTGACGTGAATATGAAATGTATGATCTTCGTCATCGACATTTTTAAGCGTCCACTCCTCTAGGTCTCCTAGCATCACAATTTGGTCGACCCGGTTACGATCAAAAACCTTGCCGTTGATCATGTTAGTTCCCTGCTCGCCAAAGCGGTTTACTGTTGTGTTGGACGGGGGGGACGGAGAAAAGACTAACGTACGTTGAACCTGGACCTCACGATCTCCTAGGTCCTGCCTTGGTACTAGGCTCGATGCATTGACTGCTGTCTCAGATCTAGCATTCCCTTGCACGTTTATCGTTGCTAGGGTTACCTCAGGATATGGCAAGTACTTATACGGGAGCATTTTAAGAGGATAAGTTCCATTTTCTCCGCCAGTGACTAGCACATCGAATCGCTTACCAGCGGGAAGCACAAGGTATTTTGCATCCCAGACATCCCAGACAGGGTTACCATCTTCTGCGATGACGCGGAAGGTGTGACCTGGTAATGTTATATTGTAAAACGTTGCGGGATCAATACTCGCAAATCGCCATAGTTGAGTCTCGCCAGGTAAAATACTTACAACAGGATCGATCTCTCCATTGATAGTCTGATATGTTGGGGAAGTATAGTTAAGATGCCAATAATGCCATGGGAAACCCCTCATGATAAACGTCTGCTGAGTGATATTGTGCAACACATCAGGTAGCAAGTCCTTTAAGCCTTCTATCACGAGCAAACCAGACAGCCCGCCGCCCACTTGAACAGTAGAGAGACCATGCAGGTGCGAATGATACCAAAAACTTCCCGGTGCGTGATCAATCGGAATGTCGACCACGTACTTCGCGGTTTCTCCTGGTCCAATTATACGAAAAACATTGTCTGAGCTGCCTGATGGTGACACATGTAACCCGTGAAAGTGTATGTTAGTAGGTTGATCGAGCTTGTTGACATAGTTCACGACCAGCCGTTCGCCAGGTTTGATGTGTAGAGTTGGTCCATTGAGCGAGCCGTTATAGGTTATCGCTTTGACTGATTGGTTTCCAACCATACCTTCATGCTCGTCAACGACCAACGTCGTTTCCAAAATTCCTCTATGGCTGAACTCCTCAGTAGTCTCAGAGAAATTCATCCCTTTAAGAGGTGATGACTGTCCCTGACCGTCAACACCGGTCAGGTTCTCATCGAAAATATTGGTTGCACTGGTGGCGAGAGCAGCTTGGCTTGTAATAATGACCGTCACAGCTATCATAGAGAAAGTAATGAATACAAATTCACGTGACCGTGGAGCCATAATCGTTGTAATTCTAAGATATGTTTTAAACCTTTTGTGATGGTGTTAGGCCCTGTTAACTTAGAGATATCTCCACCTCCTTAGATCGTCAAATTTAGCGATGGTATTATCTCAGCTCAGACATATTCTTGTTTTGAGGCATAACATGCTTTATAGAATAATTTCCGATGTCAATCGGTTCTTTTTTGATGATGAGTGTTCTCTATCTGTAATTTTCAACAATATGCTCGGAAAATAATGCGAGCTACTCGCGGTTCTCTAGGATACTGAGAAAGGTTTCTCTGTCCCTTTCTTTAAGTCGGATTTTATACCGAAGATCTCGTTCTTCTTCACTATTGAAAAGAAAATAGTTGTTTAATTTCTTTGGTGTGATGTCGGCTTCTATGGGTATAATTCATCAACTACATGGAGTCTATGAATTCTGCAAAATCAGCAGCATGCACAGTCTTGGTTTTATTCCATACAAGTTGAAATTTAGGAATAGATTTCATTGCCTTAGCCGCCGAAGCCCATCTTAGCCAGAACTGATCGTCTATCATTTTATTTTTGTGTACTCTAAATATGAATTCGAAGAGATCTATGTAAGCGCGGAGCATATAGAACTGATCTGGAGTATCCACAAGTGCAAATCGTTCAGCAAAGAATGGACTTTCTTTAGCCATCTTTGTAAATGCCTCTGTGTTCTCAAGATTCATTCTAGCTTCTATCATTCTTGCGTAGATCTGATATTCACTTTGCAATCTTTGATTCTTCTTGTTTCCTAGTAACGTTAGGATCGCGAGGACGAGTATCCCCGAGGTGATAATGGGAAGGATTTCAAGTAAACTTACCATATGCAGAACTCATGCTGAAAAGGAATTAAATATTGCTTTGTTTCAAACTCCGCTGGCTGATAATTTTTGTAATGCCTGCTGCTTGGTTAGGGATTATTACATTACCCCCCAAAGATTTAGTGGATATCTCCACGGTTAGCGGAGATATCCATTACATTGGCTTCAGATAATGGCAACCCGTGGTGTTACATCATCTGAATAGCTTGGCCAAAGAAGCCCTTCCATTTATGTATCAAACCTCAATAGAGGGAATTAGAAATGTGCTTAAAGAGTGCTGGAATATTTATTCTGTTGAAAATAAGAGATAACTTGGTTTCATAAAATAGCAGCTCTAAAACTGGCAAAAGAATGTAATTAGGCGTTATTCAAGCTCACTGCAGAAGGGCCATCTGTAATGTATGTCAAGCTTCTAGAGGATTTGAGATAGTGAACCAGACTGAGCGCTTTGAATAGCCAGGGATTTGGTTGTGTTTCCGTTAGTAGTACTCTGGTTTGTCGCTGCTTCTACCATTTCTTCAAAATCTACGTCAGCATCAGGACATGTTGGAGGACAGAGCAATAATCCTCCACTACCGCCGCCTCCACCGTGTTGGCCGCTATCAGTGCCATAAGAAAGCGCCATATCGCTCTATGGAAATGGCGGGCCATAGCTTTAACTGGATTTGTCCTCTTCTTGCTGCTCAGCAGATGCAACTGAAACACTATTTTCATCACCATTTGTCTGAGAACCTAGATTAGAGCATAATACACCTATAGTTTGGCTTTTTTCATAATCGGTAGCATATACGCTATTCGCAACTGTATATAATACCGTAGCTAAGAAGATGAATACTGTAACAGGATATACTCTAACGCTCACGCTCATACGAGATGTAATCTCTTATTGACTGCATATGTCAGTTAAGAAAAAACAATAGAATATAGAAATCGTATATTTACACTATAGAAAAAACCCTTCACAATCTGACTACAAAATAATAAAAAAAGAGTGTTGTGGACCCCGGGATTAATCGCGTCTGCCGTCCCAGCCGCCGTGGTGTCGGTCGTCGTGTCCGTTGTCAGCTTCTGGAAATGCTTGATTGCCTGCTAATGCTACTACGTTCTCGTCGCCTTGAATCTGAGAGTCTACATTCTGACAGCCGACGTTTATTGGTAGTTTACCGTTTCCACAAGCATTAGCCTGAGAGCTCGCTTGACTCTTGTATTTCTTCTTGCCTGCGAACGCATCTTCTGTTGCCACAGCTGATGTTGCAACAAGCATTACTGCTACTGCTGCTACGACAGCTATACTCAAACTCTTGTTGTACATAATATTCGTATCATAAACATCAGTTTAGTTTATTTGAATTAAACAGAATTAGACCTCCAGTTATATCTGATATCTCTTCTATTAGATAACTAATACTAACTACTACTATAAACTGAAAAACGAATCCTCGAATAACACAATAATATAAATCAGATTGAACTAGCTCAACCCAATTAAATATGTATGGAAGAGATTCTAGCGAATCATGAAAAACAACAAGTCACTACCAATGGTAGCAATGTTGACAGTAGCAATGGCAGCTTTGTTTGCCAGCGCAACTATAGGATCATACAGCAACGATGTATCTGCAACAAAGAGAGGCGACAGCAATTCACAATCATCAGCTGCAAACAATGACTGTCCTGCAGATGTCTTCTCATTTCTTATTGGAATACAGCTCCAAGCAAGCGCGAATTGTCTAAATGATATCAACTCGATCCAAGATAGTGACGGAGCTGCTATAAGCTCAGCACCAACTAATGCAGCTCCAAGTCAAGAGCTTGATATAGAACTTGAATTTGGAGATGACAATCCATCCAAGACTAGCTTACGTTGATGGTCAGGTTGCCAAGAATTCTGGTGAAATTCTGAGGCTTTGCGGTTTTAATAAATACTCAGCGAAGAAATCTAGGATGCCAAGTCTCGTAATATGTAACCTCATAACACCAAGACGAGATCCACATGGATACGACAAATCACGCATAGATACTAAGCCTTTCGCTCAAACTATATTAGTTGCAATCAAAAAGATGGCTTCTGACATCCAGACTCTTCGTGCAGCAGGTTACATAATGCGTTCAAATGACGATGATTACAAAAGTGCTAGGAAGAAAAAGATTAACAGAAAAGTATCTGCGAAAGATCTCTTGCGACAGTTTCTTGTTAACGAAAGGGGGCTGCCGAATGTCTAAATTACAGAAATGGACTCAGAGCACAGTATGGTACCTCTTCCAACCTATAATGGAAAAATTCGGTATCGAGGTGAATAGAGATACCATTACAGGATATATCGGTGAACTTTGCAAAGCTGCTGGTGTAACACGTGAGTCATTGGGAATATATGCAGGTGCAAGGGCTGAATTATACTTTAATGGAACATGGAGTAGCATCAGCTTTGGTAAGATAAGTAAACTCGCAGAAAAAGGTACGGATATTATCTGTATAGAGAAACAGGGAGTACCAGAGGTACTCACTGAGTGGGCAGACAAATATGGGATCGCACTACTCAATTCTCGAGGACATCTTACCGTACGGTAAGGATCTCATGGAAGAGGCAAGAAAATCAGGAGCCCATGCTGTAATAATGGTAGATTTTGATCTACCTGGCATAAAGATAGCTTCAGAAACCCCAATTGATATGCCTTGGATTGGCGTTAATGATGCAACACTGGAGTATTTCCATTTGACTAGAAATGAAGTGTCGATTCCTGCTGAATCAAACCAGTACAAAAACTACATTACAATATTAGTTGAAGACGGAGAGCATCCATCTAACGCCAAGAATGATAACTGCGGCAAAACGGATACAAGATTCAAAGATGTAGATCTTGAGTTTTTGAAAGATAGACGCATAGAAATAGACGCCGTCCTTGCAAAGGTTGGCGGAGAGAGGTTCTTTGAATTCATAATGGATAGACTTAGACAGATATCGACTACAAGGGATTACAATCGTGCAATTGATTTATCTACGGAGTACTATAATAAAGACAAAGTTGACATGTTACCAGATCCCGTAATCGATCTCTTAGATCGTGTCCAGACTATATCTGACGTGGCAACTGCAAAAATGAAGTATGACATCAAATCCAAATTAGAAAGAGTTGAGGGATTTCTCGAAATCCAACATAAGAAGGAGGAAATTATGACACAGTTAAAAGAGGTGTTAGTAGAAAATGAGGATATGAAAGTAGTAATTGCGAGGTGTGAAGAGCTGATGCGACCGGGTGTTCTGCCTGAGATGAAGAAAAATGATGATAACGATCATGATTATTGAGATGAGTCGTCTAGACGAAAGAGCCAGAAATAATGTTGAAAAAAGACATTCCCCTCCATGAGTCGTTATTCTATAGCAGAGCGTATAAGGAGATAATATATTGTAATTCACAACACGGAAAAAATGGTTATACCGATCTTTCTTTCTTTAAAGTAATTCAATTAGTAATTCTTAAAGATCATCATTTTCGTACTGGGATACTTTTCTGATTATTTATATCGTTAGCACAATAAAAAAACTTGGATGCGTTACTCGCCCCGCTACAAACGTTTTTACAATGACAGATATTGGTGGAGCAATCATGACTACAAGCCAAGTAAGAGGCATCACGCCTGGCGTAATAGAACATGGGCGAAGATGAACGTTGATCCATATGTATTGATGCATAGAAGGGTACAAATGCTAAGAAAGCTTGAGAATAAGCAGGATGAAGTATGTGAGAGTGGATTCACCAGAGGTCAGGGGTGGGGAGGACTGGCAAGAGCATGGACTGGTTTCATCATAGCGAAAAAAAATAACGATACAGACCTGATGGAACGCTATGCACTGACAATACATAGAATAGAGAAGGATATGAATATACCACTCTATGAATTTAGAGAGCTGAAGTTTGCTGCTCTCGAATACGTACAAGACGAAAAAAATCAGGATCTACTTCAAGAGAAGGCCAGACAGCTACAGAAGGAAGTAGCTCAAATGACATATTGGATGTGATGATAGAACAAGACAAAAAGGCTTATGAATTGCTGAATAAAAACTCTAGGCAATGTTGCTCTTGAAAACTACCTACTATATGATTTAGTGCGAATACTACTAGAGCTAGAGGCATTAAATGATCAGAAAGTTTGGGATGCTAGTGAATATCACAGACTTATCGCTAATTCAGGAATTTGTATATCACAGACTTATAGGGTAATGCATGATTCAAATACTTACAAATTTTCTGCTTCCCTAACATTTTTCCTCCTACGATAGTAAAAGGAGGACAGACAAGACATCTTCTACTTTCTTCCCCAAACATCGATTTGGTAAATTCAATGTTTTCATACATCAAAGAGAATCTAGTCAGTAACAAAGCGATAAATATCGTCGAACAGCAATAATATTAGATAGAAATGCCGTAACATTAGCAGGAATTGGATTTATGGGCGGTCTAGCGTTGGGCTGGAAAGTCTGATAATGAAATTAAAAGGAGGTGAAATTGTACGAGAATGAGAAAAATATTAGATAGAAAAATAGTATATATAGCATGGCTACTCATACCATCGATCGTAACGATGCTTGTAATTACAGTAGTATATATGTCTGCTTTTGCAAAAGGATTGAGGATATACCTTATAACAGATTCAAATCAACGACCTCAGGAAGGCAAGATATATACATATCAGCACGGCTAGCTAATCTCTTTTCATACCCAAATATCAAGAATACAAAGAACTTACACCACCAGAAAAAGAACTTATACATGCATATGACAATAATCTCTTACTTCTGATCCATCCATATGATTGCACAATACTTAAGATGTGTATCCTTTGGCATAGGCGATATGAAGGAATGTGTTAGAATGTCGTGGTCTCCATATTGGCGTTGAAGATATCTACAGCAATTGCTGCAGCAGTGGTGATAATGCTCCTTGTACCTGGAGTATATGCCGGAGGCCCTAGACTAGACTGGCCAGAAGATTCTACAAGTGAAGGTAAAGATTGTTGGGTAGATGGATATGATGCAGGTTTTGCTGGAAAATATGACAAGGATAGAGCAGATCGGTGTGCATTAGAAGACGATGAATATAACAGATCTTGGAACTATGCTTGTGAGGATGGTGGCTTTACGCTATCTATATGCGATGGTTTCAAAAATAAACCGGTAGATATAGAGGATCACGAAGCAATACAGCAAGAAAATGCACAAAACTGTTGGAACGATGGATATGAAGATGGTAAAGCCGATAATCCTTTCAATAAAGATAGAGCAAGTGGATGTTCTGAATATAGTCCTGATTATGAAAGTGGATACCAATCAGGCTGTATAATTGATAGTACAGAAGATAGTTGTGAATTACTAATTAAAGGAGAGGAAGGTTATTGTCCCTGGCATCCAGTTATTGCAGCATGTGTTGAATTCTTACATAATGCTACGAATAAACGGCCCGCTACAGGCGGAACTTGTGCGGGAATGGGCGATCCTCGTCCAAACGTCATCTGCCCTCAAGAAAGCAATCCTGAAGGATACTGCCTCATTCATAATGATGCAGCCTTTTGCAAAACAATTGGAGACCTCCGCGATGCAGATGGTTATGTGAAGCCTGAATATCCATATTGTGCAACTGATTAAACTGACCCCTTATACTATATGGGGCCAGTGGTTCCTGAACCATTTTTGACATGATTTGTGGTCCCACATAGTATACATGTAGTTAATGTATGTTATTGTTGAAAATCCTTTCGAGTCGAAAGGCGGAGTCAATTTCTCAGGAAACCATGTATGTTCAATGTTCCTAAAACTGAAACTGGCATAATTATTGAAACACTGCCTCCCACTACTTCTCCGCGCATATTATATTGAGATGCGGTTGATTTCTCAACTATACCTCTAAATTCACATCCAAGACAGTCGATGAATGATAGACTAAAAATTCCTCCCACAGCCTCAAATCTCGCCCCATTTTCGGAGAGACTCGGTTGGTTTGATTATGGATTGCTACTACTGCCCTCTGCTTCATAAAATTGTGACGAAAGAAATGGTTGACATAAAATACAAGACGAGACTAATATTGTAAGCATGGAGACTCTCGACAACAAATCTGTAATATAGCCAGGGTTATTTATGATATAAGAGTTGAGCAATGGGCTTTACGGGCATTACTATCAATCTCCTAGTAGTAAATGAGTACCTCTAAGTCGATTCTGCATTTAGATGATAATAGTAGGCCATCGATGTAACGAACGCAATGCGACAAGTGTCAGAAATGCCAGCTACTAAGAGCCTAACTCTATGTGAACAATTCATACAAATCGAACATGCACTCTCTTGTGCCATTATATTATCATCATATTATCATCGGTAGCTATTGGTTATCTCTGTCTTCATACAATTTCACCATTACCAAATTAATCTTAAATCCTTATCAATAAGTTAGAGCAAGCCCTGCTGAAAACTATTTACAGGTCCGTGTTGGGTTTAACTTTTGGAGTTTTATGATTTCCTATATCATATCCTTGTTGTCGAAGATATTTCAAAGTTAATTTATAGACTAATTCGTCATGGCCTGCTGTATCTAATACCTGCGTCCATGAAACCTCACCATTTTTTAATAGTTCTTTTGATAGTACTCGAGTATTTTCTCTGGCTTCTTCTTTACATTGCTCCATTGTCTTACCATTTTTATAAGCATGAACACGACTATCACAACTATTAGGGTGATTGGTTTTCTCCATAGGTATACAACTATCATTGGAACTAATGGCTAATAATAATATACATTCAAGAAGAGTACTCTTTAATACTTCGTTCTAATATCCTTACCGATATATTTAAATTTCAAGTATGTGTGTGCTGGTCCAGAGGGTAGATCAATTCGTCTGAGAATTTACAACATCCTTGGGATTCGATAGTACGTTTTTGATCCATTCTAGTTTGCACATCTGGCTCATCGTCACATATTATCATCATTTTCTGAATGTTTTCCATCTGACTTATTTGCACCACTCTTCAGAGTCGAAAGTTAAGTTAGCTAAAGTTACTCTAATCCCGAACGTTGAGACGTAAGTCAGCAAATTGCTGCCTAATAGTAATGTTGTTACTTTTATCGAATTCTATCTCCATTCCCCTCGTAATCAATCTTGATTTCTTCTGCATTCAAGATTCTGGCAGTCGCTCCTAGCAATGAATGGTCACCATAGATGTTAATTTCTGTTATAGAGCTAAACGCAGAGCAGCTGCTACATCTTACTACATC
>JBAUMZ010000211.1:0-2514 GCA_049578985.1 Nitrososphaeraceae archaeon
AAAGTCAATCTCTCACCTCCCCCCCCTTTTTGACCGTCATAACTGACTACTTTTCACAAAATCTTTATGTCTGTCATGATTTCAAAGGTTTTCAATTCTTGTTAATGTACCTGATGAACCGTCCATCGTGGAGTAATTTATGATCGTTAGTTGTTGCTTGTTCGATGATTTGAGCGTAACATGCTATTGAACGATCTGCTAAACACGTTAACATTGATAATTTTCCAACAGATATTGGAGTTTTGTAAACAACGTTCGTTAACTGTTTACAATTACAGTTAACGGATCCATGTAGTTAAGATCGATTCGCAATATCAATAATTTTCTCAAAGCATTCTATGTCCGTTCTTTGCACAATAGCATTTTGATTTTGTACTGCATTCGTTATGTCTTCCTTCATCACAATAGTCGCAAACTACTCTCGAAGACGTCGCCATTCCAGCTCCGCTCCCTGCTTCGATATACTCCTTTTGTCCCTTGGAAAGATCTTGGCGATCACTCAATTAATTTATAAGAATGTAATTCTAAATAAAAGCTTTTTTTAAGCCTAATTCAGGATCCAAGAGCCTTGTCGCTAACCGAAAATAACACTATTTCAAATTTCAGGAATAAATGACCTCCCACCTTGTTTGGGAGTTCTTCGAGCTCATCGTAGCGGGAAATCCTAATGCTGTCGTAATGGCAGTACGAAATAAACCTTCATCATAATACCGTGGATCGACATGTATAAGATATAGCTATTCAATATAATAAGAGAGAAGGTAGGCATTATTGACAACTTATCAGGCATCAAAGTATTCAGATTTTCAATCAGCCGTCCTCATATACCTTGCATCAGAAGAACGATTTTTTCGTTTAGAGCATCAGAATATGAATAATCAGATTCAGACTCGAGCTTCGAATCAATCTGGTGGGAGTGTTTTTCCCGATTCTATCAAAATTCTGATTGGAGACGTCCCTTTTGTCTTACCGATATCAGCAAAACCTGTTTCAAGGAAGCTAGCTGATGTATCTGCAAGGTTACAGGAGTTGGAACAAGCATCTTTAATCCAAAGAGGCGTCCCCTTTTACCCAGGCACAGAATACGAGTCGTACTCTATTACAGTACAAGGTAGTAGATATATCAGTGAGTACCTGTATGCTTTGATACCATTAATTACTAATCAAACACGTCTTCGCAGAGTCCTCGAAAGGGTTGAAGGTTTTGAAAAAGCAAAGTCATGGCTATTGGAGCTTGGCCCGAGGTTTAAAGATTGGCCATTAGAGAAGTTAGTGAATGAACTTTTACTTGGAGTGAGAAAATTTCCTGGCACCGGTATCAATCTGTTACTGGTTTTAGGGAGAGAAGCTCAGTCTGAAAAGAGGTAAAGACTAATTTAGTTTAAAATATTTCATTTTAATCCTACAAGATAGGAAAAGCAGACATGAGGCGTACAATAAACTGGAGCAAGTACTCAAACGAATCAGTTTCTTTTATCATTGCATGTCCATGAGCACAAATTCAAGTTTTGATGGCATCATACAGATATGCAATCCCCTAGATAAGTTGGCACTTATCAACTATTACCTGAAAGTAATAAACTTATTTACCCTGGACTAACAACTATGACAATACTGACGTAAATATTCAGGAGGAGATCTCTTCTTTACCCTCTTCATCCGCAGCGTCCACAAATGCCCCAGCAGGAAGCAAAAGAATACTCTTAGTGGATGATGAACAGGATGTGACGATAACTTTGAAGATGGTTTTAGAAGGTAGGGGCTACAAAGTCGACGCGTTCAATGATCCTAATGAAGCATTGGCTAATTTCAAAATGGGTATCTATAATTTATTAATCCTTGATATCAAGACGCCAAAAATGGACGGCTTCCAATTATATGAAGAATTGGGGAAATTGGACAAGAACGCCAGAATGTGTTTTATCACTGCATTTGAAGTGTATTACCGATCCTTGCGAGAATTGTTCCCTCAAATTGAAATAGATTGCTTTATTAAGAAACCTGTAGACACTGAGGAACTGGTGAAAAGGATAAAAGCAGAGTTACAATAGTTATTGCTTAAAGATCCGTGTAGACTAGGAGCTTATGCGAAAAGTCCATTTCTTCTAAAAGTGATCCATGCACAAGCAAGATGTAGCATTCTGACATACTTCTCTATCCTCTTTTCCCATCTTGTTAGCAATGGTCTAAACTTGTTCGTCTAAGAGTGTGTTCTTTCCACAACCCAACGTCTAGCTCTGTATTTCATGTCTGTTAGCTCCATCTACACATACACCAAGTGGTACTCCTTCACCATCTACCAGAATACTGCGATCAGTTATTAGTTATTATTAGTTAGTTGTTGTACGTCCTAACATAGGTGACATTATAGCTTACACAGATGGGTTACACTTCTGTGAGGAAGTGTATCCATATAGAAATCGATAGAAGGTACAATCTAATACGTGAAAAGGAATGGACTGGTGAAACTGTATCCATTATTTGCAAAAGATACAGTATATCCAGAAAGAGCTA
>JBAUMZ010000212.1:0-2014 GCA_049578985.1 Nitrososphaeraceae archaeon
AGAGTAAGACACCTATCATATTGTGCTAATAACATTCTTTGTCTTGATCAGCGTCTCTCATCACATAGATACCTTAGATAATCAACTAGAAGAATGGGTAAGATGACTGTGACAGTGATCAAACTAATAAGGATAATGAGGATGATGACGGTAACAATGCATGATACTATTATACGAAATAATGTATCCTTTCGTGAAGGATTTTTTCATCGATACTCTTAAGGACAGTTCCACAATGCTTACAAACATATATTCCGAATTGTTCGAGGTCTCCTTGTCTGAGGATCGCAACTGTGTTTTCCACTTCTGTATTTTCAGCTATTGTAAAGTTCTCTAAATGGTTTCTGGCGAGTATATTTTGTAAGGTGATCTTAAAATCTTCTAATGATTCCTTCTTGTGGTTAAGAGAAATTATAGTTTTATTGTCATGTTGTTTCACAACAGAAGAACGGGCAGAAGTGGTAGAAATAGTAGAAGCAGCATCTGATGATCTACCGATGGCAAATGATTTAATCTCTTCCGAATTAACTATTATAGATCTCACATTTTCAGGGAGGAATGATAGATCTAACGTTATAATCAATGCCTTTATGATCTATATTTGCATGGATAACCTAAAATATCGGTTGTTCTTTGTCGATCTGTTACCTGGACCAATCCAGGATCAAAAAAAAAGATATGGGAGGGGTGCTACATTACTATTGGGGATCCCACTGTAGCACAGAGCATATCTCCCAGAGCTACGTTGTTCGGTAGACCGCCGTTGTCAGATGTGACTTCAGCAAGCTGTTGGTCGTTTCCATTACATTGTGGGTTTGCATTTGGCTGGTCTGTATTCACATTGGCGTTATATACTTCTGGTTCTCCTCCAGCTACCGGTTCAATTACAGTGGCTTCATGGTTCCCAAGTCCTTGGTATATACATACTATAGTACCGATTGGAACATCCTCACCTGGTGACTGCCCTTCATGCAGAGCCTTTATTGTTATGTCCCATGCATAAGTTGGTGCCGCTCTTTCACATGCTGTGGCAGATGGTGGTGGTGGTGGTATTGGTCTTACTTTCTTGTGGTCCTTCTGCATATCTACTTCAGGAAACGTCTGCTGAGCAGCTAAAGCCACACCATTTTCATCACCTTGGATCTGAGACCCAGTGTTCTGACATCCTACATTGGTGGGCAGAAATTCATTCCCACAAGCATTTGCTTGTGATGTCGCTTGATTCCTCTTGTATGTAGCGAATACGTTATGTGATGTTGCCGATATTGCAGTCGTTGCAAGCAATAGTGCTGCTACCGCTGCAACAATCGCCATATTGCGGGTTTTTTGGTTATTCATAATTAGAAGGATAACTAATATATAGTTTATCTGGATTGGGTGAAATCGATCTGCCAATTAAATCTTATATATCTTCTTCAAGATTTATGGGGCTAATGTACTTCTCCTGATGCACTAACACATGATCTATGTCGATCCAGGTTCATTGCTTCTGCTGCCAGATTCATTATTGGACTGGACTAAGCAGTAATACATCAGCCAAGCCAGACAAATATCTGACCTTATATTAGCTACGATTCGACGCATGACTTTTTCTATATCTCTATTATAACAAAATCCATTGCTCGTTTGTTCGGTTGGGTATAGCATTGAAATGAAATGCTGCTCAGCTCTTGAAAATAGGCAGGCTGAAAAAGAAAGTGGCACCCTTGCCATCGAGATTGTTCTGAGCCCATATCCTTCTACCGAGAGTCAATGATACTTTTAGAAATATAGAGTCCCGTTCCTGACCTGGTAGCAAATTTGGTAAACAGCCTTGGCATTAGATCAGGGTCTATACCAGAACCTGTATCCTTACATCTATCACAACCTCATTACCATTTTGTAACGGTGCTAATGAAATGTCAATGTTACCCTGTTAAGTAAACTCGATAGTATTGGCTACAAAATTGAAAAGAACCTGAGGCCAATGACACCAACGAGAAAGCTCACGTAGTTTCAGATTGAGAAGACACAG